>DASXPA010000104.1:0-13360 GCA_036493915.1 Chthoniobacterales bacterium | reverse complement strand
CACCGCTCTTTGGCGATCTCGTGCGCAAGAGCGCCATTTCCCGCTTTACGCGAACGTTAGGCACGCTCGTTACCAGCGGCGTGCCGATTCTGCAGGCCCTCAACATTACCAAGGAAACCGCTGGCAACGTCGTCATCGCCAACGCGATCGTCCAGGTCCACGACTCGGTAAAGGAGGGCGAATCGATCGCGCAACCGCTGGAAGCGAGCACGGCTTTTCCGCCGATGGTCATCAGCATGATCGACGTTGGCGAAGAGACCGGGCAGCTTCCGGAGATGCTTCTGAAAATCGCCGAAGTTTATGACGACGAAGTCGATAACGCCGTCGCCGGCCTCACCTCTCTGCTCGAGCCGATTATGATCGTCTTTCTGGCGCTCGTCGTCGGCACGATTGTGATCGCGCTCTTCATGCCCTTGATCAGTATCATCGGCGGTTTGCAGCAACAGACCTAGCGATGCCTGTGCCTGTTATGGCCGGGGGCCGTGAACCCGGCTGGCCTGAAGCGGAAGTTGTCTGCGGGCCGGGGTCAGCGCCCCCGGCTACAACAGGCACGGGCTTCACCATCGTCGAAGTTCTCGTCGTGATGACGATCATCCTCGTTCTCGCGGGCCTGATCCTGGCGACGAGCAGTTATGTGCACAACAAAGGCGCGCGCTGCCGTACCGAAGCCGATATCGCGGCGATGTCCGCTGCGCTCGAAAATTACAAGGCGGATCATGGGATTTACCCTAACGACAACTCGGTCGATCCACGAACCGTAGTCGATCCGAGTCATTATCAAACTGCCAGCCTCCAGCTTTACAAAAGTCTGAGCGGAGATTTGGATGCGGACCGTCAGCCAAATGCTGGCGTCAAGAGTTACCTTAGCTTCAAAGCTTACCAGCTGAGTCCAGCCACGGGAAATGTGCAGTTCATCACGGACCCTTTCAGGAACAGCTATGGCTACTCCACCGCCGGCGAGGCGGGAGGCGGACGAGGTTACAATCCGACATTCGATCTCTGGAGCACCGCCGGCTCAAGCATAGCCAGAGGCAAAGCCGGTTGGGTCAAGAACTGGTAGCGCCCACATCCTTTTTCATCTTGAGCAAAGCGAAGAAGCTCACGAGCGTTTTCAAGAGATGGCTCGGATAAGAGCGTTGCGCTATCCGTGAGATCTTTCGCTTCGGGCAGGATGACAAGTTGTTGGATGCGCGGGAAACGCCACGGGACGCGTCCCGTATGTTCCCGGTTGCGCGAAACGTGTCCGGGAAGATTCGTTGTGCCTAGCGAAGCAAGTCTCAGTGCACCACCACGACCACGCGACGATTCACTTCTTGTTCCTCGATCGACGCATCCGGCGAGGTGAGAAGATCTGCCTTCCCGTAACCGCGGGTCTCGATCTGCGCGGGATTGATGCCTAACGAACTGACGAGATAATCCTTGACCGCTTCCGCGCGCCGTCGGCTGAGGTCGAGGTTGTATTCATCGGAGCCAAACGAATCGGTGTACCCCTCGAGTGTGAAGGTCGCATTCGGGTTTCGCTTGATCAGCGTCGCCACCTTTTGCAACTGCTCGACCGCGTTCCCACTCAGCTCGGCGCTGTCGTAGGCGAAGAGCTGATTGTTAGGCATCTTGAACCTCGTCCCTGAACCGAGCGGCCCCTTCTGGGAGAGAAGCGATTCGAGATCGCTGAAACCCGGTGCGCGATCGGTTCGCGGCCCAGCACTGTCGCCGGGCAGGCCGTTGAAGGCGCCCGGGTGTTTGATCGTCGTGCTCGTCGCCAGCTCCGTGCCGGTCAAGGCCGGTTGCGGTCGGCCTGAGTCGGCGACGTTGTTCAGCAACGATTGCTGCCTTTTCGCATTCGCAGTGCGCGGCAGACTTTGTGCAGTCGTTTGTTCAATCTCATTGATGACCGAATTCAGATTCGTCTCCTCAACCTTCGGCTTGTCGGGCAGGACATCGCGGGTGTCGTCTGGCAGCGCCGCGGTCGAGTGCACCTCCTGGAGAAGTTTATCGAATGACTTTTGATCTTCCGGCAGCTGCACCTTCGTTTTGTCGGGATTCGGTTTGGCCGCTTCGGCCGCCTCCGCCGCGGCCGGTTGTTCGAGCGGTTTGGGATTCAGATCGACGCTCTTTACTTTGAAAGTCGGCGGCGGCCGTTTTTCGATCCCAAGTGGCACGGTGGGCTGAAAGTGTGTCCGATAAAAATAGACGCAAAGAAGAGCGTGCAGGGTGAGCGACGCGATCAGCCCGACGAGGAGCCAATTGCGTTGCTTGCTCCGGCCGGACCAAACCGGGAGAGGCGCAGCAGTGCGGGCGGTCACAGCTCTCATTTCAATGGAGACAAACGACTCGCAAAAAAGTTTGTCAAACCTCGGCGGTCGTCTCGCCTAACGAATCTCTCCACGGGTGCGATCGGCAAAAATCCGCGCCGCGCGCCGAATCTCCTCCGCCACTTGCACGACCGGCGAGACGAACTTCGGCGTGAACCAGGGATAGAGTCCGATGAGATCGTGCGTGACAAGAATCTGTCCATCGCAATTTTCGCCCGAACCGATCCCGATCGTCGGAATGTCGATCGCCTCGGTGATCTGACGGGCGGTTTCTGCGGCGACGATTTCGAGCACGACCGAAAACGCCCCCGCGCTTTCCACCGCGCGCGCGTCCTCCAGCAGACGCTCCGCTTCAATCGGCCCGCGACCTTTGACTTTGTAGCCGCCTTCTTCGCGGACGCTTTGCGGGAGCATGCCGATGTGCGCCATGAGCGGAACTTTTTGCCTAACGATCGCTTCGATCTGCGGCACGTGACTCTTTCCACCTTCCAGCTTCACGGCCTGCGCTCCGGCTTCAACAAGGCGGTGTGCGTTCGCGACCGCGGTCTCCGGCGTATCGTAGGTGCCGATGGAGAGATCCGCGACGAGCAACGCGCGTTTCACCCCGCGCGCAACCGCCCGCGTGTGATGGAGCATTTCCTCAAACTTCACCTCCGTCGTGTCCGCGTAACCGAGGACGACCATGCCTAATGAATCCCCGACGAGAATGATGTCGATCCCGCTCTCATCGAGCAGTCGCGCGGTCGGATAATCGTAAGCCGTCAGGGCGGTGATTCGCTCCCGGCGGCGCTTGCGCTCGCGGAGATCCTCCATTTGCCCGCGACCCTACCACTGTCGCGCCGCGCGCACCACCGAGGCGGTGGAGGCCAGCTCCTCACTCAACTCGCCGACGGTTCTGGTTTGTCCGGGCACAACGAGGCTCGGCCGAATCTCCGCCAGGGGAAGCAAAACGAACCCGCGCAAATGCAGGCGTGGATGCGGCAGCTGCAGCTCCCGGTCATCTCGCACCCGCCCGCCATGATAGAGCAGATCAAGATCGATCCGGCGCGAGCGATTCGCCTCATGCTCCGCCGGCCGGCCGAGCCGGCTTTCGATTTCCCGCAAAGCGTGCAGGAGCGCGAGCGGCTCGCCGTCGTAGCCGACTTCGATCGCGGCGTTGAGAAACTTCTCCGCCTCGGGTTCGCATTCCACCGGCTCCGTTTCGTAAACAGAAGACGAAAGCTGCGGCGCCAAAACGTCGGGCAAAGCGAAAATCATTTCGCGCGCCGTCGTTAGGCTACCCAGGCGGTCGCCAAGATTGGCGCCGAGCGCGATGCCTGCTCTCATCGGGTGAAATCAGAAGAAGGCGCGACGGCGAAGCTCCGGGGAGGACGGGGTGTCACCCCGTCGTTGGAGGCAGTCTGCCTCCAACCCGCGCGAAGAGAAGACTGGAAAAATCTTCCTGAACGACCGCCGTCATTTCTTGCCGGCGAGCTGCACTCCCGCGCAAACCGGCCTTGGGCGAGACTCGCCCAAGTGCGACGGACTACCAGTCGGTCCTCCCCCGGAGCTTCGCGGCAGGCCGTCATTACAACCCGAGCACATCTTCCATGCTGTAGAGACCCGCTGACTGCCTGACGACCCAGCGCGCAGCGCGCAGTGCCCCTTGCGCAAAAGTCGCTCGGCTTCCGGCGCGATGAATCAACTCCAACCGCTCGCCCGTTCCGGAAAAAATGACCGCGTGTTCGCCGACAATGTCACCCGCGCGCACCGAAACCGGTTCGACCAAATCCTCCCCGAGAATCGCGGCCAGCCGTTTCGCGGTGCCGCTCGGCGCATCCTTCTTCGTCCGATGATGCATCTCGATAATGTCGCGATCGAATTCTTTGCCTAACAATTCCGCGGCGCGACGGGCGAGCGCGAAGAGAACGTTCACGCCAATGCTGAAATTGGCCGCGAAGACGATTGGAATTTCCCGCGAGGCAGCGGCGATCGCCTCCTTTTGGCCGGCGCTCTGCCCGGTCGTCCCGAGAACGAGCGGTTTACGCCGCTCGGCGCAGCTTTGCACCACGCCCTCGGTCGCCTCAGCGACGGTAAAATCGATCGCCACCTCGCACCTTTCGAGCGCGAGCGCGAGCGCTCCGCCGCGTTCCACCTTCGCCGCGATCGTGAGGCTGGAATCCTGCGCGGCGGCGGCAAGCACGGCGTGACCCATGCGACCGCCTGCGCCGATGAGGAGGATGCGCATCAACGCGCTGCCTCAATTTCCTGCAGCGTCTTCCGAAGCCGTTCTTCATTCGCTGGGCTCATCGCGCAGAGCGGCAGCCGAACCTCGGCCGACATCGCGCCGCGCCAGGAGAGCGCGGTTTTCGCCGGCACCGGGTTGGGCTCGATGAAAAGGTCTTTGAAGAGTCGATAAAATTTCTGATGCAGTTGCCGTGCTTCGGCCACTTTTCCTTCGAGAAACAGCCGGACGAGCTGTGAAATTTGGGCTGGGAAAAGATTCGAGACCACACTCACCACGCCGACCGCGCCGACCGCGAGAAAGGCCAGAGTCAAAGAATCGTCGCCGCTCAGGATGCTAAACTCGCTAGGCAAACGCCGCGCCAGCTCGCTCACCCGATCGACGCTCCCGCTCGCCTCTTTAATCGCGACGATGTTGACGCAGCGCTCCGCCAGCCTGGCGACGGTGTCGGCGCCGACATCGATCGCGCAGCGGCCAGGGATATTATAGAGCACGAGCGGCAGCGCGGTCGCTTCGGCGATTGCTGCGAAGTGCTGAAAAAGCCCTTCCTGGCTCGGCTTGTTGTAGTAGGGCGCGACGAGCAGCGCGCCGTCCGCGCCCAGTTCCTCCGCCTCTCGGGTGTGCGCGATCGCCTCACGCGTGGAATTCGAGCCCGTGCCGACGATCACCGCACAGCGTTTGCGCGCGACTCTCACCGCCAGCTCGATGACCTGATGGCGCTCCGCTGGCGCCAACGTCGGCGATTCGCCGGTTGTTCCGATCGGCACGATGCCATTCACGCCGCCATCGATCTGACTTTCGATCAGCCGTTCGAAAGCCTCGACGTCGATGGCGTCGTTGCGGAACGGTGTGACGAGAGCGGTATAGGCGCCGCGAAACATATTCGTTAGGCAATCAAAGCTCGATCGTTCCTTCGAAGACGAAATCGGCCGGGCCGGTCAGGGTCACACCAGTGAACCCCTCGCCTTTGCGGGAGAAGTTCACCTGCAAGGTTTCGCCGCCGCGGACCTGCACATCGATCGGACCGTCGACCTTTTCGATCGCGGCAAAAACGATCGCGCTGGCGACGACGCCGGTCCCGCAAGCGAGCGTTTCGTCTTCGACGCCGCGTTCATAAGTGCGGATCGCGATGGTCTGCGGACCGCGCTTTTCCAGAAAGTTGGCGTTGGCGCCGCGCGGCGCATAGCGCGGGCTGTGGCGCAATTCCGAGCCGCGCTTCCGCACATCGACCTCGTCGATTTTCGCCACCTGCATGACGACGTGCGGGACACCGCTGTCCACGTAACTCGTGCCTCCGGGTTCGAGGCGCAAATCGCGCGGCTCACTCATTTCCAGCCTCACAAGACCGGCTTCGAGCCGGGCGCCGATCACGCCTGCGGGCGTTTCGAAGGAAAGCTTCTCCAGCGGACCGGCAGTGCGATCGGCGAAGCGGGCAAAGCAGCGCGCGCCGTTCCCGCACATCTCGGCCTCGCCGCCGTCGGCGTTGTAATAGCGCATCCGGAAGTCGGCGCCGTTGCGTGGTTGTTCGAGCAAGAGGACGCCATCGGCCCCTATGCCGCGATGCCGATCGCAGAGTTGTGCGATCTGCGTCGTCGTTAGGCTGACCCCGCCCTTGCGATTGTCGAAGAGGACGAAATCGTTGCCCGCGCCGTTCATTTTTGTGAAACGCAGCATGGGAGTTTTGGTTAACATACTCCTTGGAGAAAGCCAACTTCGAGGAGTCTCGCGCCTTCTCGAAATTATCGTAAGGATTCGGATTCGCATCCCAAGATGCGGGAATTCTTGCCGCGCCAGTGATTTCCCTTATTGATCTCCCGTGCGTTTCCTCGTCGCTGTCGCGTTTCTTCCGCTTTGCTTCGCGGCCGCGCCCGCGCGGGCCCAACTCGCGCCGAGTCCGCTCAACGCCGTCATCCTTCAACAGGTGAAAGCGATGCCACACGGCGGAAATTATTCTGCCTCGCGCGCGGCAACGATCCGGCTGCAGTCGGCAGCACACTTCGAGTCGGGCAAATTCTTCATCCTCCCCGGCTCCGCTTCGCCGAGTTACTGCTCCGGCGCGACTTATCTCGTTTTCATGAAGACGGTCGAGGCGCTGCGCGATCGAGGCGATCTCCAACTCAATTACGAGACACTCGATCAACTGATGATCCGCGGCCAGCGCGACGGGGAAGGGATCTGGGGCCGCTGGAATGCAAACGGCCCGGGAACCGCACGCCTTTTTTACGAACTCGGGATTGGGCGCAACTTCGACGACTTCGATGAAGCCGAGCCGGGCGATTTCATGAAGATCTTTTGGTCGCCGGAGGTTGGGAGTGAAGAACACGGCCACTCGGTGATTTACCTCGGGACGGAAACGAAGATGGGGCTGGAGTATGTGCGCTTTTGGTCGAGCAACATTCCGTTTGGCTACGGGGAAAAGAGCGTTCTCCGGAGCAAAATCGTGCACGCGATTTTCTCGCGCCTCTACACGCCGGTGAACCTGGAGAAGATCAAAAGCGCGCCAGAGACCGACCATTATCTCGCGAGCCTCGTGCGGGTGCGCTCGAGCTATCCCGAAGCACGCGAAAAATGCGGGATGTGACTTTGGCCTAGCGATGACCGCTTTCTCCGGAGCGACGATCGCGAACGGCCTCGTCCTCGGTTGGTCGGTGGCGTGGCCGCCAGGACCAATCAACGCAGAGATGATCCGGCGGGCTTTGATCCCGCGGGCGGAAGGCGGCGGATTCTGGAGCGCATGGCAACTGGGACTCGGAGCGTGCTCGGGGGATTTTTGCTGGGCGCTCGCGGTGGCGGCGGGCGCGGGCGCGCTTCTCGCCTCGCCGCGACTTCATCTCGCGCTTGGGGTGATCAGTTTCCTCCTTTTGATTTTTCTCGCGTGGAATTTCGCCCGCGGGGCGTGGCAGACGGCGCATGCGCATCGTCAAAATGTCGACGCCCCTGCGCGATTGCGGCAATCGAAGCTTTCGCGCGGCTACTTTCTCGGGCTGGTCCTCGCCCTAACGAGTCCCTGGAATATCGGCTTCTGGTTTGCGGTCATGGGCGGTCAAAGCAGCACCCAGCAGCAGAGCAGTTTTCTTAACTCGGTCGTGCTCGCGGTCGCGGTCGTCTCGGGCGCGATCCTGTGGACGATCGTGCTCTGCACGGCTTTAAAATTGGGCGCGCGTATTTTCGCCCGACCTGCCTGGCAAATCGGGACGCAAGCCCTGAGCGCGCTTGTCATGCTCTTCTTCGCCGTGCGGCTGGTCTGGCTCTGGGTCTAGCGCTGTAGAAGCCAAGCCATCTTCACAAGTGTTGAATGAAGTGTTGTCATCCTGAGCGAGGCAAAGGACCTGTCCTGAGATCTTGAAGAAGCCCGCAAACCACCCATAGGATAAATTGCGAGGTTGAAAGCCCAGCCTCGCCCGCTTCGCGGCCTGCGTTGCGGCTTTGCCGCGATTGAGCCGCGTCCTTATCGCGGCATTCTGCGCCGGTACCTGCATTCGGCCAGCCGTTGAATGCCCCGCGGCAGCCTGAGAGAAAGCACGAAACGCGAATATCAAAATTCCAAACAAGGCCGAATCTCCAAAGTTCAAGTGTTCGAAACACCAACGAGCCCGCTTCCCGCTATTTTTGAACCTTCGCTATTCCCATTTGTTTCGATTTTCGAATTTTCCGCTACGTTCGAACGTTCCCGGAGAGCTAGTAAATTCGTGGCGCCTGAATCACACCTGCAGCTCGAAATCGCCCATGTCTTGTTTATCGACGTTGTCGGTTACTCCAAATTATTAATCGATGAGCAGCATGAGATTTTAGAAGAACTCAACGGGATTGTCGCCAGTACGGAAGCGTTTCGCGCGGCCAGGGAGGCTTCGCAATTGATCCGCATCCCCACCGGCGATGGGATGGCGCTGGTTTTCTCGAGCTCGTTGGAAGCTCCCGTGCGTTGCGCGCTCGAAATCGGCGTCGCCTTAAGGAGCCAGCGCGAATTTGGCGTGCGCATGGGAATTCACAGCGGCCCGGTGAGTAACATCACTGATATCAACAAGCGGTCGAATGTCGCTGGCAGCGGCATTAACATCGCACAACGCGTGATGGATTGCGGCGACGCCGGGCACATCCTGCTCTCGAAACGCGTGGCCGAAGACCTCGGGCACTATCGGCGCTGGCAGCCACATCTGCACGACCTCGGCGAATGTAGCGTAAAGCACGGCCTCACCCTCTCGATCGTAAATTTGTATACTGAGGAAGCTGGGAATCCCAATCCGCCCGAACGTTTCAAGCCGGCCCGAGCGGCGTCCGGGGCCGCGGCGCCGCCGGGACGGGTAAAACGTTTTCCTCTCTCCATCGGTTTGGTGGTCGCTGGATTAATCCTATTTGGGGTCGCGGTGCTCGGGACTATTTTCGCGCCGGGGATTCTGCGAGAGAGTCGCGCGCGAGCAAGAACCAGATCGGCCCCAGCGGGGTCGGCCACGCCGACGCTCTCTTCCGTCCCGGAAAAGAGCATCGCTGTTCTCCCCTTCGAAAATCTCAGCGCGGAAAAAGCGAATGAGTTTTTCGCCGACGGCATGCAGGACGAAATCCTGACCGATCTGGCGAAGATCGCGGACTTAAAGGTAGTCAGCCGCATGAGCGTGATGCAGTACAAGAGCGGGACGACGCGTAACATGCGGGAAATCGGCCGCGCGCTCGGAGTCGCGCATTTGCTCGAAGGGAGTGTCCAGCGGGCGGGACAGAAAGTGCGGGTAAATGCCCAACTCATCGACGCACGCACCGACGCGCACCAATGGGCGCAAGTTTACGACCGCCCGCTCGGCGACGTCTTCGCCATCCAAAGCGAAATCGCGGGAGCGATTGCGGGACAGTTGCAGGCCAAGCTCTCGCCTAACGAAAAGGCGGCGATCGCGCAGCCTCCCACCGCCGATCTCGCCGCTTTCGACGATTACACCCGGGCCAAGACTCTTCTTCTGACGACCGGATTTAACCTCGCGCAAACGAAGAATTTCTTCCAGGCAATTGAAATTCTGGACAACGCGATTGCGCGCGATCCCGGCTTTTTTGCAGCCTACTGCCAACTCGTTACAGCAAACGACATCGTTTACGCGCTCGGCCATGATCACACCACTGCTCGTCTCGCCCTCGCCGAAAGCGCTCTGCAAAATGCCGCCCGACTCCGTCCCGATGCGGCTGAGACGCATCTTGCACGGGCGGAGCACTTTTATTTTGGGCTTCGCGATTATCGGCGGGCGCTTGCCGAGCTGCAAATTGCGCGTCGCACCCTGGTTAACGATCCGCGGGTTTTTGAACTCAGTGGCTATATCCTACGCCGCGAAGGGAGGCACGAAGAAGGCTTGCGCGATCTCGAGCACGCGGTCGCCCTCGACCCGCGAAACCGTTCCACTCTCGTGCAGATCGCTCTCAGCTATCAATTCCTCCAGCGTTATCCGGAGGAATGTGTCGTGCTCGATCGCGCTCTGGCGATCACGCCCGATGATATTGAGATACGATCCACCCGCGCGCTCGTCGATTTGCTTTGGAAAGCAGACATCAAGCCTTTGCGTGAAGTCATCGAGCGAATCCGAACCGAGCAGCCCGCTTCCATCGGCGATACGGCAGATAATTGGTTCTTTCTCGCGCTCATCGAGCACGATTGGCCCGGGGCGGAGCAAGCTCTGGCCACGCTCGGTAACAGCCCGCTCTGGGCTGATGGCCCCGTCGTTTTGAGCAATCAATTCGGCGAAGGTCTGCTCGCGCGCGTAAGGCACGACGATGCCCGGGCGCGCAAAGCCTTTAGCGCGGCGCGCCTGCAACAGGAGCGGGTCGTGCAGAAACAGAAGGATTACGGCCCGGCACTCTGCCTTTTGGGTCTAATCGACGCGGCTTTGGGTAACCGGGACGCGGCACTGAAGGAAGGGCGGCGTGCAATGGAGGTTCTGCCAGTCGCAAAAGATTCCATTAACGGGCAGCGAATGATTGTTTATTTCGCCATGATCGCGGCATGGGCGGGCGACAAGGATGTGAGTTTGCAGGAGTTGTCTCGTGGCGCGCATACGCCTGGGGGCACTTACGTCGCCTGCTACGGCGTGCTAAAATTATTTCCCTTTTGGGATCCGCTACGCGGCGATCCGCGCTTCAACAAAATCGTCGCCTCGCTTGCCCCGAGGTGATCCCTTGGAAGTCAACACCCTGTGCAATGGAGGGCGGAAACTCTGCGACGCCGAGGATCTGGCGGCTCCGCCCTGCGATTGGAGTGAGGCGGCGATCGCTGGCTTTTCGTCCCCTCAGAGGCGTCCGACGGCTTGATAAATTTCTGGCTTTCAATCCAGGCGGGTCTGCCGCAGCGCACAACGTCTCCCCAGGCGCGCTCGTGGGATCGTAGGAGCGCCGCTGCCGACGTTTTAAATGCGCAGGCGCGCCCGGCTGGAAAAGGTCCGCTGAGGACAGCGACGCTACATCCTAGAGAGCCGGAAATGACTTTTGACAAAGCTCTACTTGTACTTGTAGCCGTGAGCCGTGATCCAGCCGAGACGAGACTATTTCCAGCAACTAAGCTCACCGTCCACGGCTACAACTCAAGACGCTTCGGTGATAGATTCCGATCTGATGCCCGATCGCGAGAAGAAGCTGACGATCAACGAGATTTATTTTTCGGTGCAGGGGGAGAGCACGTGGGCGGGGCTGCCGTGCGTTTTTGTCCGTCTCACTTTTTGCAATCTCCGCTGCACTTATTGCGACACCGAATACGCTTTCTACAAAGGGAAAAAACGATCGTTAGGCGCGATTGCCGATGCCGTCGTCAGTTACTCTTGTCCGCTCGTCGAGATCACCGGGGGCGAGCCGTTGTTGCAGAAAAGCGTTTTTCCTTTGATGACGCTTTTGGCCGACGCCGGTCTCACCATTCTCCTCGAGACGAGCGGAGCGCACGATATCTCCGCGGTCGATCCGCGCGTCCATCGGATCATGGATTTGAAAACGCCGGGCAGCGGCGAGGGAGAGCGGAATATGTTCTCTAACATCGCGCACCTCACTGCGCGCGACGAAGTGAAGTTCGTCATCGGCTCGCGGGAAGATTACGAATGGTCCCGCCAGCAGCTGCGCGAGCATCGCCTCGCGGAAAGGTGCCGCGCCGTCCTCTTCTCCCCCATCTTCGGCCGCATTGACCCGCGCGAAATCGTCGATTGGGTTCTGGCCGACAACCTGCCGGTCCGTTTCCAACTCCAGATGCATAAGTTCATCTGGACGCCGACGCAGCGCGGAGTCTAGCCGCGGCGATCAGACGCGGAGGCTAACTGAGAAGCTCGAGCGTTTTCTGGTCCATTGCGCCATCATAATACTTGTCGAGAACGCGCTGAAAGACTTCGTCGTCAGACACTGCTGCAAAAAGCGTCATGCTGGAGCGCAGCTTCAAGTCGTCTGGGTAACCCATGATTTCTGACGCTGACTTTCCCTCGACAGTTAGGAATGCAGCGGCACATAGAGTGAGCCGGCTCCGCAGAACGGGATGGCGCAAATAGGCCTCCGCTTCGGACTTGGATTTGATCGCGTAATGGCGCGCCGTCGGGCTGCTCCCCAGCCCAGCGATCTGAGGAAAGATAAACCACATCCAGTGACTCTCCTTTCGACCGCGCCTCAGCTCTTGCAGAGCCCTCTCAAAAACTTTTTCCTGAGCCTTGAGAAACCGCTCCAGATTATGCGGGTCGGCCGGGTCCACAGTTACTCTTCGCCTTCGTAGTAGTCGGTCTCCTCTCCCTTCGCGATCGCTTCCTCTGAGCCTTCCTTGATGACGACCCACTTCCCGCTGTCGGGATAGTAACAGGTATCGCCGCGCGGGTTATCGGCGATCACGTAATAGACAAAATCCTCGCCCTCCGCGGCGGAAAGCTGATGCGCTTCGCCCGGCGCAAAGAGAAACGAGTCACCCGCGCCGACTTCCGTCGTGCCGGTGTGATCGCGGACTCTCCCTTTGCCGGAAACGACAAGGTAAAGCTCTGTCTCCGCGCCGTGACCGTGATAAGGACAATAAGACTTACCCGTGGGAATCCGGACGAGCGCGAGATCGAACGGCTGCCGTTTGCCAAGGTCGAGAGAGTCTTTGTCGCGCCCGAGTGCGATCGAGATGTCTTTGACAAACTTGTGATACTTGCCCTTCGGCGAGCGGCGTTCCGCTTCGTTGATTTCGCTTAGGTTTACTTTTTTCATTTCGGTCTCCTCGGACAATAGGTCCTATGGGTCACATAAGTCCTATAGGTCACATAGGCCGTCTTCAATCGCGAAAGTTCTGAAAATTCGTCGCCACACCGAAGTCCTTGCTTTTCACGAAAGCGATCACTTCCTGTAACTCGTCGCGCTTTTTTCCCGTCACGCGAATCTGCCGATCCTGCAGCTGGTTCTGCACCTTGAAGCCGCCGCCTTTGATCGCCAGGATGATCTCCTTCGCTTTGTCGCCTTCGAGACCTTGCTGAATTTTCAACTCCTGCCGCGCGTGCCCGATTGACGAGATCGCCGGCTCCTGTTGATCGAGATTGCGCAGGTCGACGCCGCGTTTCGCCAGTTTGCCGATCACAATCTCGCGCAGACCGCGCAAATGCGAGGCGTCTTCGGCGGTCAGGACAATCTTGTCTTTTTCGTGTGCGATCTCGGCAACGCTGCCTTTGAAATCGAAGCGCGTGGCAAGCTCTTTGCGCGCCTGATTGATCGCGTTGTCGATTTCTTGTTTGTCGATTTCGGAAACGATGTCGAAGGAAGGCATGACGAGATTTTGGTTAGGCAAGAGATCGCGCGAGGGGTTGCGCCACGCGACCGGCTCGCGTCATTATCTCGTTCCCGCCCGCTCCGGCCAATGAATTTT
>DASXPA010000103.1:0-26962 GCA_036493915.1 Chthoniobacterales bacterium | reverse complement strand
CGGCCGCCACTTGCACTCGATGATCGCGCGATGCGCACCGAGATATTGCGCGGGCGAGCCGAGATTAAACCACTCGCCTTCGTCCAGGAGGACGCCCCCGATCTTGCCACCGGCGGCGATCCAGTTGGTCAGGACGGGAATGAATGAAATTTTCTCGCCTAACGAAAAGCGATCGAACGCCTGCGGACTCCAGACCGAGACATTGGCGTAATCGAGATTACCCCGCTGCCCGTGACGATTCCCGATATCGAGAACGAGTCCATCGCGGAACGCGACCTGCGCCGCGAGACCGGTATGGCGAAGCGCGAGGGTCACATCATTTCCCTGGCAAAAATGTTCTTCCAACAGGGGTATGAGCGGGAGATCGGTCAGGAGGTCACCGCTGTAAACCAGAAAGGGCTCCGCGCCTAACGACGCCTGCGCGTTCTTGATCCCGCCGCCGGTTTCGAGCAGCACCGGTTCGTGCACCAACCTGACGGGGAGGTCGCGGTAACTGCCGCCCGCGAAGAGCGTCTCGAACTGCGCCGGCAGATGATGCGTGTTGATGACAAACGATTTCACCCCGGCGGCCGCGAGGTGATCGAGGGCAAAGGTGATAAGGGGCTTCTGAAAAATCGGCACGAGCGGCTTCGGCAGGTCGTCGGTGAGCGGGCGGAGTCGCGTGCCCAGCCCGGCCCCGAGAACGAATGCTCGCGCGATCATCCGCCTACTGAACGCGGACGAAGGCGAAAGGGAACGGCAACTTTAGGGAATATTAAACGCTTCGACCAGGCCGACGCCGGAGGTGTTCCCTTCACCGCGCACGACCGCGGTGTATTCGCCGGCGGTGAGCGTGGCGAAGATCGCCGCTTCCCGATCGTCGTCCGGCGCGAGCCCGGTTGAGCTGATGATTCCTTCCTGAGTATCGCGCCAGTTCCGATTCGTGGCGAGAACCGCGCCATTCGCATCGTGCAACTCGAGGGCGGGATTCAACAGCACGCCTTTCACGCCGGCTTTGCCTAACGATGGCCCGAGAGCGCGCAAAACAACATTGGCGCGTCCCGCCGCTTCGTCCGCGACGATCAAGCCGCCGATCAAAACATTGTCTTCGGTCCCGACCTTCCCGCGGGTGCTGATGTCGCCAAACTTCGAAGCGGGCGTCGGATCGAGATCGTAGGCTTCCACCAAAGCCGTCCCGATCGCGCCGTTTTTTCCCTGCACGATCGCGGTGTATTCGCCTGGATCGAGAACGATGACGAGCGCCGATTCGCGATCGTCATTAGGCGGAATGCCGGTCGCTTCGATCTGATCCTGCTGCGTGCTCTTCCAGTCGTCGTTCTGCGCAATGATCTCGCCTGCCTTATCGTGCAGTTCGAGCGTAGGATCGGGCAGAACTCCGGTGAGACCCTGTTGCGCGAGCGACGGTCCGATCGCACGCAGGAGCACTTTTTTGGGCGTTGTGCCGCTGACAATGAATCCGCCGATGAGCACGTCGTCGCCCCGGCCGACTGTCTCGCGCGTCGAGATGTTTAACTGCCGCGCGGTGTGCACGACCGAAGCGGCATCGTTAGGCTCAGTCTGGGAAAGAAATTCCGAGAGATTGTCTTCGCCATCGCCATCCGCGTCACCTTCTGGCCCGCCAAGGATCGAATCGTGGATCTGCGCAAGGGACAATCGCGATGCCTGAAAGCTGGCGAAGTCCACTTCCGCCGCGATCCCGACGCGGGTAATAAAGGGATCGGGATTACCCGTGCGGGTATCGACCCAGACCGGCACCGCCGGCACGTCCGGGCTGGTCGTTTCTGCGATGCCGAGGTAATCGCCGAGCATGTAACCCTGAGCGGAGAGGGGAGCGAGCGCGGCGTTGGTTGTCTTGTTCGTCACGCGAATGTTCGGTTGCCAAGTGGCGCCGCCGTCAACGGATTGCGCGAGGTAAAGGTTGCAAAGGGTCGTGTTGCCCGGCGGGTTGTCGCGCTGGTCGTAAAAGGAGACAGTTAATTCTTTGCCGTCCGGCGAGGCCGCGATGGCCGCGTTGAAGACTCCCGTGCCGGGGTTGTCTGTCACCGCGATCGGCGTCGACCAACTTGCGCCGGCATTGGTCGACTTCGTGAAAAGGATGCGCGGCACGCCAGCGGCATCGCGCGCCTGATAGACGACGTAAAGATTTCCGTGGTCCCGATCGGTGGTAGCGGAAGGAAGAAAGACACCATTGCGAATGCTCGGCTGCTCATAGCGCGTCACGTTGGCCACCTTGCTCGGTGGTTCGAAGGTGGCGCCGCCATTTTGCGAAAGTACCATGTCGATCTCTTCCGGAGCGGCAAGGGGGGCGGCAGCATCGTCGCCGCCAAGGCCGCTGTCGGCAAAATTCCAATAGATAATCGCGACGCGGCCGTCGCGTAGAAAGAGCGGCTGCGAACCCTGCGCCATCGTCGCGGGGTTATGAATTGCCGCCGCCGCACTCCAACTCACACCGTGGTCGTCACTGTAAGCGCGATAGATTGGCGAAGCGTCCGTCGTCCCAAACTCCGTCCAGGTCACCAGAACCCGGCCGCTGTGAGGAACACCGTTAAAAGTATTCACTGCCATCCATGGTTTGTCCGTGAAATCCGTACTCATAGACGGCTGAAAGACGACCGACGGCGCGTCAAAGGTCACGCCGCCATCGAGCGAGTGACTAACGAGTATAAGACCCTGGGTGAAATCGGCGTTGGTCGCGGCATCGGTGCAGAGGAAGATCCTTCCGTTGAGATCAATCCCGGCCACCGGATCGGTCGCGCGCGGATAAGGCCCGCCGCTCGTCATCGTTAATTTCGGGACGAGCGCGCGCGTCCAGCTCAGGCCGCCGTCACGCGTCACCGAGTAGCCGCAATCGACCGCGCCGCCATCGGTGAAACGACCTTCCTGAAAGATGGCGACGAGAAAGTCGGGGTCGACCTGAGAACGCGCAATGTGCGGCTCAGCCTGTGCGCGCATGGAAGGGGGCAAAGCCGTGGGATCATCACCGAGGCGAAGATTTGGCGCGACCCGCAGATCGAGAGTCACGCCCGCCGCGGCCGCCGCTCTGGTTTCAGTTGAAGTCGATGGCCTAACGAGATCACCGTTGCGATCGAGAAGCATGAGCGCACCGGAAGAGAGGTGATCGAGAGGGACGTCGCGCAAAGCGGCCGGCCAGTGAGAGCGATCGACCGGCGTCTTCATCGTCGCTCCCGGTACGGGCGCTGCCGTCGTCGTTAGGCAAGTCAACGCAATCGTCGCAGCCAACCCTCGAAGCAACGTTTTCAGAATGGATAAATCTAACCCGCTCCCATGCTTGGACAAGGCGCCCAGATGTTCCGCCCCGGGCAACGCCCGCGCGCCGTCCTGCCCACGGCCGCAAAGGAATTGCCGGCAGATGGTGCGTGTTGTTGACAAACGATTTCACTCCAGAGGCAGCGGGATGACCGGGCTATATTCGCGGGCGGTAAGCGTTGCGAAAATCGCCATTTCCGCATCATCGTCCGCGCTTTGGGCGACCGGGAAATCCGGAAGGTAAAATCTAACCTCGCAATCATACGCGGAAGACTGGTAGTCTCCGCGCGCTTTTGGCTTGAGAACCTACTTCCAGCTCAACTTCAGCCTCCTCTACTGGATATTCCTGGCGCCATTTCGCGGGCAGATGTTCAAGCTCGGCCCGGTCTTTCGGCAAATGGTCGCGATTGGTGTCCGCGCGACGCCGATGGTCGCGCTCACGGCCTTCAGCGTCGGCGTCACTCTCGCGATGCAGGCGGCGCATTCGCTGCAACAACTCGGCGCCGAAACTTACGTGCCCGATCTCGTCATGGTCACGTTGTTGCGCGAGATGGGGCCGGTCTTGATTGCTGTTATCGTGATCGGCCGAAGCGGCTCAGCGGTCGCGGCCGAGCTCGGCACGATGAAGGTCTCCGAGGAAATCGAAGCGCTCGAAGTGATGGCGATCAATCCCATTAGCTACCTCATTGTTCCACGGTTTCTCGCCATGATGGTGATGCTTCCCGCGCTTACGATTTTGGGCGATTACATCGGCGTGCTCGGCGGCTGGTCGGTGTGCCGTTTTGCGCTCAGCTTCGATACCGCCGGCTACATCCTGCGCGCGCTCGAGAGCGCCGACACGTGGGATCTTTATTCCGGCGTGATCAAAAGCGTGGTCTTCGCCTGGATCGTGATCACGATCGCCTGTAACGCTGGGCTCCATGTCGAGGGCGGCGCGGAAGGCGTTGGCCAGGCGACGACCGGATCGGTCGTGCAGGCGTTGCTCGCCATGCTCATCGCCAACGCCATTCTCACCGCGGTCTTCTTCTTCGGCGCATGAATTCGCCTAGCCAACCTGTCGTGCAAGTGGACGATCTCGTCCGGAAATTCGGCAACCGCGCCGTGATCGATCACCTGTCCCTAACGATCGAGAGTGGCGAGACAATTGTTATCATGGGCGGAAGCGGTTGCGGCAAGAGCACCCTTCTCCGCCACATCGTCGGCGTGATGAAACCGACCTCCGGCTCGGTCAAAATTTTCGGCCAGGAAATCACGAGCTTGAACGATCGCGAGATCGTCAAGGTAAGGCGGCGTTTCGGGATGCTCTTTCAATCCGGCGCGCTGCTCGCTTCGCTCACCGTCGGCGAGAACGTCGCCCTTCCGCTCATTCAACACACCGAGCTCAACCCCGAGGAAATCGACGAAGTCGTTAAACAAAAATTGCAGAACGTCGGCCTCGCTGGTTTCGAAAATCTGAAGCCGGCGGAAATCAGCGGCGGAATGAAAAAGCGCGTCGGCCTCGCCCGCGCTCTCGCCCTCGATCCCGAGCTCCTGTTCAGCGACGAGCCGACCTCCGGCCTCGACCCGATCATGACCGCCGTGGTCGACAAACTAACCATGGAACTCACCCGCGAGAGCGGCATGACCGCGATCGTCGTCACCCACGACATGACAAGCGCCTTCCGTATCGCCAGCCGCATGATCATGCTCAACCACGGCAAGATCATCGCCCAGGGCACGCCCGCCGAAATCCGCGCGAGCCCGATCCCCGAAGTGCAGCAATTCATCAATGGCGAACCCGACGGGCCGATCCCGCTCAATCTTTCCCAGGACGCCCACGAACATCATCCGCACGTGAAACCGCGCCCGCTCGTCAACGCCCGCGGCCGTCTCCACCGGAAAATACCATGAAGAAAAACCTCTCCGATTATCTTGTCGCCTTCGCCGTGATCGTTTGCAGCGTCGTCCTCCTCGCGGCCCTGACGATCGCGCTCTCCGGTTATCGTTTGCACAAGCCATCGCGCACTTTGCAGATCGATTACGAAGACGTCACCGGGATCAAACTTCATTCCGAGGTTCGTTATGCGGGCGCGCCCGCCGGCCGCGTGATCGCGATCCACCATCTTAGTGCAGCGCAACGGAAGGCCGAGAAGAACAAGAAGGACGCCGTCCGGGTGACGATCGATCTCGACGAAAGCGTGCCGCCGTTGCCTAACGACATCGCCGCGTCACTCAGCTCCGACACTTTGCTCTCGCCGAAATTCGTCGCCCTCTCCGCGGGCACGCCTGGCAAACCAGCTTTGCCGAACCATGCTACGATTCAAGCCGGGTCCAGTTCGGGGATCGATCAAATCGCCGGGCAAATCGGACCCGTCCTGGCGAACGCGAACAAGTTGATCGACAACCTCCACGGAACGGTGACCAATTTGAACAACACCATCACGACGGTGAAAAGCGATCTCGGACTTTTCCTCCCGAAGCTGACGCCGGTTGCTGAAACGGCCAAAGTCGATCTCGACGAACTGCAAAAAGCGATTCAAGGACTCGGCGGCGTCGAGACGAAAGCGAGCAACGTCTTCAGCACGGCCGACACCTTCGTCGGCTCGACCGACAGGCAACTGCGCGAGCAGATGGCGGAACTGCACGTAATCCTGCTCAATCTCAAAGTCATCACCACCCACGCCAAAGCGCTCGTCGATACCCTCGCGGAAAAGCCGAACCGGATCATCTTCAGCGGCAAGGCGAACAAGCTCACGCCGGAAGATCAGATTCTGAAAAGTCACGAAGCACTTCCCGCCCAGCCGAAGCCCTGATTCTCGCCTAACGAAAAAAACACAGCGTGAAATCCCTCGCCGTCTGCCCCGGCTCCGGATGACAGCCTTAAGAAGGGAGTCGAAAAAGCACCGCGCAATACCTCGAAGAATCAGCAGGAATCGTCCATCGCTTCACCAGTCGATTTGCGTTTATTGATACGTTATGTCGACGCCGTCTTTTCTTCGTTCTGCTTTTTCTCTTCTGGCCCTGCTCGCTTTCCTCGCCACGCCCTTGCTCGCTCAGGAGGAAAGCGAACTCGCGCCCGTCATCTCACCGCCGCCACCGGCGCACGCTCTGGCCACTCCATCAGCCACGCCGTCGCCCACCACGACACCGCAAATGTCGCCCGCAGCCAGCGCCACCCCGAGCGCCTCGCCGACGCCGGTGCAGTTGACTGATGTTCTTTTCAAAAATCTCAAAGCGCGTGCGATCGGGCCGGCCGTGATGGGCGGGCGTGTCTCCGACATCGCGATCGATCCACGCAACCCGGCGACGTTCTTTGTCGGCCTCGCCACCGGCGGTTTGTTCAAGACTTCCGATAACGGCGTCACCTTCAGTCCTGTCTTCGACAAGGAGCCGGTGCTCTCGATCGGCGCCGTCGCGATCGCGCCCTCGGACTCCGAGGTCGTCTGGGCCGGCACCGGCGAAGCGAACGATCGCAATTCCTCCGAATGGGGCGACGGCGTTTATCGTTCCACCGACGGCGGAAGCACCTGGGAAAATGTCGGTTTAAAAAACAGCCGCGCGATCGCGCGCATCGTGGTCGACCCGAAAAAGCCGGAGGTCGCCTATGTCGCGGCGATGGGCAATCTCTGGAAAGATGGCGGCGACCGCGGCCTCTACAAAACGAGCGACGGTGGCAAAAGCTGGAAGCTAATTTTGAAGGCGCCCGCGCCTAACGACGTTCGCACCGGCTGTGGCGACGTCGCGCTGGATCCGGCGAATCCGCAGATCATTTACGCCGCGCTTTACGCCCGGCAGCGCACACCCTGGTCGTTTGCCTATGGGGCGATCGCGTCCAACGGCGCCGATGTCGGCGGCATTTTCAAGAGCACCGATGGGGGTGCGAGTTGGAAGAAATGCACAAATGGTTTGCCTAACGACACCGGCCGGATCGGTCTTGCGGTCACGCCGAAAAATCCAAAGGTCGTCATGGCAGTGGTGCAGAGCGACGCCGGCGGGGCGAGCGACATCCGCAACATTCACAGCAAAGCCGGCGGCATTTTCCGCTCGGAAGATGAAGGCGGGAAATGGACGCGGATGAGCGACATCGATCCGCGCCCATTTTACTTTAGCCAAATCCGGATCGATCCGGCAAACGATCAACGCGTTTACGTCCTCGGCATGGCGGTGCTCGCCTCGGATGACGGCGGCAAAAATCTCCGGGAAGATCTTTCTGAAAAAGTGCATGCCGATTGTCACGCCCTCGCCATCGAGGTCGGTTCCGCGCCAGCGCCGAAGCCGGTCAAGCCTAACGACAAGAAGCCGGCGAAACCGCCGCTCTCGCGGCGCCTGATTCTCGGGACCGACGGCGGCGTTTACCAGAGCTACGCCGCAGGCAAAGGTTGGGAACATCTTAATCGCATCCCGGCCGGAGAATTTTACCGGATCGCAGTCGACGACACGCAGCCTTACTACCAAATCGCGGGTGGACTCCAGGATAACGAAAGCTTCGCTGGGCCGAGCCAGGTTCCAACGAAAGAAGGCATCCGCAATTGCGATTGGATCGCGCTCGGTGGCGGCGACGGATTCTGGGTCGCTTTCGATCCGACCGATCACGACATTTACTACGCGGAAAGTCAGGAGGGCTACATCCATCGGCTCAACATCCGTAACGGGCAGAGCCGTCCGCTGCGTCCGGAACCGCCGGAAGGTCAGGAGCGTTATCGCTTTCATTGGAACACGCCGCTCATCGCCAGCGGGCACAAGCCGGGCACGCTTTATCTCGCCGGCAACCGTGTTTTTCGCCTCACCGATCTCGGCGAACATTTCCAGGTCATCAGTCCCGACCTCACGAACAACAATCCTGCGCGCGTGAATGCGAGCGGGAGCGGCGCGGAAAATTTTGGGGTCGTTTATTCGTTAGCCGAATCGACGGTGAAAGCCGGTCTCCTTTGGGCCGGGACCGACGACGGGCGGCTTTGGGTGACAGAAAACGACGGCGGCAACTGGACGGAGCTGACGAAGAATTTGCCCGAGCCGGAACGCGGCGAATGGGTCGTGCGGATTGAGCCGGGCGCGCGCGATCCGAGAGTCGCCTATGTCGTGACCAACGCCTATCGCCGGGGCGACGATTGGCCGATGATTTTGCGCACCTCCGATCTCGGAAAAACCTGGCAAAGCGTGGTCGGCGACCTGCCGCCCATCAATCCCGTGGAAGTGGTACGGGAGGACCCGGTGAATTCAAACCTCCTCTACGCCGGTACGCACTTCGGTTTGTTCGCGTCCTTCGATCAAGGGAAACACTGGGTGCGCGTGGGGGATTTGCCTAACGTCCGCGTGGACGACATCAAAATCCAAAAACGCAGCGCCGATCTCGTCATCGCCACGCATGGCCGGAGCATCGACATTCTTGACGACACGCGACCCTTCCGGGAACTGACGTCCGAGATTTTAGCCAAGCCGGCTCATCTCTTTTCCATCGCGCCGACCTTTGGTCGTTATCTTTTAGAAGGCTACGCCGACAATCACGGCAAAGGGGTTTATCGCGGCGCGAATCCGCCGGAGGGTGCGCTTCTCACGGTCTGGATCAAAGAATACACCGGTGAGGAAGCGAAGATTTCCATCACCAACTCGGCCGGTGAACCGGTGGCGAATTTGAAACTTCCCGACGCGCCGGGGTTAAGTCGCGTCAACTGGGACCTGCGCCCGACCAAGGACGTGCTGACGGAATACGGCGGCGATAACCCAAAAAAATTTGTTCCAAGCGGTGATTACACGGCGGAGCTGAGCTACGGCAAAGTGAAGGTGAAACAGAACTTTCACGTCGAAATCGCGCCGGGGATCATCACTCGTTAGGGCCGCGAATTCGCGGGCTCGATTCGCCCGTAGACGCTGCGCCGGCGATGCGCGGGAGTGATTTGAGGAGGATGTTACGTTCGCACGACGCGTGACTCGCGCTTCGCCGGGCGAAGCTTTCACAGCCGGCACGGGTGCGGCTGCCGTAGGACTTTTTCCTACTCCGCGTTCCAACGTCGCTCCGATTGAGGCACGGATCGAAGACACGAACTTCTTTCCGGCCCTATGATTCAACCAACGCTCGACCTCGCTCCGCTTTCCGCCGCTTCCGATGAAGCGCTGATGAAAGCGATCACCAACCGGAAGCAAACCGCGCTTCGTGAACTTTATAACCGGTACGGAAAGACTTTGAAGTCGGTGGTTGTACATGTCGTGCACGAAGACGCCGAAGCCGACGACGTGCTCCAGGAAACGTTTCTCCAGATTTGGAAAGACGCGGCCAACTATTCGCCAACGGCGGGCAAACCGCTCGGCTGGGTGGTGACGCTGGCGCGGAGACGCGCAATCGATCGCTTGCGCCGTCGGCAGGCTTATTGTCGCGCGAAGGATCGTTTTGAGAGCCACATCGAGCAGCAACCGGAATCGTGGGTGCACAACCGGATTGATGGCGATCTCGTTCGTTCCGATCTCCGCCGTTTCCTCGAGCGGCAGATGAATACACTGCCTGAGTATCAACGTGAGGCGCTCGCGCTCTCATTTTTTGAAGGACTCAGCCATCGCGAAATCGCGACCCGAACTGGGACGCCGCTTGGGACGGTGAAAACGAGGCTCGAGCTCGGTCTGCGCAAGCTGATGAATTGCGTGCGCCCGTTGCGCCGCAAAATCTAACAGCATTTACGCGTTGGCTGTCTCGCCGGCCGCGTCCTTGTCCGGCTCCAATTCTTCGTCTGGTTCTGAGAACCGGCGTTTGCGTTTGTTCGCCGGCAAGGGCGAGAGCGTCATCGTAATATTGCGTCCGGCGGCCTTCGGCTCCATCTCCACCTGCGCCATGGTCACGAGGTCGTCGCGCACTTTATGCATCAGCTCCATCCCGAACTCCTGATGCGCCATCTCGCGCCCGCGGAATTGCAATTGCACCCGGACCTTGTTTCCCTTGTCGAGAAAATCTTCCCCGTGCCGGATCTTCGTGAGGTAATCGTGGTCGTCGATGTTGACCCGAAATTTAATCTCTTTCAGCTTCGTCCCGGAGGCCTTCTTGTCCTTGATCTGCTTCGAGATGTCGTAACGGAATTTTCCGAAATCGACGATCTTGCACACCGGCGGATTCGCGGTCGGCGCGACTTCGACGAGATCAAGTCCCATGCCTTGCGCCCGCTTGATCGCCTCGGACAATTTCATGACTCCGAGCTGCTCGCCGCTCGAGCCCATGATGACGCGGACTTCGCGTGCGCGAATCCGACCATTTACACGAATATTATGTTGCAGAATAAATTATCTCCCGGCCGGCGACAGGGAGTGAGACTGAAGCCGTCGTTCTTGTTGATCGCACCCGTCTGGCGTTTCCCCGTGGACTGCGCCGCACTCGAGAAATCTGCGCGCTTGCGAGGGGCGCGCCGACCGGCTCGCGGCAAGGCCCGAGCCGAGGGGAAGTTGTATCGCACATCGGGGAAGGCGCAAGGTGTTTCCTGTGAAATCCAAATCTCGAAATCCGGGATCCGCCGCAAAGGAATCGAAGATGAGGCCGGCCCTTCCAGCAAGGTCGAATCACTGAATTTTGAAACCTTCGAGCGTTGGGATTTGTTTCGAGATTCGAAAATCAGGATTTCGGATCCAGTTTTACGGTGGCGGTTGACCGAAGTGCGCGGCGTGCGCCGCGTAGTCGGCAAGGTCATCGAGCATCGCGTCGAGCGTCGCGGCGAGCGGCGCCGCTTTGGCGAAGCCGGAAAAAACCGCGCGATCACCGATTGGCGTGTCGATCACGAAAGTCGGTCGTTGCGTGACTTGGAGGGCGTGAAATTTCGCCGTGCTCTGTCGGATCCGCGCATCGATCTCCGGCGATTTCGCGCGCTCGAGCAACTTGTCTTTCTCGAGACCGCCGGCGGATGCGCCGATCTCCGCCGCCGTCTCCCATTCGCTGATTTTCTTTCCTTCGAGCAGCTCCGCTTTCATAAGCGCTTTCCAAACGCAATCGTCGGAAACGCCGAGTTCGCGCGCCGCTTCGGCGACGCAATTGGGCTCCGGATATTCCTCACGGTCTTCGTCGTGCCAGTTCGTCCGCAGCATTACCGGCGAGCGCATTAGCATCCCGCTGCGCCGATAAAACCATTCCATCTGTTTGCGCGTCGATGGGAGCCCGGTTTTGTCCATGAGCGCGATCTTCCAGTTGAAATCGACGCGATCGCCGTAGCGTTCCCGCAATTCCTCCCAAACCGGAACCGCCCAGAAGCACCAGGACGAAATGACATCGAGGTAGTTTGTGATGGTGAGTCGCATCGAACATATAAGTCGCATACGTCCCATTTCCTGAAAGCCGAAAACTTTGCTCGACCTCAATCACATCCTCCTTTTCATCGCGATCGCGTCGCCGGTGATTCTTGTTGCGCGGCTCGCGCGGCTGAAGAGTGCGCGTCCCGCCGGCTGGATGACGGCGGCGCTCAGCGTGCTCGTTACGACTGGAATTTTCTGGGTCCTTTTGCCAAAGGTTGCCGGTTATGTGGGCGGGACGCTTTGGGCCTTGCTTCTGCTCGGGCCGGCGCTTGCGGAAAAGAAAATTGCCAGTCTTCTCCTCGACAAACGTTACCGCGCTGCACGGCAGGTCGCGATCGTTAGGCGCGTGCTCCACCCTTGGAACGATTTCTCGCAGCTGCCTTCGCTCCTGCGCACCCTCGAACTGGCGCGAGACGGGCAGCTGCATCAGGCGCTCGATCAACTCGCCAGCCAACGCTCACAGAAAACACCCGCCGGTCACTGCGCGATCGCGTTCACGTATGCTCTTACGGAAAACTGGCCAGGTCTCGTCGACTGGGGCCGCAAGGACCTCTCCGTGACGCACGATCCTGCGGTGCGCGCCCTTTACTTGCGAGCACTCGGCGAGACCGGGGCGCTCGAAGATCTCGCGTGGGCTTTTGCGGCCCGCAGCCAAAGCTTGATCCCGCGCCTAACGATCTCATCGGAAGCGGCGCAGGAGCTTGCCTATCTTCTCGCCTTCAGCGGGCGCACGGAAGAACTCGTTAGGCTATTCCGCGGCGCGCTCGCCGGGCTGGCGCGCGATCACAAGAAATTCTGGATCGCCACTTCCGAATTGGCGGAAGGGAAAACGCGAAGAGCGCTCGAGCGTTTCGAACGACTACGCACTGAAACGCGCGATGCGATTCTCTCACGCGGAATCGCACGGCGAATGGCCACTGCGCGAGAGTTTCCCGCACCGCGTCTTTCGCCTTCCGGCCAGAAACTGCTCGCGCGCCTCGTCCGGGAAATGCCCAGCAGCAGGACTTCGCCTCCAGTTCTTCGGAACAATCGGAGTGGTGCGCCAGCGGTTTGGGCGTTCATTCTTCTCAACGTCGCGATGTTCGGCGTCGAAATGATGCTCGGTGGTTCGACTAATCCCCGCACTCTCAACTTTCTCGGCGCGCTCGAGCCCGCCGCGGTGATTTACCACCACGAATACTGGCGCCTCCTCACGGCGCTCTTTCTGCATTACGGGCTCTTGCACATTAGCTTTAATCTCTACGCGCTCTATCTCCTCGGACCGGCGCTTGAGTGCATGATCGGCTCGGCAAGATTTGCTGCTGGTTACCTGCTCACCGGTCTCGGCTCGAGCGGCGGTGTGGTCATTCTGCATCTGCTTCACCTCACGAGAGCTGATCAATTGGTCGGCGCTTCCGGCTGCGTCATGGGAGTCATCGGCATTTCTGCCGGCCTTCTCTTGCGGCATCGGCAGTCCCCTCTGGTCGGTCGACGCTTACGCGAAATTCTGATCATCGTCGCCTTCCAGACCGCGTTTGATCTCTGGACGCCGCAAGTGAGTTTAGGCGCACACATGAGCGGCTTCCTCAGCGGCGTCTGCATTGGGATGATCTTCGCCGCCCGACCAATGGTTCCGAAGCGTCCTTCACCGCAAACACTGTCATCCTGAGCGCTGTGAAGGACCTCCCGATTTGTCTGACGCATCCGCACCGAGAATCCGTGGAGTGATCTGTGAGATCCTCCGTTTTGCCTCAGGAAGACAGGCGAGAAAGCGAAGGGACATCGACGGAATATCCCATCGGAGGCGACCTCATCGTGGGGAATGAACTCTCAATGCGCGCGGGCTGACATCTGAGAAGGGAAGGAACGCTTGCTGCTACCTGTTTTCTGGCCAGAGTTTGGCGCTCTCCCAGTTAGCATTTTTTCCTATGCGGAACATTCAGACTTATCACGTCGTCCCGAATCTTCCGGAAGAGCTGGAGCCATTGCGCGAAATGGTTTTCAACCTCTGGTGGACTTGGGAACCTTCCGCCCGCCGGCTTTTCCGTCATCTCGATACGCAGTTGTGGCACCTGACGAATCACAACCCGCTGCGGATGCTCCAGCTTTCCCGCCAGGCGCGTCTCGTCGAGGTGGCAAAAGACGAGACCTTTCTCCGCGACCTCGGGGAGGTGCACGGCGCCTTTAAGAAGTATCTCGCGCGCAAAGACACCTATGGGAAAAAGAGCGTCGGCCACGCCTTTCAGAAGCCGATCGCTTATTTTTCCGCGGAGTTTGGTTTCCACGAGTCGATCCCGAATTACTCCGGCGGCCTCGGTATCCTCTCGGGCGACCATTGCAAATCGGCGAGTGACCTGGACCTCAATTTCATCGCCGTCGGTTTGCTTTACCGGCACGGTTATTTCAAGCAGCAGATCAACAAAGATGGCTGGCAGGAAGCCGCGAGCCTCAACCAGAACTTCCATCACCTGCCGATCCGCGAGGTGATGCAGGAGGACAAGATCCTGCTCGTCGCGGTTCCGCTGCTCGGTCGCGAAGTCTTTGCAAAAATCTGGCGACTCCACGTCGGGCGGATCAATCTTTACTTACTTGATACCGACATCTCGGAGAACGGCCCGGAAGATCGCTTGATCACAGCCGAGCTCTACGGCGGCGACCTCGAAATGCGGATGCGCCAGGAGATCGTGCTCGGGGTCGGCGGAGTGAAAGCGCTGCATGCGCTCGGTCTGCAACCGGAAGTCTTTCACATGAATGAAGGACACTCGGCCTTTCTTTCGCTCGAGCGCATTCGTCTCCACGTTGTCCAGGATAACCTCGACTTCTATTCGGCGTTGCAACTGGTGGCGTCGGCCAATGTTTTCACCACTCACACGCCGGTGCCGGCGGGCAACGATTCTTTCCCGAAGGAAATGATGGTGCGCTACTTCGGTGACTTTGCGACGCAGTTAAAGATTTCCTTCGACGAACTTTTTCACTTTGGACAGACCACGACCGATCCGGTCGCGAGTTTCAGCATGACCATTCTCGCCCTGCGGACGAGCCGCTATGCCAATGGTGTCAGCAAGTTGCACGGCGAAGTGAGTCAGGCGCTCTGGAAAGATGTCTGGGCGGGCGTGCCAACTCATGAGGTGCCCATCACCAGTATCACCAATGGCATTCACTCCAAGACCTGGATGGCGCCGGAATTTTCCGCCCTTTACACAAAGTATCTGGGCGACTGGGAAGAACACCTGACCGAGCCGGATTTTTGGCGCGGCGTGATCGACATCCCGGACCACGAACTTTGGGAGACTCATCAGAAACTCAAACAGCGTCTCGTCCAGTTCGTGCGCGACCGGGTGCGGGCCCGGCGGGAGCGGCTTGGCGAATCACCGGAAGCGATTCGCGATGCCCATTCAATTCTCGATCCCGAGATTTTGACGATTGGCTTCGCCCGCCGCTTCGCAACCTACAAGCGCGGCGCACTTCTCTTTCGAGACCCGGATCGCTTGCTCCGGATGTTAAATAACCTGGCGCGACCGGTGCAATTCATCTTCGCCGGCAAATCGCACCCACGCGACGAAGGCGGCAAGGCGCTCATCCAGGAAGTTTACAAGCTCACGCGCGAGACCGGCTTCCATAACCGCGTCGTCTTTGTCGAAGACTATGACACTTACATCGCCCGCCGCCTCGTGCAGGGGGTTGATCTCTGGCTCAATAATCCCCTGCGTCCCCTCGAGGCAAGCGGGACGAGCGGAATGAAGTTGCCGCCTAACGGGGGCCTGAATCTTAGCGTGCTCGATGGGTGGTGGCGCGAAAGTTATAATGGCAAGAACGGCTGGGCAATCGGCGCCGAGATCGATGGAGGTGCCATCGAATTCCAAAATGAAGTCGACGCCTCGAGCCTCTATCAATTACTCGAAAATCAGATCATCCCGCTTTATTACGCCAAGCCGGACGGGAGACTTCCACTCGCCTGGTTGCAACTCATGCGCGAGTCGATCCGCAGCGTGACACCGGTCTTTAACACCCACCGAATGGTGAAGGAATACACCGAGCGTCTTTATCTTCCGGCCGCCAAGGCCCACATGGAATTTACGCGCGATGAATACCGGGCCGCGACCGTTCTCAGTCAATGGAAGGCGTGGATGCGAAAGGATTGGCCACAGGTAAAAATCACTGACGTACAAATCGCCAATCAGGATCGGCAAAATATCCAGGTCGGCGAAGCGCTTCACCTTTCTGCCAAGGTTCATCTCGGCAAAGTCGATCCCAGCCATGTCCGGGTGGAAGCATATCACGGCGAAGCCGAGAATGATTCCTTGCGCAATCCTAGCGCGACGGTTCTTGATCAACGCGACCGCCTGGGGGAGGACGGCGCCTATCTTTACGAAGGCTTTATCCCGGCCGCGGACAGCGGGACCTACGGGTTCAGTGTTCGCGTGGTGCCGACTTACCCGCACCTGCTTCAGCCGCACGAACTTCGCCTCATCACCTGGAGCTGATCCGGCTCTCATCGTCCTCCGGTACTCCCTGGCTTTTCTTAGGGCCGTTTGGGACTTAGAAAAATGTTAGAGTATTAGCGAAAACATCGCTTGCTCTCTTTGTCGCTTCGTTTATAACTGCGCCATGGACTTATCTGTAAAACAATTAGAAGAAGCAGTGGCCGTGAGACGCCAGATCGACCAACTGCAAGACCGACTCTCCAACTTACTGGGCGCTACGCGTGGTTCGAGCAGCCCCGCAACGGCTAGCTCCAGCGCAGGCAGTAGCGCTGCCGGCGCGAAAAGGGGCAAGAAGCAGGGCGGCCGTCGTGGTGGACTTTCCGCTGCAGGCCGCGCACGTATCGCGGCAGCAGCTCGGGCCCGCTGGGCTCGTGCTAAGGCAGCTAACACTGCTGGCGGCGACACCACAAGCGTGAAGACGAGCGGCAACAAGGGTTCCAAGGCGAAGAAAAAAACTGGCGGCGGCGGCATCAGCGCAGCCGGCCGGAAAAAGCTCTCGCAAATGATGAAAGCCCGTTGGGCTGCGCGCCGCAAAGCTCAGGGCAAATAGCAATCTGTTCTCGCGTCGCGCCGCTTTGTAACCGAGTTACAAAGCGGCGACGGCGCTGATGAATTCGGGATAGCCTGGCGCATCCCGCATCGCGGCGCTCAACTTCTCGAGCCGCGCGTCGTTAGCCGGCTGAGAAAGAGAGACGGCTTGTTGTGATCCGTTGTGGGAGAAAACCACTTCATCCCACTGAATCGTTTTGATCGCGGCGTTAAACCTCGCCACCGCGCGCCCCCGAAAGTAGGCCCGCGTATTGGGAGGCGGCGTAAAGATCGCGCGCTTAATTTCTTCTTCGCTGACCAATCGCCGCATCGCGCCTTGCCGAAGCAACTCGTGGTAGAGACCGGCCTCAAGTTGGATGTTGTGATATTCGAGGTCGATCGCCTGCAACCAGGGATCGCTCCAGGCTAACTGTTCTTCCCTTTGCAGCTCGGTCAGCAATTCCTTTTTTGCGACCCAATCCACCCGATCGCGACAGAGCATCACGTCGCGTTCAAGATCGTTCAAAACCGTTTCCCACTCCTTCAGCAGCCAGATCACCTCCGGGTCGGAATCAGTAGTCGCTCTCTGCGCGGCGGCGAGATAGATGCGTTGCACCTCGAGAGCGGAAATCTTCCGGCCATCCCGCAGTTCGATGATCCAATCGTAAGTCTGATCCCGGCTGATGGACTTGGTCGCATCGATCGGTTGTGCCAGCTCGAGTTCCGGCGCGAGACCACGTTCAATTAAGTCGAGCACGAGAGCGGTCGTTCCTATCTTCAACGCCGTCGCCCACTCACTCATGTTGGCGTCGCCAATGATGACATGGAAACGCCGATACTGACTCACATCGGCGTGCGGCTCATCGCGCGTGTTGACCAATGGTCGCCGATTCATCGTGTCGATGCTTACGAGAACGGCAAAGAAGTCTGCCCGCTGCGAAATCTGAAAGATACCAGGTTGTCCCGCGGTGCTTTCGGCCTCGATTCCCATCTTACCCGCGCCGGCAAAAATCTGTCGGGTGACAAGAAAAGGAATGATCCCGGCGACGATTCGCTCCCAGGGCACATCGCGACGCATGAGATAATTGTCGTGGCAGCCGTAACTATGACCCGAGAAATCCGTATTGTTCTTGTAAAGGCAGACCTCGAGTGCGTTAGGCAACTTCAGATTTCGTCGCCGCGCGCATTCCATAAGGATGCGTTCGCCCGCCTTATCCTGCGCGACTAGCTCCCGCAAAGTCGTGCATTCCGGAGTAGAATATTCGGGGTGCGCGTGATCGTTATAAAAGCGCGCGCCATTACTCAGGACGAGATCGCTTTTGATCTCCTCGAAACTCAACGGCCGCTTCCGATCGATCTCGAAGTAGGCCGATTCGTCCGTGTCTTGAAGCAACTCGGCGGCACGAAACCCACGCGCGTCGCGATGCGGATCTTCCAAATCGTAATCCCATTTCATATGCGCCCCGTGCTCGGTATAACCGCGCACCAGCTCGATCGATTCCGCCACCACATCCACCGATTCCGCCCCATCCACCGTGATCCCGTATTCCGTTTCCAATCCGAAAATCCGTTTCATCCTGCGCGTAACATACACTCCCCGACTGAAACCATCCTCTGTATGACGGTGATGCGCTTCCGTCATATTGATCCGCTTTGAGCGACCACGAATCCCCTTCTGAGTCCGACGAGAAGTAGAATTCCGGGGCAAACAGGCGAGAGAAAAACTAGAGTCGGAGAACAAAGCGAAGCAGAAGGATTTCGACAAAGAGAAGAAAAGGCCAAAGGGCCCGCCCAAGAAGGTGGTCATCATGGGCGGCATTGCTCTACTACCTGTACGCGCCATTTCGAATCGACTGAGGGCGCCTGCACTGCCGGGAAGATCGTCTTTGATCCACGAGAAACGTGTTGTCCCCGGTCTCTCCGCCCAGCCGAAGATCGATGTCCGCGCTCGTTAGGCAAAGAAACGGCGGCACAGCCTAACGATCATCGCGTCGCTCCTTTTTGTCAGTTGTTCCGTCGGGCCGCGCTCCCACGGACCACCCGGCGGCGGAATCCGCTGCACCGGCACATTTCAAAAACGGCGGTGGGTCGCTGACCAATCGCGATGGCAAAGAAGCGGAACGGTTGGTGGGCAATCTTTCACGATCCGACTCTGGTCCGTTTAGGAGTCACTGCCCTCTCTGCGAACCAGATCTCCGCGTCGGCGCCGCGCGGATCATCGAAGGCAGGGCGATGGCCGCGTGGCCGCAGCCGACTTTTACCCGAGCATCGAGCTTACCGCGCGCCAATCGGATGCGGACCTCAAATAATCTTCCCTACAAAAGAGGGGAATTTTGATCGGCTCCAATCTATCCGGCGGCGGAGGCGCAACCGGCGGCAGCACTTCGTCGGTGACTACGGACCAGGCGAACGACGCTTTCATGCTCGTCGGGGTGCCTGACGTCAGGCGGGAGGATCGTCTGGATTTGCAAAAAGCCGAGCAGGAAAAGCGCCGCGCCCGCGTACTAGTTCTCGCCGGAGTCAGCGCCCCCGGCGACACCGTTAGCAAATACGCGGCAATTGTTCGCCAGAGAGCATGTCCACGACGCGCATGCCGCCGACTCGGGTCTTCATTGTGACGAATCCAGGATGATCGCTCACGACTTCGCCGATGATGGCAGCGTCTTTGCCTAAAGAATGGGCGCGCATCGCGGCGAGGACTTTCTCGGCATCGTTAGGCGGAACGATCGCGATGAGCTTGCCCTCGTTCGCGACATAGAGCGGATCGAGGCCTAGAATTTCGCAGGCGCCTTTCACTTTTTCGCTGATTGGGACGGCAGCTTCCTGAAGCAACACCCCGACGTTCGCCGACTGCGCAATTTCCGTGACCGCGCTGGTGACGCCGCCGCGAGTGGGGTCACGCAAGACATGAACGTCGGAGCACGCTTTCAGAATCTCGCTCACCAATCCGTTGAGCGCGGCCGTGTCGCTCGCGATTTCGGTTTCAAATTCCAAACCCTCGCGCACCGACATGATCGCGATGCCATGCACGGCGACCGGGCCGCTGATGAGGATCTTGTCGCCGGATTGCGCGCGCGCCGGCTGGATATCGACGCCTTCGGGCACAATGCCGATGCCGGCGGTGTTGATGAAAATTCTGTCGGCTTTGCCGCGATCGACGACTTTAGTGTCACCGGTAACAAGCTGTACGCCAGCTTCGTCGGCGGCGGCGCGCATCGACTGCACAATGCGCCAGAAGTCTTCCATCGGCAGGCCTTCCTCGAGAATGAAACCAACCGACAAATAAAGTGGGCGCGCGCCGCACATGGAGAGGTCGTTGACGGTCCCGTGGATCGCGAGTTTGCCGATGTCGCCGCCCGGGAAAAAGATCGGGCTCACGACATAGGAATCGGTGCTGAAGGCGACGCGTCCATTGCCTAACGAAAAGACGGCACCATCGTGCAGCGGCGCCAGCAGGTCGTTCGCAAACTGCGGCACGATCACCTTCGAGATGAGGCGGTGACTCATGCGCCCGCCGCTGCCATGGGCGAGGACGACTTCTTTGTAGTCGGTGATCGGGAGCGGGCAGCTCGCCGTCAGGAGACTGGCATCAGGAGGGGGCGTCGGCTCGTCAGGTGACATCCTCTGCACCTAACGCGATATGAACCAAATCCCAAACGATGTGCACGGCGGTGGCGTGCGCTTCCTGGATGCGATGGATGCTGTAGGAGGGAACAATATAGCAATAGTCGGAAACATCCGGAAAACGGCCGCCATCTTTCCCGGAAAAGGCGACGCTCAGCATCTTCTTCTCTCGCGCAGTCTCGAGCGCATAGATGAGATTAGGTGACTTACCGCTCGTGCTGAAGACCATCGCGATATCGTTAGGTGTAGCCTGAATGCGGAGCTGGTTAACGAAGACGCGGGTGAAATCGAGATCGTTGCTGATCGCCGTCATGGTCGCGATATCGGTCATGAGCGGGATGGCAGGAAAAGCGAGGCGCTTCTCAATGATCGGATGGTTGAATTCGACCGCGATGTGGAGCGCGTCGCAGAGGCTGCCGCCGTTGCCCATGACAAAAAGCCGTCCACCTTTCTGGAAGCGTTCGGCGAGGGCGCGCGACATCTCATCGAGGGAGTCGGCGTATAGGGCGAAGAACTTTTCCTTCGTCTCTATGCTTTCGCCGCATTTGCGCAGGACTTTTTCGCGGAACGGCTCCGTCAGCCGATCAGTCGCCGTCTCGATCGTGACGCTCATCGATTAATGTGCGAGAGCGGGTTCGTTAAGCGCGGCTTTCTCAAGGTGGCGCCCATAGGCGTAGTAGGCGGCGCAGGCGCCTTCCGCCGAAACCATGGTCGCGCCTAACGGATGCTCCGGATTGCAGAGGGTGCCGAAGGCAGGGCAATCGTGCGGCTTTTTCACCCCGCGCAGAACGAGGCCGCTGATGCAGATCTCCGGCTCTTTCGTGTCGATCTCGCGCGTGTCGAAGATGCGATCGGCATCGTATTCGCGAAATTCGTAGCGCAGCTTGTAACCGCTCTTCGGGATTGAGCCGACCCCGCGCCACTTGCGATCGCCGACTTCGAAAACCTGGTTGATCAAATCCTGCGCGACCTTGTTGCCGTCACGACTGACAACGCGGGGATATTGATTTTCGACTTCCGCTTTGCCGGCCTCCAGCTGGCGGATGGTCATGAGCGTGCCCTGCAAAATATCGATCGGCTCGAAGCCGGTGATAACGATCGGGACCTTGTAACGCTCGGCGAGGGGCTCGTATTCGCGATAGCCCATGACCGTGCAGACATGGCCTGGTCCGAGAAATCCCTGCACGCGATTGAGCGGTGACTGCAGAATGGAAGAGATCGAGGGCGGCACGAGAACGTGGGAGACGAGAATGGAGAAGTTCGTCAGGCCTTGCTTCTTCGCCTGCCAGACGGACATGGCATTGGCTGGTGCAGTGGTCTCAAAACCGATCGCAAAAAAGACCACTTTCTTGTTGGGATTAGCGCGGGCGATTTTCAGGCAATCGATCGGCGAATAAACCACCCGCACATCGGCGCCGCGGGATTTTAGAATCAGCAAATCGCATTCGGAGCCCGGCACGCGGAGCATGTCGCCGAAGGAGCAAAAAATGACGTCGGGCCGCGCGGCGATCTCGAGCGCCTTATCGATCATTTCGAGCGAGGTGACGCAGACCGGACAGCCCGGGCCGTGAACCAGTTCGATCTCGTTGGGCAACAACCGATCGAGGCCGTACTTGACGATCGAATGGGTCTGCCCGCCGCAGACTTCCATCAATACCCAGGGCTTGGTGACGATGCGGCGAATCTCGTCGACGATGCCTTTCGCGAGCGCTTCGTCCCGATATTCGTCGAGATATTTCATGCTGCCTGGGAGACGGAATCGGGCGGCGCTTCCTCCTGAAACGGACTCTCGTCCTCCTTCACGTCCGGCGTGTCCAGTTCGCCGAGCTGCTGCATTTGTTCGAGCGCCTTGTAAGTGCGGGCGGCTTCCTCCTCGTCGACTTTGCTGAGCGCGAAGCCAACGTGGACGAGAACGTAGTCGCCCATTCCGACTTCGGGGGTGTATTCGAGACAGACCTGTTTCACGATACCGCCAAAGTTCGCTTTGCCCATGCGCACGCCATTGGCGTCGATGCTGATCTCAAGAAGTTTTCCGGGTATCGCCAGGCACATGGTTTTCTTCCTCGGACTGCATCACCTTGCTGATGGCGACGCCGTCGCAGATTAGCAGGTTATCACCGCAGGCGGCGTCTGTCAGGAGTTCGAGCGGAACTTTCTTCCTCGCGCCGCCCACGAGAACTTTCCCAAAACGGACGCCATCCTCGCTCGTGATCTCGATTAATTTGCCGTAAAGCAGATTCATCCTTTTTTCTCCGCTTCGAAAAACTCGGCGTGGGCGCCGACCGCGACCAGCGCCACTCCGCCGATGATGTTCCCAATGATCGCGGGGAGAAAAAACGAGCCGAGATAACTGGAGAAAGAGAGGCCGCCAGTAACCATGAGATAGAAGGTTTCCACGCTGCCCGCGATCACATGAGGCAGTCCCGCAAGGCCGATCGTGTAAGTGAGGGCGATGATGACCCAGATACGCGCCGACTCCGCGAAGGGCAGCAGCCAGATCATGAGTGCAATGAGCCAGCCGGCGAGGATGCCGCGCAAGAAGATCGTGCCGAAGCCCAAGTGCGTGACGGTTTCAGCCATCGCAGCGAAAGCCCGGTGCGTCTCCGCTGAAAAGACAATCGTCTTGCCGACGAACAAGGCGAAGAGGAACGTCCCGATCAAATTCATCACGAGGACGATCCCCCAAAGCCGCCCGACATTGACCAGCATGTGCAGTTTCTTTTTCCGCAGGAGTGGCAGGATGACGGTGAGCGTGTTCTCGGTAAACAACTGCTGCCGTCCGAGAATCACGATGAGGAAACCAAGGCTGTAGCCGAGCTTGGTCAGCAGCGGAGTCCACCCGGCGGCCGGCAGGTGCACCCGCAGGAAAGCCTCGGCGACCATGGAGAAACCCATCGATAATCCAGCGGCAAGCCCCGATAAGGCAAGCTCGACGAAGTTGCGTTTCAGCTCGTGTTCGCCTTCGGCGTAAATCGCTTCGTAGATCACTTCGCCAGGCGGCGCGGTGCGTTCGACGATTTCCTCTTCCTGCTTTTCCCTCCGGCGTGGCTCGTCCATCAGTTTCCGCTTCATCGCAGGCTCCCTGCAGCAGCCACGACCTGACCAAAGGAAATGCCGCCGTCGTTTGGCGGGATAAATCGATGCCAGTACGGCTGAAACCCTTCCTTACGCAGACGAGCGATCGCGCGCTCGCTGAGGAGCCGATTCTGGAAACAGCCCCCGCTGAGCAGCACTTTCGGCTCTGCCGCCAGGCGCGCGACCGCGACGATCATCTCGACGAGCGTGTTGTGAAATTTTGCAGCCATAACGCCCGGAGGCTTTCTCTCCCTTATATCGCCGAGGAGCGCGGCGACGCTCGTGTCCCAATCGATCACGGCTGGTTTCCCTACTCGGCAGGAAAAGGGATAGGCATCACGAATCTCGGGATCGGCGGCAAATTCCAACTGCATCGCCGCCTGACCTTCAAAGGAGGCTTTTTGCCGCAAACCGATCAAGGCTGCGACCGCATCGAACAATCGGCCCGCGCTCGAGGTGATGGGACAGTTGATTTGTTTCCTCAACATCTGACGCAGAATCGGTTCCTCATTTTCAGCGAAGGCGGCGGGGAAATCCGCTCCCTGCCAGAGTTGTTCGCCCTTCAACTCGTAGAGAAGCCCAAGCGCGCTGCGGCGCGGCTCTTTCACAGCCTGATCGCCGCCCGGCAACGAAAAGGTGCGCAGATGCGCCACGCGCTCGAAGGAGCCGTCTGGAGTCGCCCGCAGAAACTCGCCGCCCCAGATCGTGCCGTCGGTTCCATAGCCCGTCCCGTCCCAGGCGATGCCGAGCGCCGGCGGTTCGATCTCGTTCTCCGCCATGCAGGCTGCGACATGCGCCCAATGATGTTGCACCGGCACGTGGCGGCCGGGCCGCTCGCGCGCGTATTTGGTCGAGAGATATTCCGGGTGAAGATCGTGCGCGATGACTTCGGGTTGGGTCTCGTAAAGTCGGGGCAAATCCGCGGCCGACCGAGAGAAAGCGTCGTGCGCCTGTTTGGTCGCGAGGTCGCCAATGTGCTGACTGATGAAAACATTCCGATCAACGCTCAGCGCAACGGTGTTTTTCAAATGCGCGCCGACCGCGAGCACCGACGGCTGCGACCGAGGCAACGTGATCGGTAACGGCGCATAGCCACGAGCGCGACGGAGGATCATCTCGCGCCCGTAAACGACTCGCACGATCGAGTCGTCCACATGCCTGACGATCGGACGATTGTGGACGAGGAAGCAGTCGGCGATGTCGCGCAGGCGTTCGAGCGCTTCGCGTTCGTCGATGCAAATCGGCTCGTCGCTGAGGTTGCCGCTGGTCGCGACGACGGGACAATCAAGCTCGCGCATCAGAAGATGGTGGAGTGGAGTGTAAGGCAGCATGACCCCGCAATTTGGGTTTCCGGGCGAGACGGAGTCGGCAAGTTGCCTCGGCGCTTTATGCGGGATCAGCACGATCGGCGACTCCGGCGAAAGAAGCAGACGTTTCTCAAGATCTGAAACTGCGCAGTGCGCTTGCGTTTTTTCGAGTGTCGGGAACATGACCACGAATGGTTTCTCAGCCCGCTGCTTGCGCACGCGCAGACGGCTCACGGCTTCCTCGCTCCACGCATCGACGATGAGTTGAAATCCGCCGAGGCCTTTCAAAGCGACGATTTGGCCGCGCCGAATCGCGGCCGCAGTCTGGAGGAGCGCGTCATCGGCTTTCGCAACGACGTTGCCTGTTGAATCCCAAAGCTCCTGCGACGGTCCGCAGCGCGGGCAGGCCGTCGGTTCGGCGTGAAAGCGGCGATCGCGGGGATCGGAGTATTCCCGGGCGCAATCCTCGCACATCGCGAAGCTTTTCATCGAGGTGTTGGCGCGATCGTAAGGAAGCACCTCGATAATCGAGAAACGTGGGCCGCAGTTGGTGCAGTTGGTGAATGGGTAGCGATAGCGGCGATCGTGCGGATCGAGAATCTCGCGCAGACATTCGGAACAAGTGGCAATGTCGGGCAGGATCAGCGCGGTCTTCCCGCCGGCATCGCTACTTTCCCGGATCTTAAAGGAGGCGTAACCGACCGGATCGAGAAACGAAGACTCAAGACTTTGGACGACTGCGTGCTGTGGGGTTTCTTCCTGCAGGCGGCGCACGAAGCGCTGGAGCGACTCGATCGGACCCTCGGCTTCAATGAGGACGCCTTGTGACGAATTTAACACCCAGCCGGCGAGTTGCAGCTCGGTCGCCAGACGATAAACGAACGGGCGAAACCCGACCCCTTGGACGGCGCCTCGAACGGCGATTTTTATTCGCTGACGTTTCATCAGACGCCACGCCCACCGAACCGATCGCCCTCTATCGACGCTGGCATCTCCTAATCTATATCGCTTAGAGACGCGAAGAAACCGGGGTTTCCGACTTGAGGGGGCCTCCTGTCCGGTCACACGTAATCCGGCCATGCTGTGCGTTTTCCGACACAAGTGTTCCGACGTGACACAGCTTTTTCGCGCAATCAAAGAGGGAGAACTCGCCTTACCCGGGGCGGCGAGATCCGACTAGCAGTCGGCACACAATCTGCTAGAAAAGAGGCATGCTAGTTGTCACCAGTATCGCTGCGTTTTCGGTCCTTGGGGGAGTTGCCATGCTCGCTTGGGAGTTGCGTCACGCCCCGGAGGGGTATGAGGACGCGTCTGGTTTTCACGCGCTTCCGAGAAGTAGCCGTCGAGCGAATCTACCGTCCGCCGGGGTTAGTCCACGATCGCGCGCGTCCGGCGACGAGATCGAAAGGCGCGTGCCTCGCCACGCCTGATTTCAGCCTCGGCGGTTCGCGACCGCGTAGCGTGGCAAGGGATAAATTCTCTGCACCAGCAGGAGAACACCGATCCCGATGGCAAGTAATAGCGATGTAGTTCCTGCATCGGGCACTGAACCGGGAATCACATAATCCTGGCCCGATCCTGTCAAAGCCACGAGATTCACCGTTGCTCCGTGGTAGTTCTCCGCGTCCGATACCAGATCGGCAGCGCCAAAATCACTTTGCCCTGCCGGAAGAGAGAAACGGGAACCCGCGACGACTTCCCAGATCGCGATCTGTAGTGCTGCTGCCGCCGTGTTGCTATTCCCGATCGCGTCAAAATTCAGCGTCCAAAGCGCGCGGATGGTTGCCGCTTGCTGAGCGTCCATATTGGCGCCCTTCGGTGCTTCTGTGAGATCCACGACCTCATAACCGATCACCGGTCCCCCAATGCTGAAGTGAAATGGATCAATACAAAACCCAGTCGTTGCCACGCCATCGACGAGGAGATTGTTAATTCCTGCAAGCACATTGCCATCGTAAAACACGCTGCTGTTATCCGGTGTCATGACCTTGATGTGAGTGGTTTCAAAGGGAGAGATGCTTACCTCCTGAACCGTCACCATCGGATTTGCTTGGAGTGAGAGAGACGAGAGCAGACAAGCGAAAGCGACACAAAGAAAGGATTTCATAGAAGTTCTGATATACAAAATTCACACACTGGTCGTCAATACTTAAGTTGACTAAAGTTTCACACCGTTTCCATTATTGCTGTAATCTGGCGCAAGGAATTGGCGTTCCTGAAACAGCAGTCGGCTCGGAATCCAGAGTGCGAATCTACAAGCCCCGCCCCAGAGAACGGAGTCAAGCACGATGATCAATGGGCGCGGCCTTGGCAACAGCGCCCTCGGCAGAGTCCGCTGATGGAGCAGGTCGGAAACGAATGGAGCGAATGGCGCAATCGGTTCCCTCTATCGCTTCCGCGCTTTTGCCACACTGCGGACACTGCATCGTTGGGATTGGCGTGCCCGCCACAATTCCATCC
>DASXPA010000102.1:0-2185 GCA_036493915.1 Chthoniobacterales bacterium | reverse complement strand
GCGGCCCTGGTCTCTCTCGGCCTGGGCCACCCAGTTGTGAAGAGTCTGCGCCGTGCACCCGATCTTCGCCGCAATCGAGACGATCGCCGCCCATTGCGAGGCGTGATCGCCACGGTGCTCGATCACCATCCGCACGGCGCGTGCGCGCACTTCAGGCGAAAACTTCGGTCTTTGCTGATTGTCCATGGCTCCATCCTCTCAAGAGTTGGAGCCTCCGGCAAACCCGGGGCGGTTCATTTCTATCGATACGTATTAGTGGAATATACTTTAGTTAAGGTCGCGCTCGAAAAGCCACAGAAGCCGCCGGCTAGTTTGGCGTGTACTAAAAATCGGAATCTAATGTCCACTTCGCTCCGATGGCGACGAGGTATTGCGCTACCGGGAGTGAGTCGATGCGCCATCACAGACATGGTTGCGTGACAACGAGCACGTTAAGAACGCCGCTCATGCGCCAGTTCAAGAGTCACGAGCCGCGCCAGCAGGGTCGCCGGATAGATTTGGCCGATGATCGCCTCGATATTGGCGAGGCTGCGCGCATACGGATGCAACGGCGCAATGTCGCCATAGCCGGTCGTCGTTAGCGTGACAAAGCTGAAGTAGATGAGGTTGCCTGCGATGGCAAAATCGCCCTTAAGCGTCGCCAGATTGGTGAAAGCATCCGGAACGGACAAGGCGACGAAGCCGAACAAAGCGACAAATATCAACCCGATGTTGAGATAGAGAAGGACCGCGCCCACGACGCGGTGATATGTGACTCGGCCCGGCTCAAACACGGCCCGCGCCACCACGACGCTCAGCGCCAAACCCGCGATCAGCCATGCGGCCGAATCGAGGTAGAGATCGATGCGCGAAGACCACCCCGCGTCCAGGAGCGCCGCCGCGACGACGAGGGCGATGGCCAGCAAAATCGGGGCCACCGCGAAAAGGTTGCGCGAATAAAGGAACGCGGCTGGAAGAAGCGCTAATCCGAAGAAATATCCGAAGTGGTTACCCGTGACGACGTCGGCGGCCTGCAACGGGGCGATCACGAACAGAAGAAACGAGAGCATCAGCGTTAGCAGCGTCAGGATTGGATCTTTGAGGCGCTGCTGGAGGCGTTCAAGGCGCGTGGCCATTCCTCAACTCTACCTCCGGCGTCCGACCAGCAGGGTCGTTTCAATGCGATGTCCGCAGCCGTGCGGCCCCAGGCTTGGGCAGTCCGGAGTGATCGAGATTTGAAATTATCCTACCAGCTTTTACTATCGCGTAATACGACGCTGTTGTCACCCAGAGCGGCGTTGACGGCGAGATCGAGACAATCGATCAGCGATTGCTCGTCGAATGGCTTGCTCAAGAAGCCGGATGCTCCAGAGCTGAGAGCACGCTTCCGGTATCTCTCTTCCGGGAACGCGGTGATGAAGATCACGGGGGTGCGATAGCCTCGAACCTGCAACTGTTCCTGCAGATCGAAGCCGCTCAGTCCGGGCATGTGTATGTCCGTAATCAGGCACGTCGTGCCGTCTACCAATCCGGAATTGAGGAAGTGCTCCGCCGACTCGAAGGTCTGGACGGCATAGCCGAGCGATTCAACGAGCTGATACAGGCCCTCGCGAGTCCAAACATCATCATCGACGATGGAAATTGTTGCTAATGATTTTGGCACGGCATCCTTCGCGCACCGTTGTGCTTGCCGTCTTTTTGCACAACTACACTCGAAGCAAAAGCGAATTCTGGCGAAAATAGACTTTAGTTTAGGGATATTCACCTCCGGCCGCCGACTCCAAGAATGTCGACCATCCTCACCAACTCTGGAACCGACTTGGCGCAAAGCTTCTTCATCAGGTTGTGGCGGTGAACCTTGACTGTGACCTCACTGAGCCCAACCTTCGCGGCAGTCTGTTTGTTCATCAGACCTGAAACGACAAATGCCAGTATCTCCCGCTCCCGGTCGCTGAGCGTTGCAAAGCGCATCTTCAAATCGCTGCGTTCCCTTTCCTGCTCGCGTAGCGCGCAAGCTCGTCCGAGCCCTTCGCGAACAGCATCCAGGACGTCCTGCTCCCGGAGAGGCTTTGTAAGAAACCCGACAGCGCCGGCCTTGATGGCCTTCACCGACATCGGAATATCGCCGTGGCCGGTGATAAAAATAATTGGAATATTGATGCCGGCGCTGACCAATTCGTCCTGGAAATCAAGTCCGCCTGTGCCG
>DASXPA010000101.1:0-7059 GCA_036493915.1 Chthoniobacterales bacterium | reverse complement strand
GTGTCGCACTTATCTGGCACGATACTGCTGTGACTCTGGCGTTTTGCGACCATGCCTACTTAAACGCAACGCGCTTCGGGAGTGGATGCACAGAGCGTTTGCTGCGGCTTACGCATCGCTTCTTTCAGCGGAAGCGAAAGGTTAGGCCCGCCAGATGAAAGCCAGCGCCGCCGCCATCGCGCAGAGCCCAAAGGAAAGCCAGGCGACGTAATCACGCACGTCTCCGCTATGCAGCGCGCGCAAGGGCGGCATGAGGAGTTCGCCGGGTGCGGCGAAAGGCCGCCGAATTGCTTTCGGTAATTGCTTTCGAAAAAGAGAAAGCGCAGCAATCGCGATCGCGCCCAAGGCCGAGGCAAACCCAAAAGTAAGTCCTTTCACACTCGGCTCCGCTTTTTCCGTCGCAACGATTGGGCCTAACGAATGGCCATCAAGAACAGCTCCCGCATAGCCGGTGGAATCGACAAAACGTTCCGACGCTGCCTGATTGGCTCGAGGAAGACCCGGAACTAATCCCGACACGGCCGGCAGAAGGGCGAGCAAAGCCGCCATTGTCACCATCACGCCAGGTAATTTCTTGCTACCTCCTTTGGTCTCGCGTCGTTCGCTTTCGGTCGGTGACGCTGCTTCACCGGCCGACTGCATGCCCCAACCGAAAAAAACCGTCCCGGCAACGCGCAGGACAGCGGCCCCGGTGACCGCCGAGGCAAGTGTGAAGACCCACGTCAGCCAACCGTGCCCTAAGTGTTCGGCGCTCTCTTCCATGAAAGCTTTGCCAAGATAAGTCCCGAAAGGTGGAAAGCCGGCGAGGCCGAGACCGGCAACCGCGACAACGATGCCGAGGAACTTCATCTCCCGGCCACGCCCTTGCAGCGCCATCTCGTCGAGCGAGCCGAAACATTGCAAAAAAATCCCCGCACTCATAAAGAGCGATGCCTTCACCATTCCATGTCCGAGCACATACAGAGCGGCGCCGGCGAGCCCATGCGCGCTGAGTGTTCCGACACCGGCGAGGATCATGCCGACATGACTGATCGTCGAAAAGGCGAGCAGGCGTTTGACGTGGCGCTGCCAGAAACACATGAAGGCTCCGAGCAGAGTGGTGGCTGCGCCGAGCACGATGAAGAGCACGCGCAGCTGCGAGTCGTGCGAGTGCATCGAGGGCGCAAAGACTGTCCAGTAAACTCGCAAGACGCCGTAGATACCGAGCTCCACCATGACTCCGGAAAAGAGCACGCAGACCGGCGTCGGCGCGACCGCGTGTGCATCCGCGAGCCAGAAATGAAACGGCAGAATGGCGGCTTTGATGAGAAAGCCGCAGGCAATCAGGGCGAACGCCATCAGGACCAAACCGTCAGGTTGGGCGGTACGGAGCGCGCGGCTGATTTGCGCAAGATTGAGCGCACCGGTCCGGCCGTAGAGAAGCGCGATGCCCCAGAGTACGCTAAAGGCGCCGATCGTGTTCGTAATGGCAAAGTTAAGCGCGCCCTCAATCGAGGAGGCCTCGATTTTATGCGCGGTGAGGGCGAAGGCGACCACGCTCATCAGTTCGAAAAAAACAAAAAGGGTGAAGATATCGCCGCTCAGGGAAAAACCGATCATCGCTCCGAGAAAGATGAGCATGAGTGTTTGGAAAAGCGTCCCGACGGAATCGAAATAGTGCCAGGCAAAGACAAGCGCCGCGGTCACGAGAAGTGCGGTTAGCGCGGCAATCCCGGCGCCGATCGGATCGATCGTCAGGGCGATGCCTATGGCGATCCCGTGGCGCGGTGTCCAGTTGCCTAACCAGTAAAGGACCGTGCCAGCCGCGGCCGCGTGCAGGAGCAGACATGTTATTACCGTCGCCGCGATCGCCGTCGAAATCGCGAGCAGATCCGCGAGGATGCGCGGGAGGAGTTTGGAGGTGCAGGCAAGGAACGCTGCGACGAGCAACGGCAGGACAATGGGAAGTGGAGCGAGTTGTTGCATCGGTTAGTCGTGCATCGGTCGCAGCTTGTGCGGATCGAGCGTGCCGCGCCGTTTATGCACCTGGATGGCGAGCGCGAGCAACAACGCCATGACCGTTGCGCCGACCACGATATCAGTAAGAACAAGCGCATGGCCTACTGGATCGACGGCAGGCGTGCCGGGCGGCGCTTCGCTTTGAACAAAGATGGGCGCGCTCGCCCCGGTGCGATAACCGACCGAGAGAATGATCAGATAAGTCGATGACTGCATGACGCCGAGACAGACGATTATCTGGATGAGATCACGGCTCGTCACGATCGCATAGAGACCGACGATGAAGAGCCAGGCCGCGACGGCGTAAGGGACAAAGTTCATCCCTTCTTCTCGCCCGGTTTTTCCTCGCGAGTTTCTTCCAGGAATTCCGCGAAGAGGAGCGCGAAACCTCCCGCTACTTCGAGGCCGACGGCGAAATTGATCACCGGAATGGCGCCGCCGGAAAAGAATTGGCCGCGCTGGCCGAGCGACAAAACGTTTTGCAGAAACGCGCCACCCTGCAGAAGCGCCGCCAACCCTACGAGCACATAGATAGCCGCGCCGGCTGACTCGATAAATTCGTCTGCCGTCTTAGGAAGACTCTTGCGGTAAACGCTGTAATCCGTCGCCAGATAAACGAGCAACGTCGCCGTCCCCAGAATCGCGCCTCCCTGAAAACCGCCACCCGGCGTTAGGTGGCCGTGCAGCACCATGTAGAATCCGAAAAGAATCAACGCACCCGCGAAGCCGAAACTCATCCAATGCACGGCGGCACTGCGCGGTTTGGGCGGACGATCGCGCTCAGCCAGCGGCGGCGCAGAGATCGCCTCACCGCGTTTGCCGCGGAGGAGGAGCACAAGCCCGGAGACGGCAGCGAAGAGCATAAACTCTTCCCCAAGGGTATCGAGGGCGCGGTAATCAAAATTGACCGCGGAGACAGCATTGGTCACCTGCCTTTCGTAGGGCGCAAGGTGATTAATCATGTCGCCATACGGCCCGGGATAGTTTCCAAAACCGGGCAGACCAGAAATGCCGCGTGCCAGAAGGATGGCAATCCCGACGGCGCTGATCCAGATCATGATTGTCCGCCCGAGCGCGCTCATTTCTTTTCGGAATGATCCGCGCTGTTGATCGCGACGAGTAACATCAAAGGTAGCGCGGCCGCGCCCACAGTTAGTTCTGAGAGTGCTACATCGGGTGACTGGAGAACGACGAACAATATCGTCAAGAGCATGCCGTAAAGACTAAAGAGCAACGCTTGCCGACGGAGATTGCGAGTGAGGACTGTGACTGTGCCGCCGAGGGCGACAAGAGCGAAGAGAGTGAGCTGAAGTGCAAACATCGGTTGTTAGTCGCGAAGCGCAATCTCGCCGGTCTCACGAATCCGCGCCGCGCGGGCGATCGCGTGGGTGAGGAGCGGACCGCTCACGATGAGGACAAGCGCAACCGCGATGACTTTAAAGCCACTCGCGGAAAAGCCATTCGCAACTAAGACAGCTGCAGCGACAAAGAGCGGTGGAAGAATGCTGGCCGGCGCGATGGCATGAAGCCTGTCGTATGGGTTACGCATGACAAGTAACCCAAAGAGACAGAGCCACTCGACCGCGACGGCCATGATTAAAAGGATAGCTACGATGAGCGACGAGATAGTCATAGCCAGCGCTCGAAAAAATGGGCGAAGAGTAACGTCGCGGGATAAGTCAGAAGGACAAAGGCCAGCGGGATGTCGAGAAAGGAAGGCCGGTGCAGTCCCTGAGCGATCAGGAGCAGGACAAGCGTGCAAATTCCGGCCGCCATCTGCAAGGCGACCAGACTGCCCATCATTCTCGCCCGCGTTATCACCCAGCCGCAGGGCACGAATCCGAGCACCAGTCCGAGTGCGCTCCAGAGCCAGATATTCATAAAGGCCACTCCGGGTCGCCTGGTTTCTCCGGCGGCTTAGGCGCGAGCTGATGCACCAGGAGTTGCTCCTCAGTCTCAGTCGTGCCCAGAACAAAAGTGTTAGGCGCGCAGGAGATGCCGATCGTCACCAGAGCGCGTCGTGTCCGCGCCGCCGGGTGCTCGTTTCCGGCATGGAATTCGCGAGCTTGGAATCGACCGCTCCCACGCGCCAGCGCCGGCCGTCGCAGGATCGCGCGAAAGACGATCATGCCATCGATGAGCATCTGCAGCGGAACAGCGCGCAACCTGCCTAACCATCGCGCGTTCATCCGAAAGTGGTGCGAGCTGTGATGCCGGACGACGAGGAGAAAAGCCGTGGCCGTCGCGGCCACGATCGCCCCGAGACAAAGTTCCGCCGAGGAAAGCTGCGCCGCGCACATGAGGTAAAGCGCGAAGAACGCAATCCAGATTCCGAGCGCAAATCCAAACGAGCGAGTCACGCAAAGAGATCGTCGCTGGCGCCCCAAGCGACCGCTTAAGAGGAGAGCGGCGTTTAGAAATGAGATGGACGCTTTCGGAATAAAATTCGTCGGCTTCAATCCGGAGAACGAACGCAAGCTTCCGCTTACGCTCGCCTTCATTCTTGCCGTCATCGTTCTGCGCTGGATTCTTCGCGGCATTACCCGCCTTTTCGTTCGGGGCGATTGGAAGGCGCGGCGGGCGCGCTTTTGGACGCATCAGGGCATCAGCATTGTCACCGCTGCCCTCATGGTTCTCGGCGTCCTCTCGATCTGGTTCGACCATCCGACCCGCCTAACGACCGCGCTCGGTCTCGTCTCGGCCGGGCTCGCTTTCGCTCTACAAAAGGTTATCACTGCTCTCGCCGGCTACGTCGTCATCCTGCGCGGGAAGAGTTTCAGCGTCGGCGATCGCATCACGATGGGCGGAGTGCGCGGGGACGTCATCGCGCTTGGGTTTATCCAGACGACGATTATGGAAATGGGTCAGCCCCCGGCCGTGCAAAGCGCCGACCCGGCGATGTGGGTGCAAAGCCGGCAGTTTACCGGGCGGATCGTGACGGTGAGTAACAGCCAGATTTTCGACGAGCCGGTCTCTAACTACACGCGCGATTTTCCCTATGTCTGGGAAGAGATTCACATTCCCATCACCTATCAGGCTGATCGCGCGGCCGCGGAAAAGATTCTGCTCGAGGCCGCCGCCGAGCATGCGCTTACCCCCGACATTCTCGGAAAGGATGCGGCGCACGAGCTGCAGGAGCATTACCAGGTGGCACCGATTGATCTCGAGCCTTCAGTTTTTTATCGGATCACTGATAACTGGCTCGAGCTCACCGGTTGAACTAAGAAGCTAAGCGCGCGCTTCGCTACATCCCGTTCTGCGTCGCGGCACCTGCCGTCGTGGAAGAGTTCCTGAAATGGAACCGACTGGGATGGAGAACGTGGTCGTGATGGAGACGAAAGGCGTCGTAGTTACTTCCATCGACGCTTTCGCCGCACATCGGACAACGATAAGAAGACGTCGCCTTCTTGTCCTGGGTGGCAGCAGCGCGGTGTTGAGTCTCCTTCTTGTTAGGCATGGGACCCTCCAAACTGGAGTATTGGCGCCCGACTCTTGATGACTTGGGGGCGACGCAATCGTGTCGCCCCATGGTAAAACCAGTCCCGCGGCGTTCCCGGACATCCCGGTGTCGGACAATGCAAATGGTAAACGCCCGGCCGACTCTCCCGCACATCGACCATCCGACCGGTGATTGGCCGTTCGCATAGAATGCAGACGCGCTGATCGTCGAGTGAATACCATTTGCGATGCGCGTCGCAGTCCTGAAGGACCGCCAGCTTCTCATCCAGAGCAACGTGTTTACTCATCGGCGCGGTAATACAACAAGCCAGGCAGACGAATACAATGGGACGGAGGCCGGAAGGTTCGTTAGGAGAAAATCCTAGTCGCCACAGGCCGGCGCCTTTGTTCGTTAGTTAGAGCCGACAATCGCGTCAGCATAATGGTCGCGGGATCGCGCTTGCCGAGTATTCCATCCGGCGTCCAGCCGACTTCGTCGGCTTCCTTGGCTTGAAATTTTGGAAGGGGAAGTTGGAGCTGATATCTCAGTGGTTCAATATGGTGCTCAGGATAGGAGGATTTCCTAGGACGAACCCAGTCGCAGCCGGCCGCGATTTTCAGGCGCCAACCTCAAAACTGATCGGGCGCCGAGGAGCTTTCTTGTAGATATGCCAAGAGGAGCAAACAAAAAACGAGAACGGGAATACAAGGAACTGGAACGCGAGCTTGAGGAGGAGGGGCGTTACAAAGGCCGCGAGGAAGAAGTCGCCGCGCGCATCGTGAACAAACAGCGAGCGCAATATGGCGAGACCAAGGCGGAGAAGCGAAAGGATCGCACAGGCAAATCGCCCGATCGGGATCTGCCGATCAAGAATTACCAGCACAAGACCGTTCCGCAGGTCGAGCGCGCGCTCCGTTCTCTTACCCGCGCTGAGGTGAAAGAAATCGAGCGTTACGAGAAGCAGCACAAGAAACGCAAGACCCTGCTCGAAGCGATCCACGATCACGGAAACGACGGCGGCTCAGGTTCGAGCAAGGCGAAAGGGAGCGACACGAAAACGCGTAGCGCGAGCCGGAAGCACACCTCTTCCCGCAGCCGATCGGCTAAGTCGAGTAAACATAGCCGGAGCCACAATGGTACTTCCGATCACGAAGGCAACGTCACGACTGATCACGATACGATCCGCGAGTGGGTGGAAGATCGCGGGGGCCATCCGGCGACTGTTCGTTCCACCGTCGGCAAGGGACACGAATCGGGCATTCTGCGGATTGATTTCCCCGGTTACTCCGGCGCGGACTCGCTCGAAAAGATCACCTGGGAAGAGTTCTTCGATAAGTTCGAGAAAGAGAAGCTCGCCTTTCTGCATCAAGACCGAACAGCCGGCGGCAAAAAGAGCCACTTCAGCAAATTGATCGCGCGGTAAGCCAATGCGGCCGGCTTACGCGTTAAACATTTAAGAACTGCCACGCGTTATGAAAGGGGCGCCGCGCTCCTGCTGGCAGGTTTGTCAGGCCTGCCGGGATCGGCGCCCCCATCGACAATAGTCAGGCCCTGCCCGGGGTCGCCGACCCGGCTGCAACAACGGCGTGCATTGCGCTGCGGCCAATTGCGGCGGAGACTGC
>DASXPA010000100.1:0-47723 GCA_036493915.1 Chthoniobacterales bacterium | reverse complement strand
GGCCCAATTTCTTCTTTAATCCTCACCGCCAAACCTAACCAAACCAATGGAGAAACAAATGAACAGAACTGTATTCACGAAGTTGGGTTTCGTTCGCACGGCCCTCGCGGTCGGCGTCGGAATTCCATTTCTAATCGCATCGAGCGCTTTCGCTCAGGATCCGACGCCCGCACCAGCCAGCGTTCCCAACGCCCCGGTCCAATCCGCGGCGGGCGCTGTGACGGGCCCGAACCAAGAGCAGGGTACGGCTACCGCAGAGCGCATCATCGTTACTGGTTCCTACATTCCGACGGCGGAAACCGAGTCGGCTTTGCCCGTCACCGTCTACACCGCCGAGACGCTCACCAAGCAAGGTGCTCAGACTCCGGCGGAGGGCCTGCGCCAGTTGCCGTCTTTCGTCGGTAACACCACGACCGAAAACGACTCCAATGGTGGTGATGGAACGGCCCAGGTCAACCTGCGCGCCGTCGGCACTGCCAATACGCTCACTCTTTTCAATGGTCGTCGGGCTTTTGATTTCTCCGATATTAACTTGATCGGCATCGGCGCCCTCTCCCGCACGGAGATTCTGAAGGACGGTGCTGGATCGATTTACGGTTCTGACGCTGTCGCCGGTGTGGTCAACTTCATCATGCTCGACTCGCCTGGGGAAGCTCCTTATCAAGGCGGTGAGCTCTATCTCCTCTATGGCAACACCACCGACGACGACGCCCACGTGCGCCAGGTCTATCTTCGCGGTGGCATCACCGGTCTTGATGGCAAGGTCGCTATCGCGGCGGCTGGCGAATATTATTCCCGCGCCACCATTAAATCAGCCGACCGTTTGATCTCCTCGACGGGCGACACATCCAACGATCCCACCGGTTTGGGCTTGGGCGGCGTGAACACCAATAGCCCCACCTTTGCGGGCCATATCGTGGTCTCCGGACAACAGCTTGTTCTTACCGATCTGTCGACTGTTGGGAGCAGCCTCAGTGACTATCGTCCATTTGTTGCAAACGATCCATCCAGATACAACTTCCGTTCCACGACCCCCGCCATTCCCGGGCAGGAGCGGTTCGACTATTATGTCGCTGGCACTTACAAAGTATTCGGTGACGCCGTCGAGCTCTATGGCAATGTCATGTTCAGCCATCTTACCCAGGACAACGGCTTGGCCGGTGCTCCGTTCGCGATCAACCAGTTTACCGGTAGCACCAGATTTCCTAAGTCATTTGATGCCGACGGGAATCCTGACCCAACTACAGGAGACCTCATTCTGGTGCAAAATAACCAGTTCAACCCTTTCGGCGGCGACGTCACCGAGGTCCGATATCGACTCCAGCAGGAACTCGGCAACCGCCGCTCCTTCTTCGAGAAGAATGCCTGGCACTACATCGCCGGCGTCCGAGGCGACCTGAACTTCAAGGATAATGCCTTCATTAGTCACTTCGGTTACGACTCCGGTTTTGTCTATGACCGATTCGACGAAGTGGAAACCGATAGCGGCGACGCCACGGAAAGCGGCATCGATCAGGGGATTTTAGACAATGAGTTCAATATCTTTATCGGGCAATTTGCACCGACTATCGGAACCGCGCCGATCTTCAACAACACCGACCCGACGGCCCCCGAATATCGGACGGGTGTCTCGATTGGCACGGCGCAATACAATAACAATGCCTCGGCTAAGGCGGCGTCATTCATCGCGACGACGCAGTTTCTTGATCGCTCCTACTTGGTTGATGCGAAGTTCAACGCGCATCTCTTCCCGAACCTCTACAACGGCGGCATCGATATCGCCGCCGGCTACGAGCACCGGGAAGTTCGGCTGCAAACGATTGCCGACGAGATTCAGGGACAGAACGATCAGCTCGGCTTTAATGGTGGAGCGGATAGCAAAACGACCCAAGCCGTCGATTCCGTCTTTGCCGAGTTAAGCATACCGATCGTCACCTCGACGATGAACATCCCCGGCGTCCGCTCCTTCGAGTTGGGCCTGGCATGGCGCTATGAAAACTTCACGGATTCCGATAACCTTGTAAAAAAGCCCGATGCGACCTTCGATAACTCGAATCCCGAAGAAGACTTCGGAGGCAGCCCGCGTCTCTCGATTCGCTATCAGCCGATCGCGGATGTGACTTTGCGAGCCACAGCGTCTCAATCCTTCCTGGCGCCGAGCCCAACTCAGCTCTTTCAGCCGGTTATCCAGGATTTCCCACAACTCTTCGACCCGGTGAAGGGCACCGTTCTTCAGCCGCCCCTGGGTGTGTTTGAAGGCGGCAATACCGGTCTCAGCCCAGAAAGAACAGACTCTTACACCGCCGGCATTGTTTATTCACCCAGCTACGTGCGTGGTCTCACCTTGACGGCTGATTACTATCAGCTGTTCACCACCGGCCTCATCATCGACGCGGCCTCCTTCGCTCAGGTCCTTCTCACCCAGGGCGTAGTAGACCCTGACGGGTTCGGCGGGGGCAGCGATCTTGGACCTGGTGGTCCTGCACTTGGCATCACTCGTGACGCGCAAGGGAACCTGCTGGCGATCGATTCCGGCTTCGGCAACGCCGGTCGGCGCAATGTCCAGGGCCTCGATTTCACGGGGATTTATCAGATCCCGACGCAGAATCTTGGCACCTTCACGGTATCAGCTGGTCTGAACCACTTCATCACCTACAAGATCGAACCCACTCCCGGGGCTGGCTTCATCAACTACCTTGGGAACTATAACAATGGCACGCTCCCGCTGGCTCCAGGTGCGATTCCCTTTAACAAGGGTTTTCTCCGCGCGGAGTGGGAGTGGAAGGGTTTCGACTTGGTCGCGACCGAGAACTACATTGGCGATTACGAGGATGATCCCAACTTCATTTCCGAGAGAAACGGAATCTCTCAGGATTTGGTCCCCGGTAATCCCGGCACCGACACGAATCCGAACTTCATCCTGCATCGTCGCGTAAGCAGCTACTGGACTACCGATGCGCAGTTGAGCTACACCTTCGCGCACCCTGCTCCCGTGGAGGCTGCTCCGGAAGCCTATTCGAAAGACGCGAAGGATGGCAAAGGCATGGTCCAGCAGCCAACGACCGCCGAACCATCTGCCAGCATCTGGGAGCGCATTCTGTGGGACACAACGCTCACGGTTGGCGTCAACAACATGTTCGATCGTACGCCCCCGACCGTGTTAGGCGCGTTCAACGACAACTACGATACTTCGCTCTACTCGATTCGTAATCGCTACTACTACGTGAGCCTGACGAAGAAATTCTAATCAGGGTCTAGTAGAACAACATCTTAAACTGCCTTGCGACAGGCGGGCGGCAGCAATGCCGCCCGCCTGATCTGCTTTATGGGAGCCTTCTGACGCCGCGTCCCTTCCGATCATATACTGTCAGCTAAGCGTATCCTGGGACGCTGATGTAATGGGCACAGCCGCCTAATAATCTCTACACGGAAAACCTTAACAAAGCTCACAAGGTCGCTGAAGGCCTGTCGCAGCGAGAAACGCTGTCCTTTCGCAGGAGGTGGGCGACGATTTTCCCATTCCGGATCGGGCCCCACCGCCATTCGCATATTTTTCGGACGGAGATGCAACGCCGTTCTGCGTTGGCCCGAAAAAAATCAGCACGCTTGAGAAGGCCTTTGGTAGGAAGTCGTCCCTCGGTGGGAGCAGCAGAGTGAGGAGTCGGTAAGCCAACGGCTCCCAGCAAATCAGCGAAGCCGGGCGCGCACGGCGTAGCGCCCCATTACCCTCGACATTTCGCGACATGCACAGGTCAAACCGGCAGCCGGCGCCCGGCACTTACTCAAGCGCCGTCGTTGTGCTGAAAGGGAATTGCATCGTGGCTGCGGTGTCTCTTTGAATTCCTGAATTCGGTCGCGTTTCGCGCCTCGGCGAAGTCAGCGTTCGCCCAGGTGGGACACCTTTCAGAGCGGGAACCCCCTTCCGGAGAGGTGGTACGACCTCTGCTTACAGCAATCATAGAGCGTATGATTTGTGTGAGCATTAATCCCTTCTTCCTGAAACGGCTCTTCTTTGTTTTGATCGCGCTCATCTGCTTCTCCTGCATCTCTTCCTATGCCGAGCCACTTCTGCTGAGCGTAAAATCGACTCCTTACGATCGCCAAATGAGCCGAATTCGCCCAGTGCTGCTTTCCACCTTTCATCAAAGCGGCGACGAAGTCTCCTTGCGCTTGGTCAATCATTGGATTGGCGATCTGCGTTCGATCCCCTACGGATTCACCCGTGTCTGGAAGACGCCAGCAGAAACCGAATCCGGAGCGCCCGCAGATTGCAAAGCGAAGGCTGTCGCCCTTTATGAAAGGATGAAGGCTTGTGGCGCCTCCCATTTTAGGTTGATCATTGGCCGCCGCACTCCAAGCAGCCGGTCGACGCATGCATGGGTGGAGTGGGAGACCAGCAACGGTACTTACATCCTGGATCCAACCATAAACTGGATGGCTTATCGCAGCAGCGACCTTAGTTCACGTTGGTACATTCCCTATTACGCGTTTGCCGGAGCGCATAAGTATCGTGCTGCATCGACGACGCTTGTCGCGCAGAACTGAGTGAATCCGCTCCGGCTGCGCCGGACCTGCGTTCTCTGCGCAAGGCAGCTTCGGACCTCTCGGCGAAATAACGACGAAGTTGAACTCCGTGATCCATAACGGCTTGTCGAGCTCGACCGTAACCGACCCAAAGCGCGACATGGAAGGATCGCACTTCAAGAAGCAGTAGATCTTCTCTGGATTGCCGGAGACAGCCCGGAATGGCATCAAGTCCAACAACGCGCGATCGCTTATGGCACGGTCACGGCAAAGATCGACCTGAGCGAAGCAAAATACGTGAGGCTGAATCTCAACAAAAAAGAACCGGGCCGCATTGCCGCGTTTGGGCTCTTCGTCACTCCGGCTGTTTCCGACTTCGCCATGCCACGGCCGCGTAAGGTCAATTTCGGAGCTGGCTCCGGCAATCTCGCCCTCTTTGATACCAGCTTCACCGATCTCCACCTGGGGGGCGCGCGGACTCTATGCGAGTTCTGGCGAGCTGAAAAAAGTGAATAAGATGATCATGACGGCTTCTTTTTTCCTCTTCAAAGCTGATCCCGAATAATTTTGAAAATGACGGTGTTGTCGAGAAAGCCGTGCAAGGCCTCGCTCCCTGGACCGCGGCCCACGGCAAGAACGTCGCCGACTGTGCAGCGGGCGCTCGGAGCGTAAACCGCAGCCGGCTCCTCGCTGAGGGTCGAATTTTGAAATTGCCCTCTTACGGCAGCCTGTTCAGGCGTGTCTGGCTTTGCCACGCCGTTTCCCCCGCTCGGTCCGTTGGGACCGGTTGCCCACGTTAATGCGGGTTCACCAGCTGCATTCACGCCTAACACCGCAATGCCGCTATCGCCGCGAAAGGGCGATCCGTTCAGCGCGAGACCGCCAATCCCAAAATTGCCTGCAACCAGAATCGTAGAATTCTTCCCCGTGTAACTGCGCGCGATCGCGACCGCCCGATCCAGTTCCCGCGTTTCGGCGAGCGTCATCTCGCCTTCATTTTGCCGCGCTGCTTCGGCCATCAAACCTGCGTCGACGATCAGCAAATAGCCGCCTGCATTCCATTGCAGCAGTTCAATCGCGCGCCGAGTCATGTCAGACAGAGCGGGCTGTTCGCTCCCGGCGGCGATCTGATTTGCGTAAGCCATTTTCCCGCTGTTGAATAACCCCAGCAATCGGGGCCGCCTCCAGCGTGGGATATTTTCCAGCTCCGCTTTCGTCCGCACGATCTCGAAACCATTGCGCCGCGACTCGAGAATCAGATCGCGTCCGTCGCGGCGCTGACCCCCTTTCGACTCCGGCAGAAATTCGGAGCCCCCGCCGCCAAGCGCGATATCGATTTTCCTGCTGTCGACGAACTGTCGCGCGATCTCCTCCGGCCGAGTTTTACCTTGTGCGTAGAAGGCTGCCACCGTCGGATTCGTTAGGCGCGCATTGGTTACGAGTCCGATCGCGCGCCCCTTCTCGTAGGCGAGATCAATGATCGTCTTTAGCGGGGATCTGTTAGCGGCTCTTCCCGTGTTTGAATTGTTAACTTTCGCTCCGGTCGCCATCGCGGTGGCCGCCGCGCCCTCGTCGGCGACCGCGAAGTCCGCAGAGTAGTTCGAGAGCAAAGCCATCGCCGGCAGCGATTCGATCGCCAGTTTTGCATTTGCGCCGCCGGTATAAAGCCGCGTTTCGGCGATCCGGGCGGGCGTTAATCCTTCTCCGACGAAAAGGACAATGCCGAACGGCTTTTGCACCACCCAGTGCCGAAAATAGAGCACCCCGAGCGCGAGAAAAGTCGTTAGGCAAAGCAGCGCCAGGATTTGGTTGCGCCATCGCATCACTTCGATTGAGCGATGCGGCGCGCAGTTGTCAATCCCGCAGCCGTGGGAAACCGCTTGAGCGCTCCGGTTCTCGTTGACACAATGCGCTCTATGGCCAAACCGGTGCTCCTGGTAATTCGCGACGGCTGGGGAATCAACCCGGGCGGCAGCGCCGGGCGCGAGAAAAATGGCGACGCCACTTTGCTCGCGCGCACGCCGTTTCACGACCGACTATTGGAGAGCTATCCGCACTCGACATTAAGCGCGAGCGGGCGCGACGTGGGACTGCCAGATGGCCAGATGGGAAACTCCGAAGTCGGACATCTGAACATCGGCGCGGGCAGGATCGTTTATCAGGATCTCACCCGGATCAACAAAGCGATTGCAGAGGGCGAACTGAGGCGAAACGACGTTTTGCAGACCGCTTTCGCGCAGGCGCGCGCGAGCCGTCTCCATTTCATTGGTCTGGTCTCCGATGGCGGAGTTCATAGCCATTATCGTCATCTCATCGCCCTCGCCAACGCGGCGAAAGACGTCGGCGTTGAGCAGATTCTTGTCCATGCCATCACGGACGGCCGTGACGCTTCGCCCACAGGAGGCGTCGATTACCTAACAACTTGTACGGCGCAGCTTGCGTCGAGCGGTGCGCGGATTATCACCGTCGTCGGCCGCTACTTCGCAATGGATCGCGACCGGCGGTGGGACCGGACGAAGCAAGCTTGGGACGCAATCGTCCTGGGGCGCGGCGAGATTTGTCGGGATACGCCCTCTGCGGCCGTCAGTCGACATTATGCCGCCGGGAAAACGGACGAGTTCATGCCACCGCTAATCTTTGCCCAGCCTAACGAACAACGAATTCACGACGGCGACACCGTGCTCTTTTTTAACTTCCGCGCCGATCGCGCACGGCAACTTTCTCAGGCGTTTCTGCTGCCGAACTTCGACGGCTTCAATCGCGAATCGTGGCCGCGCGTGCGTTACGTCACCCTCACCGAATACGATAAGACCTACGATTGTCCGGTCGCCTTCGGTCCGCAGCCGCTCGAGCATATTCTCGGCGAAGTCGCGAGCGCCGCGGGCAAGAAGCAACTGCGGATCGCCGAGACGGAGAAGTATCCGCACGTTACTTATTTCTTTAACGGCGGCGTAGAAGAAGCGTGGCCAGGCGAGGATCGAAAAATCATCCCGTCGCCGAAAGTCGCCACCTACGATTTGCAGCCGGAGATGAGCGCGGTGCAGGTGACTGATGAAGTTCTCAGTCGTCTCGCGCAATATGATCTCGTTATTCTGAACTACGCCAACCCCGACATGGTCGGACACACCGGCGTCGTCGAGGCGGGAGTAAAGGCGGTCGAGACAATTGATGCTTGCGTGGCGCGGCTTGTTTCCGCCGCCCTTTCGTTAGGCGGAAAACTGCTCCTCACCGCGGACCACGGAAATTGCGAACAGATGCGCAACGCTGATGGCTCACCGAACACCGCCCACACTACGAACCTGGTGCAATTGATTTACGTTGCCGAGGACGCGAAAAACTTCCGCCTCGAGAAGGGCATCCTCGCCGACATCGCGCCGACGTTGCTCTTCCTGCTTGGTTTGCCACAAGCGTCGGAGATGACCGGGCATAACTTGCTCAGGCCGATCTAATCCTTACGCCGTCGCCGGATCGCCGCTCCGCTTCCTTCGCGGCAAATTCGGATCGAGAAAACCGAGCATATGCGCGTGCTCAATCACGCGCACGCCTTCCACATGCTGGAGTTGCGAGATTTGTTCATGGAATTCTTCCATCTTCGTCCAGTGCACCTTTGGTCGGAAATGATGCTCGGCGTGATAGCCGTTGTAGAAGAAGAGCCAGTTGTAAATTTTGCCGTAACTGCTCACGCCCCAGGCGATCGGTTTATCGGGATTCGCGCCGAAATGCCGGAAGTAGCCGTTCAGATAACTGAAGCAGTGGCCGAGGTAAAAGAGCGGAAGGAAAAAGAAAACCACGTAACGCCAGTTAAAAAAGAACAGGACGAGCAGCGTGATGACGACCGCTGCCAATTCGACATTTCCCCATCGCACTTCGCTCGGGCCGCGCTTGCGCAGCTCGCGTTTAATCGCCGCGGGGTTGTCGCGGAAGAAGCTGAGGAAAACATAGCTCCACGGATTTTCCGGCTCGTCATCGTGGCCATGACGATAAATTGAAAGCCAATCGACCGTCTCGCCGTCGGCCCCTTTGCGGTCGCTGTTTCCTTTGTGATGCTGCAGATGCACGACGTCGTAATAGGTCTGCGAAAAACAGCAGGCGACCGACTCGACGACGCCGAAAAGCCGATTGAGCAATGGCCAGCGGAAAAACGGATTGTGGATAAAATTGTGCGCCACGCCGTTGATGTTCGCGTTGATCATCAACGCGTAAATGAAGCCGAGGATGAGCATGATCCACAGCGGCGTGTGCGGATAGAGGAAGAAAAGGGCGAAGAAAAACGCCAGGTGAAAAAAGCCCGCGAGAGCCGGCAACGCGTCCCACCGCGTGAAAGCGAACACCTTCGAGTCGGTGGTCACACGGTCGACTTTAATCGGATCAGAGCTCATGAACGGCGAGGGGACAAGCTCCGCGCAAAGGATCGAGCGTGCAAACTAGCGTGCGGGCGCCGGAGAGGCAGCGGGAGCAGTCGATCGGATCCCCTTAAGCAAAGAGGCAATTTCGCTCTCGGTCGAGAGCACCGCCGTGGTGTCGTGCGCGAAGGCGGCTCCCGCCACTTCCAGGCTTCGGTTGAAAGAATAAAGCTCCTTCGCTTCCGGCGAGCTATAGGCGGCGGTGTAGATGCGAGCCGCTTCCGCATCCGCTTCGCCTTCGATTTTCAGCGCATCGCGCGTTGCCGCCGATTGAATCGAGGCGACGTCGCTTTCTTTTTGGCCATTAATGTTGGCGGCCTCACCACGCCCTTCGGAGCGAAACTTCGAGGCGATCTGGTGTCGTTCGCTTGTCATGCGCTCGATGATTTTTTCTTCGACCGCAGGGTTGTACTTGCTTCGCTTGAAGCGCTCGTCGAGCAGCTCAATCCCGAAGCCTTCGATCTTCTGCCGGGCGCGCTCCGTAATTTGCTGCTCGATCGCGCTGCGCCCGAGCTCGATTTGCGGCAGATCGCTGGGCAGGACGGTGCCGCTTTTTTCCAGCTCCTGATCGCGCAACGGCTTTCTCCCTTTCGTTACCCGGACGATCTCGACGAGGTCGTGCGATGCGACCGCGGTGCGCGTCTCGCTCCCGAGGATGTCGTCGAGGCGCGAGAGAGCGCTACGCTCGTCATTGAGGCGGTTGTAATAGAGAAGGGGATCGCTGATCCGCCAACGCGCAAAGCAATCGACGATGAGATAGAGCTTGTCCTTCGTCGGCGTCTCCGTCGGCGGACCGTCCCAGGCGAGGATGCGGTTGTCGAAACGGTGGACGGAATCGATGAAGGGGAGTTTGAACTTCAACCCCGGCGTCGTCTCGACCCGAATCGCTTTGCCGAAACGGGTGACGAGCGCGGTCTGGTATTGGGGCACGATGAAAAGAAGCGCGCCCCATTTCAGCGCGGTGAGAAGAAAGATGAGTCCAATGATCGCGAGCACGGGATTTTGCATAAAGCTGACGAAGCGCGTGGAGAATTGCCGGCGATAAATGCTTGGTTCGTTAGGCATGGTTGAAAGAGGGCAGTTTTAAAGAAGCGCTGTCATCCTGAGTGCAGCGAAGGATCTCATGGGTAATCCCGGGGCTTCGCTATTGAGCGACGTTGCGCGTGGCTCGCGAGGTCCTTCGCTCCGCTCAGGATGAGAAAGTGTGAGAGCACGACAGTTCTTCATCGTTAGGGCGACGGCGCGGGAGCGGCGCTCGACTCCGGACGTAATGGCAGCGTCTGCAATATTCCCTTCACGCTGTCATCGACGATCACTTTACGATCGAGCTTCGGCAGGATCGATTGCATCGATTCGAAATAAAGGCGGCGTCGCGTGATCTCCGGAGCCTTCACATATTCGTTTAGCAGCAGGGTGAATTTTTCGGTGTCGCCTTTCGCCTGATTCACCCGTCGGAAGGCGTACGCCTCCGCCTGTTTCGTCCGCTCTTTCGCCTGGCCGCGCGCGTTTGGCACCGCGTCATTGTAAACTGCCCACGCCTGATTGATCGCAGTCTGCTTTTCCTGCTGCGCCTGATTCACTTCATTGAAAGCCGCCTGCACCGCCGGCGGCGGCCGCACGGTCGCGAGCTGGACCTGCTGAATTTGCAGACCGAGCCCGTATTCCGACGACGACTTCGCGAGACGATCGAGCGTCGCCGTTTCGATATCGTGCCGCCCGATCGTGAGCACCTCGTCCACGGTGCGATCGCCGATCACTTCGCGCATCACACTTTCCGAAAGATCGCGCAAGGTCTGCTCCGGCTCGCGCGCGCCGAAGAGATACTGCTTCGGATCGGTGATTCGGTATTGCACGACCCACGGCACGAGCGCGGTATTGAGGTCGCCCGTGATCATCGTCTCGGTGTTCTCTGGTTCGGAGTCACCTTGAAACTCGTTCGTTGAATTTGGGGTGGTAAAACCGAACTCGAGCTTCAACAAGCGCTGCGTCGGCACAATCGTAATCTCGTCGACATACGGTATCGCGTAAGCCAGCCCCGGACCTTCCGTGCTGTGATAAGCGCCAAAGCGCAGCTTCACGCCGACGGAATTGGTCGGGATGGAAACGAATCCGAAAAGCAACGCGCCAATCGTGATCAGGATGCCGATCACTCCGATCACCCCGAGCAAAAATCGAAACGGATGAAAATGGAATCCGGGAGGAAAAGGCGAGGCCGAGGAGGTGGTGATTTGCATCTGGCGACAAACGTAACATGACCGGCCCTTGCTACGGAACACTAAACGGAAAGTCCCGGGCATGAATTGCCCGGGACGCCGTCTCGAATGCAAAATTGGCCGCGAGCGTCGCGGTTACTGCAGGGATTGGCCGGTGCGCGATTTTACCAGGCTGATATCAGTGGTGTTGATCGATCCATCGGCTACCACATCAGCGCGGAAGTTTGCTTCGGTTACGTCGGCGCCGGACTGGCTTTTGTCCAGGCTGATGTCGTTGGAGTTGACGATATCGTCAGCGTTGATGTCGCCGATCAATATATTCACGCTCACGGCGGTGTCGGGCGCAACTTGGGTGAAGCTGTCGGTGACATTGCTCAAGGTGACGGTGAGCGTCTGAACATCGGTCACACCAGTCAGATTCACCGTCAGGGTCTTGCCGGCGAAGATCGGACTGCCAGAAACCATGCCGGTCCCTGAGGTCACGCTGGCATCGCCGCTCGCGACATCGTTGCTGAAGGTAAAAACGAGCGTGTAGTCGCCGTTCATACCGCCGCTGCGGCATTCCACACTAGGACTTCCTGAGAGCGAGAGGGGCACATCGAAAGCGCCCGCAGCGCCGTGCATCTTCCGGGAAACGGCGGAGTTGAGCTGAAACGTCGGGATCATTGCATAGGCGTGCGTGTCGCCGTTGAAGACGCCTGTGCCAACGATGACATCGTTGTCGCTGACTCCGAGGGCCGAGGACGAAGTGTTCATGGACAAATCCCAACCGGAGTCCGCAGGAATGAGGTCCTGGAGGCGGTAGGTGTTTGTGCCGTCGTAGAGGAATGGAATGGCAAAGGCAGACGAATCGGTGCCGACGACCCAGCCGCCGGAGTTTACCGCCCGACCGGAGCCTTGGCTCGTGCCCGTGGCCAGCGGAATCGCGACGATGCCGCCGGCGTCTGACCAGATGAAGGGCAGACCCGCGCCCTGGTTCATCATGCTCGCGCCGGTGACGTAACCGGTGTTGCTCACGCCGAAAGCGATTGCGCCGTTTTGGCCGGGTAACGCGCCAACCTCGAAAGCGTTCGCGCTTCCCATATCGTAAACCATGCCCACATTCCGGGCCGCATTGTTCGGATCGATTCCCGGGCCGACGATTCGCCCCGAGTCGTTAATCCCAAAGGCGGTCGTAAAGTAGGATCCTTCTGATGTTGTCTGGGTGATGATTGACGCGCTCCCGCCGCTGTAGATCACGGCACGTTGGTTGGTTCCCGAATTGACCGAACCGACCGCGACGTCCGAAGCGTTCACATGATTCGCATCGCCCAGCGTTTGTCCGTTGGGGAGCGGAAGCTGAGAAACGACGCCGTTTTGCCAGAGGAGCGGAAGGCGGCCGCTGCCAGAAAAGGAGAGGGCTCCAGTGCCGACGACGGTGCCGGTATCGTTGGCGCTGTTCCCCACGCAGTAGTTGCGACCAGCCAGGTTGGGCAGCCCGACGATGCCGCCGGCGAGGGTCCAGCTAAACGCCTGCGTTCCGCTGCCTCCAAAGGACCGCCCGACCGCCACTCCGCCGGTCGATACCCCCAGCCCCTGCGAGGCAGTATCGCCCGCCTGGACAACGCCGATGTCGTAAATCTGATACATCGGCGCGGAATTGAGTGGAGCTGCTTCTGTTCGGGAAAGCGGTCTGGTCGAGTTGACAGAGGTGTCGGCTCGCGAGGCGGCGGCGGCGTTTGTTGAATTGAACCCGAGCGCGCACGGCGCAGCGACGAGCGCAATGAGTTTCGTGATGGTTTTCATACGGTTTTCGATGGTTGGTTGTTGAGGTTGACGGTTTGTTTGTTGGTGGTGGTGTGCTGGTGGAAAACGAATTTGGTCGTGAGGATGAACTCCTTCTGAGCGCGGTTTTCAGTTTCCGCTCGAGGCGCGCGGACTCTTTTTTTTCCGTTTTGGGGTGCCCTTCCGCGCGAAGGTGATGGGCTTCGATTCCTGCCAGAGGTAGTCGAAGAGGAGCCGCAGAGCCTGACCCAAGGCATGATGCCGGATCAAAACAGTGACAACGGGATGGCGGACGGCGTTTGTCTCGAGCGGCACCCAGGCGGTCTTGCTGTCGAACAGGACCAGCTTGAGCGGAAGCTCGCCGTCAAACGACCGTGCTTCTTCGCCGGCCGCGATCCAGTTTTCCAGAAAGGGCGCGACATTTTCGTCTGCGAGCAGGGCGGACTCGTAGATCGCCCGATGTTTTACGCCGCGTCCCAGACTTTCCTGTTCGGCGGGGTTGCCCTTGCGGTTGAGCTTCTTCAAAACGAACGGCCCCTTGACCAGGGTGTGGACTTCCTTGGTGGCTTCGCGCTGCAATTTTCGAAATCCCGCCTCAACCGCGCGCGGATCACGCAACACTTCGATGAGGTTTGTGCCCGATGACTTCTCCTTCTGACCCGCCAGCAAACCGAGACCTCGAACCAGCTCGCCGGTCAGAATTTCGCGTTCCGCGACGCGCTCTTTGTCTGCCGCCATCAAGTGGGGCAGAGCCTCCTCGGGAGGCAGCGCGGCAAATCGGCTTCCGTAGCCTTCTCCGTTTCGGACCATGCCTTTGTCGACGAGCGACGAGATGACGGAGTAAACGCTTGGCCTGGGAACGCCAGCCGCGGCAGCGAGGGCTGAGGCTCCGAGCGTTTTCGGATGCGAGACGAGGGCGAGATAGACTTGGGCCTGGGCTTTGGAGAGGCCCCATTTTTCGAGTTTCGCCTGAACGTCGTCGTTTCGCATATGTTGTTAATGCATGACAACAAAGCCTAATGCAACTTTTTTGCACGAATACTTTTCCCTCGCGTTTGTCGCGAGGTCTCATCGCTACGAGCAGCACGCGAACACTCAGCTTCGGACCTTCGTTAGCTTCCGGGCACCGCACTTGCCCGGGACGCGATCGGTCCTAGTTTAAGCTCGGCCTGCCGCCGAGCGCGGCGCGACTCGATTTTCAAAACAGAAACTGCTTATGAAGGACATCACCAAATCCACCAACGCCGCCGTCGCCGCGCTCCCGAAACATCTGCTCCAGTTCGCGGTTGATCAGCGCTACGACGATTACACCCCGGTCGATCACGCGGTCTGGCGTTTCATCATGCGGCAGAACGTTTTTTTCCTGAAGGAATACGCCCACAAACTCTACTTCCGGGGCCTGCTCGATACTGGCATCTCCTTCGACCGCATCCCGCGTATCGACGAGATGAATGAAATCCTCGGCAAGATCGGCTGGGGCTGCGTCGCTGTGGACGGCTTCATTCCCCCGGCGGCTTTCATGGAATTCCAGGCTTACCGCGTGCTCGTGATCGCCTGCGATATGCGGCAGATCAATCACATCGAATACACCCCCGCGCCCGACATCGTTCACGAAGCCGCGGGGCACGCGCCGATCATCGTCGACCAAGAGTATGCCGATTATCTGCAGCGCTTCGGCGAAGTCGGCGCGAAGGCGATGTCGTCGAAAAAGGACTTCGAACTTTACGAAGCGATTCGCCATCTCTCGATTCTAAAGGAGTTGCCGAACCCCGAGCCTAACGAACTCGCCGAAGCCACCAAGTTGGTCGAAGAACGTCAAAAGAATCTCGGCGAACCTTCGGAGATGGCGCTACTCTCGCGCCTCCATTGGTGGACGGTCGAATACGGACTCATCGGGCCGATGGATAACCCAAAAATTTACGGCGCCGGGTTGCTCTCCTCGATCGGCGAATCGGTTTCCTGCCTCGAACCGCAGGTGAAGAAGATTCCATATTCGTTAGGCGCGGCAGAGACGGCCTTCGACATCACAACGAAGCAGCCGCAGCTTTTTGTGACGAAGGATTTCAAGCAACTTGCCGATGTCCTCGAGCAGTTTGCGAGCAGCACGGCCTTCCGCCTTGGCGGCCGCGAAGGCATTCAGAAAGCAATCGACAGTAACAACACCGCGACCTGCGAATACGACTCCGGCCTGCAGGTGTCGGGCACCTTCACCGAGGTACTGACCGGGCCTAACGACGAACCGATTTACCTGCGGACGACCGGTCCGACCGCGCTAGCCTTTCACGACAAGGAGATCGCCGGGCACGGTCGCGATTATCACAAGGACGGCTTCGGCTCGCCGATCGGAAGATGGAAACAAACCGAGATCAAGGAAGGCGAGCCAGCGCGGCTCGAATTCGAGAGCGGCATCGTGGTCGAAGGAAAAGTCGAGAAACTGCTGCGCCGCAACGGCCGAATGCTCCTGATCACGTTCTCAAATTGCACCGCGAAACTCGGCGATCAGATCCTCTTCGATCCCGCCTGGGGCGGCTACGACATGGCGGTCGGCGAGGGCATCGTCTCCGTCTTTAACGGCGCGGCCGACAAAGATGCCTACAACCAGGTCGCGCTCGTTCCGAAAGAGCGCACAATCAAAAATCCTTCAGACGCCAGACGGCGAAAACTTGAGAGCCTCTATCGGCAGGTGCGCGACATTCGCACGCGCAAGACCGGCTATGAACGCCTCGGCGAAATCTGGGAAACGCAGCAGGCCGAGCACCCTGACGACTGGCTTCTTTCCATGGAGATTTACGAAATCCTCGACGAAATCGAAGAGCAAAAGCCGCTCAAAGGAAAGATTGCGCAATTCCTCAACGCGCGAAAAGCTGCCGACAAAGACATCGCCACGCTCATCGAATGGGGCTTCCGCCTCGTGACCTATCACAAACAGGCAGCGCGAGCGCACACGTTGTAGTTGTAGCCGAGGGCGGTGAGCTGGGGTGGCAGAGCTTTGGAGAACATCAGAGCGGCCAGGTTCACCGCCCCCGGCTACAACGTCATCTCAGCAAAAGCGGCTGCAGGAGCAGCGAGCCGACGTAAAGCAAACCGAAGACCAGATGCGTCTGCGCTGTGCCCTCGACACTGCCGGTGCGAGCCGCGCGAATAAGCAGAGGCGTCGCCGCGAGCGTAGCCAGACACCAAATCGGCAGCCAACCGCTGACGACTCCCGCGATCACAAAAACAAGCGGCCCAAAAAGCAACACCAGCTGCCAGCGCTGGCTCGCCGCCGGAGAAAGCAGGTTCGCCATCGTCCGCACATTCGAGGTCCGATCGTCATGCGCGTCTCGCAAATTATTCGCGTGCAGAATCGCATCCACGAGCAGACAAATCGGCAGGGAATAAAGCGCCGCCAGCCAACAGCCGCGCTGGGTTAGCACTGGCACCTGCACGCCATAAGCGCCCAGCGTCAGGCCAATCCCGAATGACAGAATAATCAGCGGCTCGCCCAGACCGTAGCGTTTCAGTAACGCGGAGTATAGAACCGCGCACGCCAGGCCGATCATCGCCAGCGTCAGCACGAGATCGGGATGCAGATGCAAAATGAAGAAGCCGCAAACCGCCGCGCCCGCCAGCAAAACCAATGAATACGCCAACGCTTGCGGCGACGTCATCGCGCCGCTCGTGATCACGCCGCTGCCATGTTCCGGTCGCGTGTCGACACCTTTCACAAAATCGAAGTAGTCGTTTAGAACATTCGCGCCGACATGTGCGAGAACAGCTCCGAAGAGCACGAGCAGAAAGGTCGCGACGTCGAATCGTCGCTGTCCGCCCATCCCGAGGCCACGCGCCGCGAGGACCGTCCCGAGCAGAACGGGGACGATGCTGGCGGGCAGCGAGTAGGCGCGCGTGGCGCGTCCGAGGGTCGTTAGGCGCATCCGTCGATGACTCTTCTCCGCAAATCGGATGGTTGCAATTTCGCGCGAGCGTTCGTTGCGATTCCGTTCGGCGCGGTGAATTTAAGGGAGCAACGTGCAACGCATTTTCGCTCTCCTCTTCGTCCTCCAGCTTGTCGCCAGTGTTGCGTTTGCGAAGGCGGAGATAGCGGGCGCCCCTCAGCCTAACGACCGCGCGCCGTTCGCGGATGTGCGGCCGCCGCACAGTTTGGAGCCGCACGGTCCGCCTCCGCCGCTGCCGGAAAATCCACCGCCCGCTCCGCCGCAGTTGACGCCGCCGGTGCCGGTTCCTTTTCAACGCGAACAGGTGCGCCGGTTTATTATCGCTTTCCTCCAGGCGAGTAGCGCTCCGGATGTCGAGGCGGAGCTGAAATTTTTCGCCGAGCACGTCGACTACTTCGGCCAACGACAGATTTCACGGGAAGAAATCCGCCGCGATCTCGCTCGATATGATGCGCGCTGGCCGGAACGCCATTTTAGCCTGGGAGGTGAGATCCAGATCCAGACCCAGCCAGATGGTCGCGCGCGGGTCATTTTTCCGCTTCGCTACGAACTGCGCAACGGCGCCCGGCACAGCTCGGGCGAACTCCTGCGCACGCTCGTTCTTCAGCGGAAATTGCCTAACGAGCTCGAGATTGTCGCCGTTATCTCCGAGCGAGCCGGTCCCTAGCTCCCCTGAGAAAGCTGCCATCCACGATCCGTTTGAAACTTCCGGCCGCTCGCGCCATAGAAGCGGATGACAAACAATCTCATCGTCCGGCGTTTGATTCAGCTGGGCGCCCTCTTTCTTATCGGCGACGGCGTCATGGGACTGATCAAGCCGCGCTGGCATTCTCTCCTCTGGCATTTCGGTCCGGAGCTGGCGCGCGCCGCCACCGAAGAACTCGCGGAACATCCCAACACCGCCCGCGGGGTTTACCTTGCGGAGGCTGCCATCGGCATCGCCGTGGCGTCGTTGCAAACGCCCGAGATTGACTGACGCACGCGCTTGTTAGGCGGCTTTGTATCTCCGGGGAGGACGGGCTTGTTGGCAGGTCGCGGGAGGCAGTCTGCTCCCACCGCGCGAAGAAACCTTTTAGGAGGTCGTTAGGCACAATTCGGGTCTTGGCGTTCGGGGCGTTTCCTAATCAGGAACCGCCCTCTCCGACCAGTTCGGCGCAGGCTGCGCCGAACGACGGGCTGACAGCCCGTCCTCCTCGGAATCTCTTCTAGCGACGTTTTGGTAGCGTGGCGGCAAGAAGTTTAGATCGCGCTGCTCGACGGACGGCATCTCCAGCACTTCGTCCAACTGGACTTCTTCCGGATCGATGGTGCATCGGGGCAGGCGAAGCGCCGACCCTCGAATTATTCTGTGCGCAGCGCCTTCATCGGGCTCACGCGCATGGCACGGCGCGCGGGGAGAAAGCAAGCGAGCAGCGCCGCCGTTCCGAGCAACAGGCTCGAAAAAATGAGCGCGACCGGGTCCATCGGGCTCACTTGATAAAGCATCTGTGCGAGGACGCGCCCGAGCCCGAGCGCGAAAAGCAGGCCTACGCCGAGGGCAAAGGCCGTTTGCAGTGCCCCCTGTTTCATGACGAGCGCGAAGACGTCGCGCCGATCCGCGCCGAGCGCCATGCGGATGCCGATCTCGCGCGTCCGCCGCGCCACCGAGTAGGCTTTTACGCCGTAGACACCGACGACCGCGAGGAGGAGCGCGATTCCGCCGAAAATCCCGAAAAGGACCGCGCCGAAACGCACCGCCCAGAGACCGACGTTCTTGTCCACAATGTTTTCGAACGGCTCGATCCGCAGGACCGGCATCGCGGGGTCGATATCGCGCAGGGTCTCGCGCACGGTCGGAATCATCGCCGCGACCGCCGCGCGATCATCGCGGTTCAGGCGCACCTGCAGTGTGACCCCGCCGTTGTAAGCCTGCGCCAGCGGGACGAAAATCCGGCTCCGCATTTCACCGTCGAGCACTTCGTGGCGATGCTTCGCGACAATCCCGACGATCGTGAAGTCGTTAGGCGAACCGTCGGCTGGCGCCGTCGTGTAGCGCACATGCTGGCCGAGCGCGTCACTTTTCGGGAAAAGTTTTTTCGCCATCGTCTCGTCGATCATCATGACCTTCGGACCGCCTTTGTGCTCCGCTTCGTTCTCTGTGAAATTCCGTCCACGCAAAATGCGCACGCCGATGGCGTCGTACCAGCCGGGGGTGATTGCGGTGAACAACCCGCCGACGCCGCCGCTCGCGGCTTTCGGATCGGTTCTTGCGATCGCCGCTTCGTCCACCCGCATGATGCGCCGCGCGTTGGTAATGTTGCCGTAGGGCAGCATGGTCGTGAGTGCGGCGACTTTCACGCCGGGTAATTCCTGCACCCGATGAAGTGCGGCGAACATCGTTCGCTGCGCCGCCGCCTCATCGGTCCGGCCGAGGGTGAAGTCCATCTCCGCGGAGATCTGTCCGCGCCGATCGAACCCCGGATAGAGCCCGCCGGCCTTGAGCGCACCGCGGAAGAAAAGTCCGGCGCTGAAAAGGAGCATGAGCGAAAGCGCGATCTGCGCCATAACGAGCAGATGACGCGGCGCGAAGAAACGGTTGAGCCGCCCGACGTGCGCCGGCTCGCCGACTTGCTGTTTCAAGTCATTCACGAGGTCGGCCCTCGACGCTTTCAAGGCTGGTCCGAGGCTGAAGAGAAGCGTCGCTAGGAGACAGACCAGGAAGGTCACGGAGAGAACAGTGAGATCGGGCCGGAGATGGACGACGAGGGAAAAATTCATCGAGGTAAAAAGGCCGCCTAACGAACCGAGGAGAAGACCGTTGCTCCAGTAGCTGATGATTAACCCGAGCGCGCCGCCGACGAGCGCGAGGAGCAGCCCTTCGCAAAGCAACTGCCGAATGATGCGCCAGCGGCTCGCCCCGAGCGCAAGGCGAAGGGCGATTTCCTTCGCACGATTGGCGCCGCGGGCGAGGAGCATGTTCGCGAGGTTGAGGCAGGCGATGAAGAGAACCGCTGCTGCCATCGCGAGGAGCAAGGTGCCGATGAGTCCAAGCGGACCGTCATCTTCCGGCGTTGTGCTAATGCTGAAGCGTGACGGTTTTTGAATTTGCAGCTCGCGGCTGCCTGAGGAGTCCGGCGGTTGAATCGCGGTCAGCCGTTGCGCGAGCGCGGGGAGACGCGATTTCGCCGCCTCGATCGTTAGGCCGGAATGGAGGCGGGCGACGAGGTTGAGCGTGTAGTTTTTCGGCGCGTTCAGAGGCAGGCTGGTGTCGCTAAAGGCCGCGCCGAGCTGCGAGTAAACCCCGAGCGGAAACCAGAGATCCGGCGCGAGCAAGGCGCTCACACCAGAAAAACCTTCCGGCGTCACGCCGATCAAGATGAAAGCCTGGCCATTGACCGTGATCGGCTTGCCGATGAGATCAGGCCGTCCACCGAGGCGTTTCCAGAAAGGATAACTTGCCACCGCCACCGGGATGTTGGCGTCCGGCCGGCATTCGGCGGCGTTATAGAAACGGCCCAGCGCCGGCTTCACGCCCATGAGGTTGAAGAAATTTTCAGAACTCAGAAAAACGAAGCTTCGTCGCATGCTCTGATCGCGCCCGATGCCGGCGAGCGCGAATTCCATCGCCGCGACATCGGCGAAGACATCGGTGTTGTCGCGCAGCGTGCTGAATTCGTTATAGGCAAACTGGCGATAATCGTGCGAGGCATTCTGGCGTGCGGTGAAAACGTTCACCACCTCCGCCGGGCGCAGCGGCACGACTGGCTTGAGAATGACGCCGTTGACGAGCGCGAAGATGGCGGAGTTAACGCCGATCGCGATCGCGAGAGTGAGGACCGCAATGGCAGTGAAGCCGGGCGTCCTGATCAGCTGCCGGAAGGCGAAGCGGAAATCTTGATACATCGACGATGAGATGCAGTCGGCGCGAGGTTTGGATTCAAACTTTCGCGTTCTCCCAAAGGCGCCTTCTTCGTTCTTCTTCCGGGGAGGACGGGTTGTTAACCCGTCGCAGCGGACAGTCTGTCCGCTGCATTTTTGCGCGCAGTGCAATGCGTAATGGAAACATCAAGTTTCGCATCACGCTGCGAGTGTTAGGCGCAGACTGCGCCGAACGACGGGTTAACAACCCGTCCTCCCCGGAGGTTTAACCTGCGAGTAGGTCTTCCAAATCGGCCGTCGTTAGGCCACCCATCAATGGCTCTTCGTTCTCCACCATGGCGCCGGCCAGCTCTCGTTTCCGCTCCTGCAGCCGCAGGATTTTCTCCTCCACCGTCGCACGCGCGATCAGCTTGTAGGCGGTCACAACTTTCGTCTGGCCGATCCGATGCGTGCGATCGGTCGCCTGCGCTTCGACCGCTGCGTTCCACCACGGATCGAAGTGAATCACCGTGTCGGCCGCCGAGAGATTCAGGCCGACACCGCCCGCTTTCAGACTGATGAGGAAGACCGGAATCGTTTCGTGATTTTGAAAACGATCGACCTCCTGTTGCCGATCTTTAGTCTGACCGGCGAGGTAGCAAAACGCCGTCCCACTTTCTTCGAGACGTTGCCTGACGAGCGCAAGCATTTGCACAAACTGGCTGAAGATAAGAACGCGATGGCCGCCATCGATGATTTCCCCGAGCAATTCTTCGAGGAGATCGAGCTTCGCGGAGTTGTCGCCTGGCGGGAGTCCAAGCAGACGCAGATCGCAACATGCCTGGCGCAGGCGAAGCAGACCCGTCAGCATTCTCATCCGCGTCGCGCCATCGTTAGGTCCGGCGCTTATTCCCGCCTGAATCTCACGCAGCAGCGCGTCGTAGGTGGCGCGTTGCGTCGGCCCGAGATCGCAGGGGATGATCTGCTCGATCTTCGCCGGCAGCTCTTTGACGACATCCGCTTTGCGGCGCCGCAGCAGGAAAGGTCGAATCCTGCGCGCGAGCCGGCGTTGCAGCGCCGGCTCAGGCCCGCGCGCGAGCGGCTTCTCGTAATGCTCGCTGAAATCGTTCCGGCTCCCGAGGTAGCCGGGCGCAACGAAATGCATGAGTGACCAGAGATCGCGCACCGAATTTTCCACCGGCGTGCCAGTGAGAACGAAGCGCTGCCGGCTCTTCAAATTGAACGCGGCCTGCGCGTTCTGCGTGTCGGGATTTTTGATGTGTTGCGCTTCATCAAGGACAACGGAATCGAACTCGATATCGGCATAAAGCCCGACATCGCGCCGGAGCAATCCGTAGCTCGTTAGGCCGAGATCGAATTGGGAAAGCTGCGCGATTTTTTCTGCTCGTTGGGTGCCGTCGATGAGAAGAACGCGCAGTCCCGGGGTGAAGCGCGCCGCTTCGCGTTCCCAGTTCGCCAGGAGCGAGGTTGGGCAGACGATCAACGCTGGTCCCTGGCCTCGGCGCAGCTGGAGGAAGGCAAGCATTTGCACCGTCTTTCCAAGACCCATCTCGTCGGCCAAAATGCCTCCCAGCTTTTGCTCGGCCAGCGCCGCGAACCAGGCGACGCCGGTGCGCTGATAGTCGCGCAGTTTCTGACCGAGCGCCCCCAGATCGGGAGCCGCCCCCGTTGCGTGCAAAGTTCGTCCGGCATCGACCAGCTTCGCACCGATCTCCGCTGCCGTGTTCGCTAGGTAACCCGCCTGGATTTTATCGATCCGGAAAAGTCCGGGTCGTCGCTGGTGCGGGTTGGCCTCCCGGAGCAGTTGTTCGAAATCGTTGAGCGCCGCAGGATCGAAAACGGCCTGCTTGCCGCTTTTTAGCTGCATTCGAGTTTGCCCGGAGCGGAGCAAGCGCTGCACTTCGGGCAACGGAATGTGTTCGCCGCCCGCGCTGGTGACCGAATATTGGAGTTCGAACCAATCCTCCCCGGTGCCGACGATGTGGATCGCGGGAGCGATCGGCTCGAGCGAGTCGCTGGCCTTGGTCAACTGCGGCGTGAGCGAGACGATCCAGTCGTTAGGCAAACGCGGATAAGAGAAGGCGAAAAACCGTGCGGCTCTTGCGGGATCGCGTATTTCGCCTCGGAGAAAGCCGGCGGCCTCGATGCGTTCCACGGCAGCTTTTTCCGCCGCGAGATTGCGGAGAAGAAGTTTGTCACGATTATCCTCGTCGCGAAGGACGAAATTTTTCTCCGGCTCGGCGGTCGGAAAAAAAGGCCGCTGATTCCCGTAACGGCAAGAGAGCGACGCCCGCAGGTGCTGCAACGAGCCTTCGATTCGGAGGGTAAACCCCGGCTCTGCCACGGAGACGATCGGCAGCTTCATTCCCTCCGGCAAAGTGACGTCGGCGAACTCGCGCCAGAGCGGAAGGTCGAGCGCGAGGAACTCGAGCGCGTCTTTCTCGGCGAGGTGAATCGGTGCCTGTAAAGCATTCGTTAGGCGAAGAGGTAGGTTGCGACCGATTTCGCAAAAGGTCGCGTCACGCAAAAGCCACGCTTCCGTTCCGGTGATGAGGAAACAGTCGTTAGGCTCGCGCTCTGCGGTGATCGTGAACCGTGCGTCGACCTTGAACTTTGGTCGGGAAAATTGCTCGGCGACGCGTGCGGACTGCGATCGCCCGAACCTCAATTTTTCGAAACCGCGCAAAAGCGGGAGTAAGTCGAGGAAAGCCGTCGTCGAGAGAATATTCATGCCCGCGGGCGTTGCGCCTGACGACATCGCAATTTGCTCAAGAATCGCTCGATCAACCTGCGGGTACCCGGGTTGTAAACCAGCCGGCAGCGCGTCGAGCATAAGGCGGCGACCACCGGCTTGGATCTCGGCGCAAACCATGATCTGCCGCTTTTCCCAGGCGCTGGCGAAGTTCGGCGGCAGGATGAGACGCAAGAAAGCGGGCGTCGTTCCCGGTTCATCAACGGAGAAAAACGTGATCGCCTGGAGGGGTGAGCTCCTGCGAATCCTCGTGGAATGATCTTGCGAATGCGGATCCTCCCCCGGCGTCGCGGAAGCTCCGCTCTGCATGCTTGCGAGGAAGGCGAGGCCGACGGCGAGGGAGTGTGCGCAGATTTTTCCGTCCCGCTGTGATTCGCGACACGTGCAGATGTTATCGAGATCGCTCGCGCTGCGGATGCGCAGCCCGGCACGATAAGATTTCCCTTCGCGCACGGCGCCGGCGAGGAGTGGGGGATCATAAGTTGCATCGCAGACGCGGCCGGCTTTGACGAGCTCGCGCGCGGCTTTCATCGCCTGCCAGCCACCGGCACTGGAAAGTAATTTTTCGTTAAGCGCGACCGCAATGGAATCCACAGCAGAGTCTGCCGTGTCGAGGAAGGCGGCGCAATTGGTGCTGGTTTGCCGCTGCGGTCGTTTCGTGAAATAAGCGGCGATGCCGCGCTCCCATTCTCCACATGAGAGATCCGCGCTCGTCGCCGGAATCGCGGCCTTTGCGATGTGGGGCCTGGTGCCGGTTTACTGGAAGCTGCTCCAGTCGGTCCCGGCGCTGGAAATTCTCGCGCATCGCTTCGTCTGGACCTGGGTCTTCATCGCCGTGCTTTTGAGCTGGCACGGGCGCTGGCCGGAATTGCTCGGAACGATTCGCTCCCCGCGGATGCGCGCGTTTTGCATTGCGGGCGGGCTCGCGATCGCGACGAACTGGTTCTTCTTCATCTGGGCGGTCAACAGCGGCCACGTCCTCGAAACGAGCCTCGGTTATTTTATGACGCCGCTTGTGAATATGCTTTTCGGCGCGGTCTTCCTCCGCGAACGGCTCAATCGCGTGCAGCTCGCGTCGGTCTTGCTCGCGACTGGTGCGGTCGTTTACCTAACGATCGATCTCGGCCGGCCGCCCTGGGTCGCGCTCGTCCTCTGCAGCTCGTTTGGGTTGTATGGGCTTTTCCGAAAAGTATCCGGCGCGGGTCCGTTGGCGGGACTGTTTTTGGAGACGACACTGATTCTGCCGATCGCCTTGGGCTATCTGGCGTTTCTGGTCGCAAAGGGCGGGGGGCATTTCAGGTTCACGACGCCGTCGCTCTCCGGTCTGCTCATTACGACGGGGATCGTCACCGGCGTTCCGCTGCTTTGGTTCGCGCACGCCGCGCGTCATCTTCGCCTAACGACTTTGGGTTTCCTGCAATACCTCGCGCCGAGCGGCACTTTCTTCCTCGGCGTTTTCGTTTACGACGAAACGTTTCGTCGGGCGCAGATCGTGACCTTCGGGCTCATCTGGGTCGCGCTCGCCTTCTACAGCGCGGATGCGGGGGCGCGCTGGCGGTCGGGGAGGAGTGCCAATCTCCAGCCGGTGGAGATGTGAGTTGTCGACGGAGACGTTGACCCAGCGGGACGGACGGCCGATCGCGCTGCTATCCTGTTTTGCCAGTGGCAACGCCATGGCGACAACGGCTGCGCGGAGGTGCGTCTGTGTTATCGTGCGGACCGATGTGGAGCGAAGACAATTTCCAATACGCGATCGAGAACACGGAAGTGATTCTCGCGCCCGAGGGCAGGATCGCGACCTTCGGTCAGACTAGTTTTCGTTTTTATCTCATCAGCGAGTTGATGGATCAGGTGAACGAAGTGCGAGTGCGCAACGGGCGGATTCACGCGGAGCGGCCGCAGATTCTTACGGCTGATCATTATTCGCGGCTCCTCCTCGAAGGCTTCGGCGAGAAGGCGGAGCGTTACCTCGAGCAACTGCGCGAGCAGGCGCAGAAAGTCGCCGTTCTGCGCTACGGTTTTCAATTTCGCAAAACCGACGTGACGGAGAAAACCGTGCGCGCATCAATGACATCAGTCATCGAGCAAACGAAAGCGCAGGTGGAACGATCGGAGGAACCCCTCAGCGCGGTGATTCAAGGGGTCGATGACGCCTGGGAGGTTTGTCTGCTCAAGTTCACGGTTGATCTGATCGAGCGTTCATCTGGTGGAAATCTCGGCGACTTCCGTCGGCGCGGGTTAGTTTGACGAGGTAGTGGTACGCCAGCCCTGCAATCGACGGCACCTAACGAGCAGCGTTTTCCTTTTCGTAGCGGCGCATGAGTTTGAGGAAGCGAATGGTGTCGCGTACCGGATGGATGCTGCTTTTCTCGTCGGCGTAAACGGTGCTGATCGGGACCGAGGCGATACGAAATCCTTTGCGGCTGGCGACGATGAGCATCTCGGTTTCGTATTCAAAGCGGCTCGTGCCAGCGAGCAGATGCGGGGCGAGGGCGCGCGCGATCATGCGATAGCCGCACTGCGTATCGGGCACTTCCTGGCCGCAAACCCGGCTCACGCGATCACTCATGTAGCGATTAACGGATCGCCTAACGAATGGCATTTCACGCACATCGCTCATGCGGTTGCCGATATAGAGACCGGCATCGTTCGCAGCGGCCGCGGCGAAAAAGCGGTCGATCTCCTCCGGCAAATGCTGACCATCCGCATCGAGCAAGACGATGAACGCGATCTCCTGCCGCTCGAGCCAATGGCGCAAGCCGGTTTTGATCGATTCGCCCTTTCCGCGATTCTCGGGGTGAACGATGACCTCGGCACCGCCTTCGCGCGCGCGGGTTGCGGTCGCGTCGGTCGAGCCGTCATCGATCACGAGAACGCGATCGAGTTGCGCACGCATCCGCTCAGCGACTCCGCGGACGTGCGCGGCCTCGCAGTAAGCAGGGATGACGGCGGCAATGTTGGTGCGGTCGAGAGTCCGGCCCGGTTGCGGCGCCTCGCTCTCCATCCTTAGCGAACGACGGGATGGAAATCCGCCGCGTGATAGGAACTACGGACGAGCGGCCCGGAGGCGACGTGGGCGAAGTCTTTGTCGCGCGCGATCTGGCCGTAGAGGTCGAATTGCTCCGGCGTGATGTATTCGACGACTGGCAGGTGCTTAGGCGTCGGGCGCAGGTATTGGCCCAGAGTCAGCACCTGACACCCAACGTCGCGGAGGTCGTCCATGGTTTGGAAAAGTTCCGACTCGGTTTCACCGAGGCCGAGCATGACGCCGCTCTTCGTGACCACGTTAGGCGACAACTCCTTCGCGCGGCGCAGCACCTGAAGCGAGGTGCGATATTTCGCGCGTGACCTCACGACAGGCGTGAGTCGTTCCACCGTTTCCATGTTGTGATTGAAAATTTCCGGCGCGGCGTCGAGGACGAGCTGGATGCACCAATCCTGCGCGTGAAAATCGGGCACGAGCACCTCGATAATGATCGAAGGGTCCATCTCGCGGATCGCGCGAATGGTGCGCGCGAAATGTTCCGCGCCGCCGTCCTTCAGGTCGTCTCGCGCGACCGCGGTGATGACAACGTGCTTCAACTTCAAACGGCGCACGGCTTCTGCGACGCGCTGCGGTTCATCTTCTTCGAGCGCAAACGGTCTCGCCGTCGAGACGGCGCAGAAACCGCAGGCGCGGGTGCAGCGTTCGCCTGCGATCATCATCGTCGCGGTACCCTGGCTCCAGCATTCCCAGCGATTTGGGCATTGCGCGCTTTCGCAGACGGTGTGCAGACGCAGATCGGAGATGAGCGCTTTGGTGGAAAAGAAAACCGGGTTCGACGGCAGTCGGACTTTGATCCAGGGCGGTTTCTGCGCCTGGTGCAAGGCGGGATCGATTTTGGCGCAGGACATTGTCGGGATGATTTAAGGATTAAGTCTTAAGTTTGAAGGCGGTTGTTGGCAACTTCGCTTCCTAACCTGCTCCTGATCCCGCGCGAGGCGAAAATCCTCGACAGTCGCGCATCCGGATGTTCTAACTCCCGCATAATCCGACTCAATCGGGCCCTTCGCTTCCCTATGAACGTCAGCAGAATATCAGCGCGGTTCCAAGCGCCAAAGTCGCATCGCTTGTCACCCACGCTGGCCGTGATTTTTTGGGGCCTCCTCTTAAGTCTTGCTCCGGTTGCTTTCGCGCAGACGATTTGGACCGCGCAGTCCGGCGACTGGTTCCAACCCGCAAGCTGGTCCAATGGCATCCCGAATTTGTCGAGCGTCGCAGAGATTAATGACGGCGGGGCGCCTCAGATCGACGCGGGTGCGGCCGCGACCAAAAACTTGTTCTTGGGATTCAATGCGCCTGATTCCGGAGAGCTATTGATCTCTGGGTCCGGCAACCTGCAAAACGGCAACCTGCTCGCAGTCGGCTATGCCGGGAGGGGCACAATGACGGCAAGTAGCGGCGGAGCCATCTCCGACGTCTTCGGGCACGCGGGCTATCTGGCGGGCAGTTGTGGCGTGGTGACGGTGGATGGAGCTGGGACGAGTTGGAAGACCGAGCTCTATTTATATATCGGTTTCTCCGGCACAGGTGGCTTAACGATTCGGAACGGCGCGGCGGTGTCACAGCGTTTGGCATTTGTCGGTAACAATGCTGGCTCGAGTGGGACGGTGGTGGTGGATGGCGTCGGGTCGACTTGGACGGGCATCGGTCAAATTCAGATCGGCAGCGATGGGTCGGGGGAACTTACGATTCGCAATCGCGGCGCGGTTGCTGATCTGGTCGGATACGTCGGCTGTTCCGGGACTGGCACGGTGCTGGTCGACGGGCAAGGTTCGAAATGGAGCAATGGTGATCGCCTCATGGTGGGTGATGGCGGCCGGGGCGTCTTGACGATCCAGAATGGAGCGATTGTATCCAATACCGAGGGCTTTATCGGTCGACTCGCTGGAGGCGAGGGCGAAGTGATCGTGGACGGTGCTGGCTCGACCTGGACAAACAGCGTCAGCCTCGAAATTGGTGAATCCGGTACTGGGACATTGATGATTGTTAACGGCGGTGCAGTCGCTTCCGGAGATGGGTTAATCGCTGCGGGTCCTAGGAGCCGCGGAAACGTCACAGTGGACGGCCACGGTTCGATCTGGACGAGCACGCTGGGAATTAATGTTTACGATACGCTCACGATTCAGAATAGAGGAACCGTTGTGAGCGATATTGCGTTTGTGGACGGCACCGCTGTCCTCGATGGCGCGGGTTCGACCTGGACTACCGGCAAGGTCTCGGTCGCTACCTCCAGCTCGGGGAGTTTGACGATTCGCAACGGAGCCGTGCTCTCAAGCGCCGACCTCGCCTACATTGGATCCACGGGCGCGTCGACTGGGACGGTCGTGGTCGATGGCACGGGTTCCAAATGGGACAACGATTTCGAGCAAATCCAGCTTTATGTCGGATTTTATCACGCCGGCACTCTCGACATCACGAATGGCGGCGTCGTTTCTACCTTTGCCCTCGGAGTTGGCGCCGGGCTGGGCTCGAATGGTCGATTGACGGTCGACGGAGCGCGTACAGCTCTCGATGTTCGCACGAACCTTTACGTCGGGGGAGGTGACTTCGGAGCTGGCCCTGAACCCGGCGGAACCGGGTTGGTGCAAATCGCCCATGAGGGCGCGGTCAGCAGCACAACGACTACCGTCTTCGGCCAGGGGACGCTCGTCGATGACGGCGTCCTGAAGAGCCGGACTCTTACCATCATGCCGGGAGGATCGCTCAGCGGCGAGGGGACCATCTCGGGAAATGTAGGCAATGCCGGCCAAGTCGAACCGGGTGATTCCATTGGCGCTCTAGCGATAAATGGCAACTACACTCAGGATTCGGGCGGAACGTTAGTCCTGGAGATCAGCAGCTCCGAGGCTCAGGACCATCTCAGCATCGCGGGCAATGCCTTGCTCGACGGGACTGTGGAAGTTCGCTTCGTCAACGGTGCTCTCCCCACTCGGGGCCAGGTCTTCGAACTCCTCGATGTCTCCGGCGCCGTCGCCGGCTCTTTCGCGCGGGTGATTTTCCCGGATCTCCGCTCGGGGTTCCAGTTCAGTGCCCAATTTGTGAATGGACGCTACCGGATCACCGCATTAAGCGATGGCGCACCGGCCGCGGGCTTCCTGAATATCTCCACCCGCGGAGAGGTCGGCTCCGGCGACGACGCGCTCATTGCCGGCTTCATCATCACAGGGACAGCGGAGAAAAAAGTGATTATCCGCGGCCTTGGCCCATCGCTTGCCGTGGGCGGAACACCGGTACCCGGGCGTCTGAACGATCCCAGCCTTGAGTTACGGGGCAACACCGGCGAGTTGATTTCCTCCAACGACAATTGGGCGGATAGCTCGCAACGGCAGGAAATTATCGACAGCACGATACCGCCGGGCGACCCCCACGAAGCGGCGATCGTGGCCACGCTTGCGCCCGGCAATTACACCGCCATCCTCCGCAGTGTAGGCAATGGCGCCGGCATTGGGGTTGTCGAGGTTTACAATCTGAGCTCGAAACCCAACGCCGATCTCGCAAACATCTCGACCCGCGGGTTCGTTGCCACCGGCGACGAGGCCATGATTGGCGGGTTCATTGTCGACGACCAAGACACGCCCATTTTGCTGCGCGCGCTCGGTCCCTCCTTGAGGCAAGCGCGGGTAAGCGACGCGCTCGCCGATCCGACTTTGGAACTTCACAACAGTAATGGCGACGTGATTGCATTCAATAATGACTGGCGCGAAACCGACGAAGCAATCATTCAAAACACAGGGATACCGCCGCCCTCCGACAAGGAATCGGCCATCATTGCAACACTCGGGCCGGGTCATTTCACAGCGATCTTACGCGGGCAAAACAGCGGCGTCGGCGTTGCTTTGCTTGAGGTCTATGATCTGCGCTGAAGGCGGGCAGATTCCCGGCGAAAAAGAAAACGGTCCGAGGGCAGCCGGACTTTGATCCCCGACGGGTTCTGCGCCTGGTGCTGGGCGGGATCGATTGAGGTACTGCAGCGTCCGGCAGCGTGAAGAATTAAGTTTTGAGTTTGAAAAAGGTGGTTGGCAACTTCCTCCCAACTCGTGCTCGTAATCGCCTTTGCCAGATCTTTCGAGCACGAGCACGTGCGCTAGGGGCGATTGCTGAAGGCGGAGCATAAACTAACGTTGCCCTCGTGAACGAAGCGTCATCCCCGCCGGCCGCTCCGCCAGTGGAGCGCGCGCTGGCCTACGCGCCGATCATCTGGCTGAATTTGCTCTGCCTTGATGCACCGATTGTCGCCGTCGCCTGGCAATGGCTCTTCGCTCGCAGCTTCGGCGCGCACCTCGGTTGGTCTCTGCGGGCGCTCTTGTTTCTCACCGCTTGGCTGATTTATCTGGGCGACCGTTTTGCCGACACCATCCGCTTGCCGGCAACCGCTCCGCGCTCGCAGCGTCATCGTTTTTGCCAGGAACACATGGCGGCCTGGTGGATCGCGATCGTCGTTATTTTTGTCGTCGACACCTCGCTCGCGCTCCGCTCCCTCGATCTGCAGATGCTCATCCTCGGAGCGACCCTGGCGACGGTCTGCGCCCTTTATCTTTTCTTTAATCACTTGTTAGGCGGCAGGTGGCGGCCGATCCCGATGAAAGAAAAAGCGGTCGGGGTACTTTTCGCGGCTGGCACTACGCTCGCGGTTGTCGGCGAGTTGCCTGGCCTGACGATTTCCTTTGCCTTCGCGGTCGTTCTTTTCGCCATCCTCTGCACTCTGAATTGTCTCTGCATCGCCTCGTGGGAACGCGACCTCGATACGGCGCAGGGGAAAACGTCGCTCCTCACGGGCTGGCCGGCGGTCGCGCGCTTCCTCCGGCCGCTGGGATTTTTTCTCGGAATCGTCGCGCTCGTCCTTGCGCTTGCCTGGCGTTTTGCGGCGCCGCTCTGGCTGTCTCTCGCGGTGAGTGCGTTTCTGCTCGTTTGGCTGGAATCGGCCCACTCGCTCCCGCGCGATAATCGCACCGCGCTCGCCGATCTCGTTCTTCTCACCCCGCTGCTTGTTCTGCTCTTTTCCTTCCGGTGAATTTTGATCGCGTCGCGCCGTATTATCGCCGGCTCGAAACCCTTGTTTTTGGCGACCGCCTGCAGGCCGCGCGTTGCGTATTCGTTAGGCAACTTCCGCCCTTCCGCCGAGCCCTCATCGTTGGCGAAGGCGATGGGCGTTTTCTCGAACAATTGCGGGACGCACAACCGGAGCTGCTGGTGGAATGCATCGACGCGAGCGAGGAAATGCTCGAATTGGCGCGGGCTCGGGTGGGCGATCGCTACACGCAGTTCATCCAAGCCGACATCCGGGAGGCGGCCTTCCCAGCTGCGCGTTACGATCTCGTCGTGACGCATTTCCTTCTCGATTGCTTCGAGGAAAGACAATTGCGCGAGGTCGTGGAAAAGCTTTCAGCGGCGGCGATGTCAAACGCGATTTGGCTGGTCGCCGATTTCCAAAAACCCGTGCGCGGATTGCGTCGGGCGTTTGGGCGGCTGCTCATCGCGACGATGTATCTCTTCTTTCGCAGCGTTGCCGGTTTGGAAGCGCGCCGTCTCGTCGATTACGCGCCGTTCCTCGCGGCGCATGGTTTCATTCTGGAAAAGGAGAGCGGCGCGCCTAATGGAATGATTCGGTCGCAGCTCTGGCGTCATCGTTGACTTAGCTAAGTCACTTAGCTAACTTCGCGAGCATGACGCAGGCGACGATTCACGAGGCGAAAACGCATTTGTCCAAACTCATCCGCAAAGCGCTCGATGGCGAAGAGGTCATCATCGCCAAGCGGGACAAGCCGCTCGTGCGCTTGCAAGTCATTCCGCCAGCGGAGACGAAGCGACAGCTCGGTTGGGCGAAAGGTTTGGTTACTTACATGGCCCCTGATTTCGATGCCGAGCCGGAGGAGTTTGAAGAATATATGTATACGCCCGGGGAGATCGCCCAGCGTCGCGCGCAAAAGAAGAAGAATAAGTGAGAGTGTTGATCGACACTCAGATCATCATCTGGCTGGCCACTGGCCGGGAAGCACTCTTGACCCCGGCGGCAAAAAAGAGCTTTCGCGAAGCCGACGAACTTTTTCTCAGTCTGGCCAGCTATTGGGAAATCGCGGTCAAGCGCGGAGTCAGGAAAGTGCAATGGGATGATCGAGAAACGGAGACCTTCCAGCACGGCTTGCGCCAGAATCGAATCTCCGATCTTGGAATCACGCGCGCACACTGTGAGCAGGTTGTCCTCCTGCCTCGACACCACCGCGATCCTTTCGACCGCATGCTCATCGCGCAGGCGCAGGTTGAGCGGTTGGCGATTCTGACGTCGGACAAATACTTTCGGAAATACGACGTGCGGGTGGTGTGGTAGTGATTGACGTCGCCTAACGAGGCGAGCCGCTCGCGACCGTTGTCGGTCTGAAGGGCACGCCCATCGTGATCGTTACCTTGTTCCCGACGCTGACCAGGTCCTTGATCCGGACCGCGTCCCAGTTCGCCATCCGGATGCAGCCGTGGCTCCCGGCGCGCCCGATCGTCTCCGGCTTGTTCGTCCCGTGAATGCCGATGCCCGGCTTGTTCAGGCCCATCCAGAGAATGCCGACGGGATTGTTAGGTCCGGGCGGGATGTTGTAGAAATCGTTCGTGCGCACGCCGTGCATGAGGACGCCCTCATCGTGGCGGAACCACGGCATCGTCGCGATGCCAAGAATCTTCCAGACGCCGAGGGGCGCGGGCAGCGTTTTTGATCCGGGCGTGATGGGAAATTCCGCAACCAATTTGTCGCCCTCGTGCACCTCGAGGAAGCGCTCGCGCGTGTCGATGTAAATTTCGCGCGTGGCCAAGGCGGGATTCGCCGGAATGAAATGCTCGCTCAGTTTTTCGATCTCGAATGGCTCAACGTTAGGCACAGCAACGATATCGCCGACCTTGAGCTGCTCGAGGTCCATCCCGGGATTGAGCTCGCGCAAAAAATCTTCCGCCGCGTGATAACGCTCGGCGACAAACTCAAGGAGCGAGCCGTATTTCATCGCCTTCAATTTCGCCTGCTCGGACGGTTTTGAAGCCGTCTCACCGACAAACTGTTCGTCCTCCGGCCGGATCGTGTAGGTCGTGTAAGGCTGCGGCACTTGCGCGAGCAACTGCTCGTCAACCGCGCCGGTCGGCGGCAGATCATGCGCCTTTTTGTAAGCAACGAGCGCCTTGCCAAAAAACTCGCCCATTTTCCCATCGATTTTTCCCGGGCCGAATTCGTTGTTATCGAGGAAAATCTGCAGGCGCACGCTTGTCTCCTGATCGTAAACGGGGAGCGCCACGAGCTCGCGCGGCGGGAGTTTGGGAGTGGGCACTGGGGTCGGTGTGGGCGGCGGCGTGAGGGTCGGGATCGGGGTTGGCGTGGGAGTGGGCGTGCGGCGGCGCCACCATTGCGCATGCGCCGGGAGGATCAGCGCGACGAACACAAGCAGACTAAGAGCGCCGATTTTCATGAGCGAAAGCTATCGGCCGCACGAGCCATTCGTGCAAATGGACCTAGCCCTACCTTGACATCGTACAATCCGCTCGGTAAACCGTCAGCCGTGTGGTTCCTCTCAGCGCGGCTTTCTCTGCTCGGGCTTCTTGCTGTCACGCCTTTGCTGCATGCCGACGACAAAGCGAGGCTTGAACGAACGGGAGACTTCCTTTCCACACCGCGGCCTGTTTATCCGGACGTGGCTCGCGCTACCCATGAGGAAGGCGACGGGAAGTTCACCGTCCGCGTCGATACGGAAACCGGCCGGGTGAGCAAAGTCACGATTGCGCAAAGCACGGGCTACAAGCTGCTCGATGATGCCGCCATCTCGGCGCTACGCCGGTGGCGATTGAAGCCGCATACTCGTGAGGCGTTTAACGTTCCGCTGAGCTTTCACATGAGCGGGCATGTCGAAGACGAACTGCGCGCGGCACGCAAGCACGCAACTTACGCTCCCGCGCCGACCGTTCCTTTTTCCGTCTGGTTTTACGGCCTGCATTCGGCCGGCCGCTATGAGATGAAGATCGACCCGGCGACGGGGCGCGTAACGGATGTGAAGGTCCTTCATAACTCCCGGGTTCTTCCCTTCGATCAATCCTGCGAGCGGACTTTTCGCCAGTGGCGCTTCGCTCCGCATTCGGTCACGACCGTGGCGGTCTGGCTCTCGTTTTAAGGATTTCACTCTTGAAGGTTGGTATCGGCATTTCGGTGAATGCCGGCGCGCGTTAATCGGTCGCGAAAGCCGATGCATGCGTCACCCGCGCGCGCGCTGCGGCTAAAGATTGAACACGTAGACAGGCGCCATGGCCGCGAGGATGGCAACTACCTGCAGAGCCATGATGGTCAATCCCGGCCGCGGGGCCCGCGGTAGCCATTTGAAGGCGAAGAACCCTACGACCGGCACCTGCCCAGCCATCAGGAGCTGCCAGAGGTGTGCAACGGTTCCTTCATCGGCTTCGCGGGCAACGCCAAAAAAGATGATATGGGTAAGAACAAGCGCGAGAGCGGCGAGGGACATCGCCAGCGGCAGAAACGCGCTTGGGCGCTTGAGCATGTTTGAGAGGTTGGCCGTGGATTTCATAATCCTTCTGACTTTGGCTGTTAGTGGTTTTGGAATGAGCGATTTGAGATTTGCCGAAGGCGCTCGACGACGGCATCGACTGTCTGGTGCAGAGTCGAAGTTCCGGCGGTGACGCCAACGCTTTCGACATCGGAAAAATCTTCAGCGACCAGCTCCGCTGCGCGCTCGATGTGAAGCGCAGGTTTTCGCGCGGCGCGGCAGGTTGCGACGAGCTGCCGCGTATTATTGCTGGCGCGGCCACCGACCATGACAACCACTTGAACCTGGACAATGAGACGCTGGAGCGCTGACTGCCGATCCTTCGTCGGCTTGCACACCGTGTCGACGAAACGCACTTCTGCCTGCCGACGCGCATGCCGAAGTTCGGCGACGAGCTCGCGCACGCGGTCGATCGGCTGCGTCGTTTGCGAGATGACGCCGTAACGCACGGCGACCGGCAGCAGCGCGATGTCGCCGCGCGTGTTGATCACATTCGCGCCGGGAAAATCTTCCATGAGTCCGCGCACTTCGACGTGACCGGCCTGACCGATGACAACGGGAGTGTAACCGGCCGCGACGAGGGCACGCAACTGCGCGTGCGCATGCCGGACGAGCGGACAAGTGCCGTCGGCAATTTGAAAACCACTCTGCTGCCATTGGCGGCGTTTTGCGTCGGAAGCGCCGTGGGCGGTGATCATGACCGTGGTGGCCAAAACCTCGGCCGAAGCGATGTCGAGCGAGGCTTCTCGCGCGCCCTGCGCCTGAAGGCGCTCGCGTACGATCGGGTTATGCACGAGTTCGCCGAGGATGGTAAGCGGAGCCGTGGCGGCCAATTTTTCAGCCTGGGCGATGGCGTCGCGGACGCCGAAGCAGATACCGAATGATCGGCGAGGATGATTTTCATAAAATGTGAGGCATTAGCTTTGTGTCACAAAGCTACAAGGCAAAAAAATCACGGCTTCCCGGCTTTCACGATCTGCTCCAGAACGTCGATATACTTGCGGAAGGCGGTTCGGCCTTTGTTCGTTAGGGCATAACTTGTTTGCGGACGATCAAGGACTTCCTTGGTCACGGCAACAAAACCCAGCTTGTGTAAAGTGCGCAGGTGCGTGATGAGGTTGCCGTCACTCATTTTCAGTTCTCCTTTCAGGTCCTGAAAGGTCCAGCTCACCCGGCCGGCGAGCAGAGTCATGATGGCGAGCCGTCCTTTCTCGTGGATCGCCTTGTCGAGCTTCTCGAAGTCCGGCATCGTTCATTCGCTCGCGAAAGGCTCGGGCGCTGAGAGCGGCCGGCGCGTCGACCAGATAGAGGCCGCGTAGATGAGATGAAAAAGCCCGAAAGTCGCGCCCATGGCGAGGCTCGGGAAGAGGTCGAAGGCGGCCGAGCCGAGTGGTTTCGGCCAAAAGGTAATGAGTAGGCTGCTAAGGAGAAATGCCCAGCCAAGAAAGGCGAGGCTTCGTGGCGCAAAGAGTGCGGTCGCGAGAAGGGAAAGCCCGTAGAAGGCGACCCAAATTGCGACCAGCACCGTCTCATCAATCGGATCGGCATTTTGGAAGAACCAAATCGTCGCGACCGCGGGAACGACGAGGCAGGGGACGATGGCGCGGATGGCGAGCCTGGCTCCCGCGGAGACGAACGGCCGGCCGTTGCGGCGCGCCTCGCGCCTAACGAAGAAAGCATTGACCGCAAGGACGACGACCAGAATGGCGATCCAGACCGCGGCGAAGAGCTGGCAATCGCGCTCGGTGGTTTCGACCGGGCGCGAGCGGGCGAAGAAGCAAAGCGCCGTCGCGGTCGCGACTGCAAGCAGGCCACCAACAAGGGCGGTCGGAGCGGAAATTGCTCGATAAATCGTGGCGCGTTCCATCAGGGAACGAATCACGCGCAAATCTTCGGCGGCTCGAGAACGATCGTCCATGACAAGCTTTGTAGCGCAAAGTTTAGCTTCCTGCAACAAGATTTCTCGTGACTGAGGTATAGCCCCGGGGGCGCTGGCGCGCTTCGCCGTTATGATACTTCTCTTGACGGGGCAACGCCCCGGCTACAACGGCGATGTGGCTGGCGGCGGCGCTTCGTTCGTCGCTTTCGGCGGGACGGCGCCGTCGAGGCCGCGGCGTTTCAGGAGCGGCTCGATCCATGGGTCGCGCCCGGTGAAATCATGGAAGAGTTGCATCGCGTCTTTGCTTCCGCCACGCGACAAGAGGGTATCACGGAAATGGTCGCCGTTTTCGCGCTTTAGTCCCCCATGTTGCTTGAACCATTCGACGCTGTCGGCATCGAGTTCCTCCGCCCAGATGTAGCTGTAGTAACCGGCGCTGTAGCCGCCGGCGAAGGCGTGCGAGAAATAAGTCGTCCGATAACGCGGCGGGACCGGCGCGAAATCGACGCCGGCCTTTTTCAGCGCGGCGGCTTCGAACGGGAGGACGTCGGTAGGCACCTGGTCGGGCGAGAGTTGATGCCAGGCTTGGTCGAGCAGACTGGCGGCGAGATATTCTGTCGTCTTGAAGCCTTGGTTGAATTTTTGCGCGGCGAGGACCTTATCGAGCAGCTCCTTCGGCATCGGCTTGCCGGTCTTGTAATGCTTCGCGTAGTGCTGCAGGACCTGCGGCCAGCTCGCCCACATTTCGTTCACCTGCGAGGGATATTCGACGAAGTCGCGCGGCACGCTCGTCCCACTGAAGCGCGGATATTTCACATGCGAAAACATGCCGTGCAGCGCGTGCCCGAACTCATGAAACATGGTTGTGACTTCGTCGTAAGTCAGCAGCGTTGGTTGACCTTTCTCCGGCTTCGGGATGTTGAGATGGTTGGCGATGACGGGCTTCGTGCCTAACAATTCGCTTTGCCCGACGTATTCGTTCATCCAGGCGCCACCGCGCTTCGAGGGGCGCGCGTAATAATCGGCGATAAAGATGGCGAGCGGCGTCCCGTCCTTGTCGTAAACCTCGAAGGTGCGCACGTCGGGCTGATAGACCGGGAGATCGTGGCGTTCTTTAAAGGTGATGCCATAGAGCTGATTCGCCGCGTAGAAGACGCCGTCGGTGAGGACGTGATTGATCTCGAAATACGGTTTGATTTCCGCCTCGTCGAACGCGTAGCGCGCCTGCCGCACCTGCTCGGAGTAGTAGGCCCAATCCCATGAGGCGAGTTGGAATCCGCCGTGCTCTTTGTCGATCAGCTTCTGCATGTCGGCGGCCTCTTTTTTCGCATTGGCGACCGCGGGCGGCGCGAGTTCGGCGAGCAACTTGTTCACCGTGCTGACGTTCTTCGCGGTCTGGTCGGCGAGCTGATAAGCGGCGTGATTCGGATAGCCGAGAAGGACGGCGCGTTCCGCGCGCAGCTTCACCATCTTGAGAACGACCTGGCGGTTATCCCACTCGTCGCCGTGACTGTTGCGCGCGAGCGAGACGTCCATGATGTGCTTGCGGAGGGCCCGATCTTTCAAGCCGGTGAGCGCCGGTTGCTGCGTCGTGTTCTGGAGCGGGAAAAGCCATTCGCCCTCTTTCTTATCCGCTTTCGCGGCGGCGGCAGCGGCGGCGATTTCATTATCGGAAAGGCCAGCGAGCTTGCTCCGATCATCGACCACGATGCCTTCGGCGTTTTTCTCCTTGAGAACGTTCTGCGCGAACTGCGTCTGCAGCTCGGCCAGCTCCGAGTTCATCTTTTTCAGCTTCGTTTTATCGGCGTTGGAGAGCTTCGCGCCGGCGCGCACAAAGTCTTTGTAATAGCGCTCGACGAGATATTTCGATTCCGGATCGAGCCCGAGTTGATCACGCTGATTGTAAATCGTCTCGATGCGTTTGAAGAGCGGGCCGTTGAGAAAAATCGCGTCACGTTGTGCAGCGAGTTTCGGCGCCATCTCCTTCTCGATCTGGAGCAGCGCCGGATTGGTGTTGGCGCCGGCGAGATTGGAAAAGATGCGGTCAACGCGCTCGAGCAGCTGCCCGGCTTTCTCCATTGCGACGATGGTGTTTTCAAAGGTCGCCTTCTCCGGATTGTCGGCGATCGGCTCGATCTCCTTCAGCTGCTCCGCCATCCCTTTTTCAAAGGCCGGGGCATAGTCCTCGTCGCGGATTTTGTCGAAGGGCGGGTAATGGAAGTCTAATGAACTTTCCTGAAACAGCGGGTTTTCCGTCATCGGGCTGGCGCTCGGCGATGGCGCTGGCGAGTTGCTTGCGGCGGGCGCGGCGAGGGCTAGCGCGGGGGTGAAGAGAACGAGGAGGAGCGAGGAAGGCAAAAGGTGCATCGTGAAGTTAAGCATGTTCGTTAGGCCAGGTTGCAGTTGAGTCTCGGGCGATGGGCGGAGCCTCCTATTTACACAACGTGAGAAAGCGGGCAAACCGTTGTCCAGAGAGCGCGCAGGGTCATGATCGGCGGCTCGATGCTTGAGGATTCTGCGATCGACCAGCAACAGAGAGGAGAGCTGCCGAGTGCGGCGGATCATCTGCGCTTGGATTCAGAGCGATAGATGTAGAGCTTCTTCTGGCCGAAATCGATGATCGCACCGTTGGGCCCGAGGATATCCATGCCGAGTAATCCCATGACCCGGAGATGCAGCGGTGTGGTCACTGTTCGGAGGCGAATATCGGGGACGTGCACAGGCACTTCCGCCAGCTTGAAAGACTGCAGACGCGTCATCGGCGCGTTCCGGACGAGTTCTTCCACCTCTCGAGCGTGGGCGTCGATGCGGGCGATGTGGAGGATGTCTTCAGCCGGCCCGGGGCGGAGGAAATTGTAATTCGTTTTGATCGATCGCGCGTGGATCTGTGCCGCGAGACGGGAATCGATCGCGGCGAGATAAGCGCCGGTGTCGAGAAGCATCTTCACGCTGACACCGTTAACTTCCGCCTCCACTAGCTCGGCATGTTGCGATGTCTCTTGTAGCGGAATTTCATTCATTCCCGCCGCCATCAAAGCTTTCCCGATCACGACCCGTCTCCCCTGGTCAGGAGGTCGAAGATAAAGCCGGAAATTCTGCAGATCGATAAAGGCCGAACAGGTGTGAAGGAATCCGGTGCCAATGATGCCGTCGGCTGCGATCTCCCGATGCATGATGGTGTCGCGCAGCTGCGGAAACTTGCCGTAGACAATGGGCACGCTCGTGAGCTGCACATTGCCGAGCGTCACCCGCTGCGCGAGCGGCCCGCGTCGCGTCAACGGAATTTCACTCCCGGTGACTGGCGCCACGTAGCTGCCGACGCTTTCGCCGATCAAGCCGACGCCATCTTCGAGCCAGCTGGTGTCGACGAGGAGACGTTTCGGGCGCCCATCGACATCGGCTGACACGGTGATGGCATTCGGAAGCGGGCGCTTCAAGCGCACCTCACCGTATCCCGCCGCGCGCAACGGCTCGAGAGTCACATTTTGCGCGCGGCTGACAGCGACAGCACCGCAGGCAGCGAAGAGAACCACGGCCTGCGTCACAGCCCGTATACGATGAAAAGCTCTGCCGAATCTTTGCTTTCTTCTCACGAAAACGAAAACGCGCCGCCGCGTCGGGGCAGACGGATCAAATCCACGCTTTCTCCAGACTTATCATGTCCAGCGTTCGCCGAAAAGCTTGAGACCGTGGGGTGAACCGTCGTGCAACCAAAGTGGTTACGGTCGAGGGTGCGAGACTGGGATTGCCGCCGATCACGGCACGGTATTATGATCACTCGCGGAAATGGGACGACTCCTCACGTTTCTCCTTTGGCTCGGCATTGGCCTACTCGGCGCGACCGCGGTCGGCGTGGTCGCGTTCGTTCGTGGAGAACCAGTCACTGCGCTCTGGATCGTCGTCGCCGGACTCTGCGCGACTGCGATCAGTTACCGTTTCTACAGCAAGTGGCTCGCGGCCAAAGTGCTCGTCCTCGACGACAATCGCGCAACGCCCGCGCTCGTCGTCGATGACGGAAAAGATTTCGTCCCGACAAACCGCTGGATGGCTTTTGGCCATCACTTCGCCGCGATCGCGGGGCCGGGACCGCTCGTCGGGCCAGTCTTGGCGGCACAGTTCGGTTATCTGCCGGGCACGCTTTGGATTTTGATCGGAGCAACGTTAGGCGGCGGCGTGCACGACATGATCGTGCTCTTCTCCTCGGTCCGGCGGCGCGGGAAAACGTTAGGCCAAATGGTGAAGGATGAGATCGGCAGCGCGGTCGGCGCGCTCGCTCTCGTTAGCGTGCTTGCGATCATGGTGATCCTGCTCGCGGTGCTCGCGCTCGTGGTCGTGCAGGCGCTGGCGAAAAGTCCCTGGGGAGTTTTCACGATGGCGACGACGATTCCGGTCGCGGTGATCATGGGCATCGGTCTGCGCTCCGGCCGCGTCGGCGTCGGCTGGATGACGGTCTTTGGATTGTTAGGCTTGGTCTTCGCGGTCTGGGGCGGGCAGTTTTTGTCGCAGTTCCCGATGATCGAAGGCTGGTTTCGGCATGGTCAAAAATGGCTCGCCTGGGCGATCATCATTTATGGGTTTGCGGCTTCGGCCTTGCCCGTCTGGCTGCTCCTCACGCCGCGCGATTATCTCAGTACCTTTCTCAAACTTGGCGCGGTTGCGGCCCTCGCGGTGGCGGTCATCATCATTCACCCGACTCTGCAAATGCCGGCGCTCTCGCGTTTCATCGATGGCAGTGGGCTCGTCTTTGCCGGCCCGGTTTTCCCCTTTGTCTGCATCACGATCGCCTGCGGCGCGGTCTCCGGTTTTCACTCGCTCATCGCCTCCGGCACGACCCCGAAGATGATCGAGCGCGAGGCGCGCATTCGCTCGATTGGTTATGGCGCGATGGTGACGGAAATGATGGTCGCGCTGATGGCGATTATCGCCGCTTCGGTCCTCCCGCCAGGTCAGTATTTCGCGATCAACGCGAAAGGCACGCCTACCGAAGTAGTGGCGAAAGTATCGAGCGCCGGTTTTCCGGTGACCGAAGTGGAAATGCAGCACCTCGCGCACGAGCTCGGCGAAAGCACGATGTTTGGCCGGGCGGGCGGCGCGCCGACCTTTGCCGTTGGAATGGCGCACATGTTTTCCCGCCTCACGACCAGCCCGACCGCGCTCGCGCTTTGGTATCATTTTGCGATCATGTTTGAGGCGCTCTTTATTCTCACGACGATCGATGCCGGGACGCGGGTTGGGAGATTTTTGCTCCAGGATTTTCTCGGCCAACTCTGGCGGCCGCTCGGCGACACGCGCTCGTGGGGCGCGAATCTTTTCGCGAGCGCGTTGCTTGTGAGCGCGTGGGGCTGGTTCCTCTATCAGGGCGTGCTCGATCCGCTAGGCGGGATCAACAGCCTCTGGCCGCTCTTCGGCTTGGCGAATCAACTTCTCTCTGTCATCGCGCTTTGTCTGGGGACAACGCTGCTCATCAAGATGGGCAAAGCGCGCTATCTCTGGACGACGCTGGCGCCGCTCGTGTTCATGATCGTGGTCACCTTTTCGGCCGGCTACATGAAGATCTTTTCGGCAAATCCGAAGATCGGATTTCTCAGCGGCGCGTACATGTTGGAGGAGCGGGTACCGACCTTGCCAACGAATGTGGATTTCGCGCGGCAGGCGGTGATTTACCGCGTTGATGCGCTGGTCGCGGCGGCGTTTCTCGTCCTTGTATTTCTAATCGTTGCCGGTTGTGCGCGGGAATGGTGGCGACTGCTTCGCGGGACGAAGCCGGTGATCTTGCACGAGAGCGAGTTTGTGCCGCTGGCGCAGGTGAGTGTGGTTACCCGGTAGGTCGAACCCTCCGGCAGTGGGTTATTGAAAGTGGATGCGCTGCAAGCAATGCAGAGTTCGACCCTCCAGACTGCGCGTCAAACTCAGTGCGCTAATGCCGGCGCAAGGGAACGACCACTTGTCCGCCCTCATAGCTGAGGATGACCCGCCCATCTCCCACCGCCTGTACTGTCACTTGGTAGATTTGCGTCCCCATCTGCAGGCCAAATTGCTGGCCTTGCTGCACGACCTTGCCGTTGAGGATAGCGAAGTGCGAGGTGCCGTCGGTGGTGACGGAAGTGAGCGCGAACTGCGATGGCAGAAGGGCGGGCGCGTCATCACCCTCTCCGTGCGCCGTCGGCTTTTTCCAGCCGATCGGCCAGAATGGATTGCGCGTGTCGGTGGCGTTGAAGGTGGACTTGTGCTTGAGCGTGAGCGAGGCGGCGCTGGGATTCGTGGCGGCGCCCGGCTCGGCGGCGCGGGCATCGAACGCCAGCAGCAAGGTCGTTAGGCAAAAAGCGATCAGGCGAAATTTCATGGCGCAAACAGAGTGGTTTGGGCGGTGAGGGTGACTTGTTGAAACTGCGCTTCCTCGGGCACGGCGTGGATCACGAGCTTTTGCACGGCGAGCAGCGGCTCGGTGTTTTCGAGCTGTGCGATCGCCTTGCCGAGGGCGTCGTAATCCGCCAGCGGTAAGTCGATCACCCAGGTGTCTTTGACCCAATCGGATAGCTCTGGTTGCTTGAACGAGCTGCTCGATTCCAACCGCGCGCTGGCTTTGTCGATTTCCTGCGCCGCGAAAAACTTGCGCATCTTCGGGGGAAACCAGGCGATTGGCGCGCCCTCGGCAGTGGTCGCTTTGAGCGCATCGTAGTGCGTCGTGGCGTCCTTGGCCTGTCTCTCGAGATTGGAGGTTTTCTTCAGCTCGGTTCTTGAGGAGGCGCTTTTGCCCTGCAGGTCGGCGATCTGTTGCGCCATGGTTCCGCGGCTGCGATCGAGCGGGCCGAGAAAAAAGGTGAAGTAGCAATAGATCAGCGCGATGAAACCGAGGCTGCTCAGGATAATTTTTTGGATCTGATCCTTGTTCAGTTTGGTCGACTTCATTTTTTGATTTCCGGCGCGGGCGTGGCCGAAGCGGCGGGCGTGGCTGCACTTGGGGCCGGCGGTGTTGGACTAAAGGAAACGTTGAGGACGAAGCGCGCGCTGGCAGTGGGAACGCCAGCGAGTTTCACCACCGTGTCGAGATCCTCGAGGTTGCGGAAATCGACTTTCACATCGCTGTAGTTCTTGGCCAGTTGCTCCATCAGGAGTTGGCGAAATTCCTCGGCGGCGCCGCGCGGTTCGCGAGCGGCAGCGATGCCTTCGACGAGTAGTGCGATCGGTTTATTCCCGTCCGTGAACGTGCCGTCGAAGCTAATCAGTTGGATGTTGGGCGCGACGCAGTGGGAGAGGGTGGCGAGGAGCGGCGCCCAATAGAAACGGCTCTCGATGAGGCCGTCGAGCACCTTCGTGCCGTCGATGATCTTATGCAGTTCGTCGGCTCGCTTTTGCGCCGCGGTGACTTTCGGTTCGACCTTTGCCCATTCGCTCTGGGCCGCGCGGAGCTGGCTCTTGATCTGAAGGGTCTGGTAAACCTTCCAACCGTAATAAAGGAAAAGGATGGCGCCGAAAGCGCAGAGGGCGATGATGCCGAGCTTGAGCGGATCGCGGCGGCGTTGCCGTTCCTCGGAGATTTGTTCGTGGAGAAGGTTAAGTTGCAGAGCCATCGTTAGGCAGCTTGGAGATGGGAGAGAGCGGCGCCGCAGGCGACGTTGAGGGAGAAGAATTCGTTTGCCAGCGCCTGACGTTTGGCTGCCGGGAGAGCCATTTCGCAGTTCTCCAGCGGATCCCAGACCTCGCAGGGCAGGCCGAGTTCATCGCTCAGGATTTGCAAAATCATTTCCGTCTTGGCAAGACCGCCGGAGACAAAAACCCGGCTGATGCTTTCCTCGGATTGGCCCTCGAAAAAGCCGATGGAGTTGCGCACCTCAGTCGCGAGTTGGAGGAGCGAGTGGCGGCAAATTTCCGCCATCCCGGCATCGCCCTCCTGCACCAGCACGCGCGCAGCCGCGGGATCGAGCGCGCCGTCGGGCGTAAGTTCCTCGCCGAAAATTCTCCCGCCGTAACCAATGCTGCGAATGAGAACCAGCTCGCCTTTATTGCCGATGAGCACGGTGCTTTGCTCGTGGCCCATGTCGAGGAGGAGAAACGCCTCCCGCGCGAAGACCTCGGGGTGGGCGAACTCGAAGGCGTTGAAAGAACAGACCGGGGCGAGCTGCAGGACGTTGACGGTGCGCTTGGTTTTCGTCATTGCTTCAGAAATCTGTTTCACCGCCGGGCGGAGCAGGCCGCCGACGAGATAGCGTGTTTTGCCCGGCGCCGGAGCAGGGCTCGCGGGCACGCCATCGGGTGTAACGGGAGTGAGCGCCACGGCTGAGACCGGCGCGCAGTCGAGGACGAAATCTTTCGTCTCCTGGTTCAGAACGGCGAGGCCGTTGAGGCGGAGCGCGCTCCGCAAGAGTTCCACCGGCGTGGTCGGCTGCTCGATGATGCGAAGGAGGGCGTGCGGATCGGAAGCCGCGACCGCGCAATTCTTCGCGTTTCCGCCCATTTCTTTGAGGAGAAGTTTCACCTGCTGGGCGAGCTCGTCCGCACTCGCAAATTCCGCCGGCACAGTTCGTGAAGCGTAGTTCGTGAGGACGAAACGCTGGTCGCCTTTGCGTTGCAGTAAGACACTCTTAAAGGTGTGCTTCCCGAGATCGATGCCGATGACTGAGTTTGTGGGCTTGGCCATGGTGGTTGCGCTTTCCTAAAGCGAAAACCATGCCGGGCGCCTCGCATTTCTGTTGTAGCTCGGCGCGTTGACGCCGGCGCCGAAAAGCGCGGCCAACAAAAACACCGGTCAGCACCCGCCGTTTGTCATCCTGAGCGAAGCGAAGGATCTCGCGAGCATCTCGATGCGTATCGCTTCGCTCAGCCAAGACAAGGTGCGAGGACCTCCTCGCGTCATCAAGCGGCGCGTTTAATTCAAACCGCAACCGCAGACCGATAACCAAAAAACCCGCGCCCCTTGATGATCCGCGACACTTCCACCGGCACCATCGCTTCCCAAGTCTCATCCCCCGACTGGATCTTCGCGAGCACATCAGGTGGGAAGATCTTCAGATATTCCGGATGATAATCGGTGATCTCCTGGATGAAGCAGTTGTCGATGAGGTATTGGTAGAGGTGCTTTAAGTTTGGCGCGACCTGGAGCTGTTTTGCAGTGATAAGCTCGCCCCTCTTTTCGTCCTCGATCGGATAGACGAAAAGTTTCAGGCCGCTTTTGAACATGCGCCCGAGCGCTTCGAGGATTCCGCCTTCGAGATTGAGGTAATACTTTTCGTCGAAAATTTCATGCAGACTCGGCACGCCCATGACGAGCGCAATCATCTTGTTCGTGTAGCGCGAAAGATAGGCGGCGAGCCGATAGTACTCGCCAAACTTCGAGATCAGGACGGTCCGGCCTAACGAACCTAAAATGTCGACCCGGGCGAGGAAATCGGCGTGATTCAGCTGCCCTTCGGAAAGCAAATTCTCCAGCGTCATCTCCATCAGGACGACGAGATCCTCCTCCGTTGTCCCCGCTTGCCGCAGAACCTCATCGCGCGCGCCGTTGAGCATGTCGTTCGTCGCATACGTGACCGGGCGAAAATTTCCTCGTTCGACGATGATCGCTTTCTTGTAAAAAACCTCCGCCGGCTGGACGCATTCGCCATCAGCCGTGAACATCACCGCGTTCGTTAGGCCCTGGCTCACCAGCTGCAGACTCATGAGCCGATTGTCGACCCCGGCATAGGCGGGCCCGGAAAATTTGATCATGTCCACCTGCATCCGTTGCGGCGCGAGATTCTCGTGCAGCGACGAGATCAAGCGCTCCGGCTGGTGATAATAAAACGCGCCGTAAATCAGATTTACTCCGATCACGCCGAGCGCCTCTTGTTGCTCGACGTTTCCTTCATCGAGCATCCGCACATGGACAATGATCTGGCTCGGTTCGCCGCGCGTCTCCGCTTGAAAACGAATCCCAAGCCAGCCGTGCGCTTCCTTATGCTGCTTGAAACTGCGCGCCGCGACGGTATCGGCGAAAACGAAAAAGGTGCGTTCGCCGCCCATCTTTTGGTCGAGCCGCTCGATCAGGAGATCGTACTCGTGCCCGAGCATCGTCCCGAGCCGCGCGCGGCTGACGTAGCGATCGGCCGCGCCGTAAATCGCGTCGCTGAACTGCATGTCGTAAGCCGACATCGTCTTCGCGATCGTGCCCGATGCGCCGCCGACATGAAAAAAACGCCGCGCCACTTCCTGCCCGGCGCCGATCTCGGCAAAGGTGCCGTATTTCTTCTTATCGAGATTGATCTGGAACGCCTTCTTATTCGTTCCGACATCCATCTCTGCATTCATGGCTCCAAGATGGAAGGCTTCGCTCTTTGATCAACCATCCGCCTTCGGGCGACGTGATGACCTGATCATCCTGAGCGAGGCGAAGGACTTCACGGATACCTCCTGACCCAGCCTGCAAGCAACGCGTGGAGCAGCTCGCGAGATTCCTTCAAGGTCTCAGGAGAGGCTTCGCTGCGCTCACGATGATAAGCGGCTCGCGTCCATGAACCCAAAACGCGCCGCTAGCTCGGGCGCGTAGCGCAACAAATCCTGTCGCAGCCTAACAAGTGCGAGATCCTTCGTTTTCGCTTCAATCATGACATCAAACTCCAGCCCCGCGAGTTGCCGCATCATTCCAATGAACTCGAACGGCTGACAAAAATCCGCATGCCCCTTCCAGACCGGCGGCTGCAGAACCGTCTCCCGTTTTCCCGCCTTGCGGTCCTTCCGCTGCAAGGCGCGCATCTCCGTCCGCGGCGAAGAGAAGTGCAGCTTCGGCCGGACGTCGTGGGGCCAGGTGTGGAGAAACTTCTTCACTGTCGGGAGCAACTCGAGCTGCTCCGGATT
>DASXPA010000099.1:0-24960 GCA_036493915.1 Chthoniobacterales bacterium | reverse complement strand
GGTTCTGCCCGAGGTCGGGCGCCTGCTCATCGGACTCGCCGCGCTGACGCTGATCTACGGAAATCTCGCCGCGCTTCCGCAGACCAACCTGAAGCGGCTTCTCGCCTATTCCAGCATCGCTCACGCCGGTTACCTGCTCGTTGGCGTGGTCGCTCTTTCCGGTGTCGCGGTGACTTATTATCTCGTCGCGTATCTGCTCATGACGCTGCTTTCCTTCGCGGTTTTGATTGTGGTCGCAAACAGCGGCGGTGAGCAGATTGAGGATTTCGCCGGCCTCGGGAAACGCTCACCCTTTCTCGCGGCGGCGATGTTGATCGGGATGCTTTCGCTTGCCGGGATTCCGTTCACCGCCGGTTTTCTTGGGAAATTCTTCATCTTCGACGCGGCAATCCAGCAACATCAAACTGTCCTCGTCGTGATTGGCGTCGTCACGGTCGCTTGCGGCTTTTATTATTACCTCAAAGTGGTGCGCGCGATGTATTGGCTGGAGCCGGTAAATGATGCGCCGTTGGCGGTCAGTTTGCTCTCGCGCCTAACGATGACGGTCCTGATGGCGGCGATTTTGGTGTTCGGGGTTTATCCGCAGCCGATTTTGAGCGCGCTGAATGCTCCGACTGCGACGGTGGCGACTCGTTAGGCGGGGCGTTTATATTGTCATCCGGAGCGCAGCGAAGATCTCTGTTGTGGCGTCGGGACGGACACTCGTGAGGTCCTTCGCTTCGCTCAGGCCCGCTGTTGCACTTCGGTGCCTTCCCGATCTTGGGAGACGTCCCGGTGTTGCACAATCGCCCCTTCCCGATCGTCTCGAACCCGCACCCTACACAAATTAGCCGCCGTGGAGCGGCTGGAGATGACCGAGCGCAGGTGCCAACTGCCTAGGCGGGATCGACCTCCGCTCGGCGGAAGAGAGTCAGCAAAGGCCCGGTCATGAAAGTTGTGACCAAGGCCATGATCACGAGCATGGTAAAAATCCGCAGCGAGAGAATCCCCAGGTCGTAGCCGATATTTAGCGCGATCAGCTCCATTAGGCCGCGGGTGTTCATCAGTGCTCCGAGCTGCAGCGAATCGCGCCACGACATCTTTAACATCCGGCTCACCACCGCGGTCCCGCCCACTTTGCCGATCATCGCGACGGCGATGATCCCAAAGCAGATGAGCCATTCCTGCATTCCGTCCAGTAGCCCGATTTGCGTACGGAGACCAATGAAGGCAAAGAACACCGGGAGCAGAAGGACGCCGCTCAAATGCTCAGTCCGCACGATCAGCTTATTGCGAAAACCGCCGCCCGCCGGCATCGCGATGCCGGCTACGAAGGCGCCAAACAGCGCGTGAATTCCCATCAGCTCGGTACAGAGAGCCGAAACGAGCACGATGCCGAAAGCGAGGGCTAGCACGCTCTTGGTCGGCTCCGCCCCGTCGGGGAGCGCCCGACGCATCGTGCGCTGCAAAATCGGCCGTACCGCAAAGAGCATGACTAGGGCATAAATACCAACGAGGCAGAGTGTGAAGGTCGCGGCGCGGAAGTCCGACCTGCTGGCCACCGCCACCACGAAAGCCAGGATCAACCAAGCCGTCGCGTCGCCCACGGCGGCGCAGAGGGTGGCGATCCCACCCAGCTTGGTTTTGAAAAGGCCCCGATCCTGCAGAATGCGCACGAGCACAGGGAAAGCGGTGATGCTCATCGAGATGCCCATGATCAGAGCAAAGGGAGCGAAAGCAGCACCCGGCTGGGCATAGAAGCGATAGAGCGGCACCGCCAGTAGGACGCCGAGGAAATATGGGATGAGTATGCTGGAATGGCCGATCACCAGCGAGCGGTGCGGACTATGGCGCAGCTCCGAGAGATCGAGCTCCATCCCCACCGCGAACATGAAAAAGCAGACGCCGATCTGGCTAAAGAGCCGGAGCGTGTCGAGCGATTCCGGCGCAAAGACATAGTTGAATTGTCGCGGCGCGAGCCAGCCGAAAAGCGAGGGCCCGAGCAGGATACCTGCGATCATCTCCCCGAGCACCGCTGGCTGGCCGCAGAAGCGAAAAACCCAGCCCACCAGCCAGGAGGCGCCAACGATCACCGCGATCTGCACCAGCAGCCGGCTCAGTGGGCTGTTCGCATTCTGCTCGATCGCCGAAAAAGTCGAAGATGCATTGTGCGTCGCGGCGGGATGCGGCCCGACGGCGGGTTGGTACGCCGCGGCCGGGGTGGCGGTATCGGACGCAAATGTCAGGACCGGCTCGGCCAGCGGCCCCCCGCAGTAGAGCGAAAAGAGAATGCCTGCGCCGAAAAGCAGGACCACGAGAAAGTAAAGCCGCCACGAGGCTCCGGTCGCCTCGGGGTCCAAATTAGACATCTGGCGACAGTAAAGTCTGGCCGCTCTGCGACAAGCGGTTACGCCGCAGCGGGCGATTTCAATCCGCAGCGCGGATGAAAACAAGAGCGAATTCCTGCCAACAAAAAAGGCGGAAAACTTTCAAAAGCGTCGCTAAAAGAGCCAAACGGAAGCGAGAAATAGATTGTCTGTGAGCACGCTGTTTCTCCCGCGCGCTGTTTATTAGTCGCTCAGCTCGACGTTCCAGTAGGCGAGATCGACGAAGTGGCGCCAGCTTTCGTGCTGCTGGCTGTTGAAGGTAACGTGCAGGAACGGCCGCCACTTCGGCCGCTTCGGTTTGCGGATCAGCGTCATGTGCGCCTGATGGGGAAGCCGATTGCCTTTGCGCGTGTTACACGGAATGCAGGAGCAGACGACGTTTTCCCAAGTCGTTAGGCCGCCTTTGTCGCGCGGGAGGACGTGGTCGAGATTGAGGTCGCTGCGCTCGAAAACTTTGCCGCAGTATTGGCAGGTGTTGTTGTCGCGTTCGAAGACGTTGTGCCGAGTAAATTTTACCTCCTTCTTCGGGAGGCGATCGAAGAGCAGCAGGACGATGACGCGAGGCACGCGGATCTTCCACGAGATGGTCGTGACCATCTCGTGCTCGGCCTCCGGTGCGGCGAGGGAAAAATCCCGCCAGCTGGCGAAATCGTGGGTGGCGAAGTTGTTCTGCGGATCGGAGGCGACGACTTGCGCATGGCCCTGATAAAGCAGGGCGAAAGCGCGACGCGCCGAGCAAATGTTCACCGCCTGCCAGAGGCGATTGAGGACGAGCACCTGACTGTTAAGTAACGTCTCCAGAAATTTAAGCGCTTTTCCCGCTCAGGTCGGCGGACGTTATCATCCTGAAAATTTCTTGTCAACGAAACGCGGACGGCGCGAAGGCGATCCCATCCTAACGAGTAAGAGAGCGATTTGGCCCGAGGATCTGAAATCAAAAAGACAGTCCGCTTCGGACATTGGGCGCGGGCGTCGCTGCGCCCGGCACCGGAACGGCGTCCTCCGCCGCAGGATCGCGACGACCCGTGATCTGATCGTCATCCGACGCGCAGCTTGCGAAGAAGAAAAACGCGGTGAGGAGAAGACAAGCGCAAAGAAGCAATCGGTTCATCAGGAGTTAACGCAAAGATCTTCCACAAAAATGTCCAGATCAATATGCCATCGCCGGCGGAGCCGGCACACCTGCGGGCTCGACTTCGTTTGGCGTGCTTGCTTTCTTCGGCTAAACGGGAGCGAGCATGCGGAAAATCAACAGCAACACTTTGGAGGAAATCTCCTGGATTTCCCCGAAGGGGAAATTTCAGGGCGCCGGGAAGCAAGTCTCCGAGGCGCTCGGCTGGAACCAAGCTTCGGCGGATCCTTGCGATCGTCATCCATTCGTCGTCGAGATCCTTCGTATCCCGTCCGGAAAGAGACCGTATCCTTACCATTCACACTCGGCGCAATGGGAATTTTACCATGTCCTTTCCGGCCGCGGGCTGGCGCGCGAGGAAAGCGGCGAGACCCCAATCGAGCCGGGCGACGCTTTTATTTTTGCGCCGGGCGAGGCGCATCAGCTCGCAAATAACGGCGAGGAAGATCTTGTCGTCTATGTCATCGCCGACGATCCGATCGGCGAGTCCGGTTACTATCCGGACAGTCAAAAATGGATTGTGCGCTCGCCGAAGCGCCGACTGTTGCGCGGGCCGGCGCTGGATTATTTCGACGGGGAAGAATAGCGTTCGCGCAGTCGTTAGGCACGGGAGTCGGATTCGCCGCTTGAATGCGAGCCGCGCAATCCGACAGGCAGTTGCGATGAAGTCATGAGCATGAGCGAAGCCGCTGCCCGGACCATCGTCGCCGAACAATTCGACGATATCGAGCAACAGCGCGAGGCCGCAAAGCTCGGGATGTGGATTTTCCTTGCCACGGAGGTCCTCTTCTTCGGCGGGCTTTTCCTCGCTTACACCGTTAATCGCTATCTTTATCCGGAGGCGTTTGCCGCCGCCAGCCGGCATACGGAAGTCGTGCTCGGCGGAGTGAATACCGCAATTCTCCTTTTCAGCAGCACGCTTATGGCGCTCGCCGTCCGCGCTTCGCAGCTTGAGCAACGCCGGCTCCTCGTCTGGTTGCTCCTTGGGACGGCGCTCTTCGGGATTTTTTTCATGGGAGTGAAGGGCTACGAGTACTACAAAGACTACCAGGAGCACGTCCTTCCGGGCGCGAATTTTATCTGGGTCGAAGCCAATCCGCGCGCGGCGGAGATGTTCTTCTGGCTCTACTACGCGATGACTGGGCTGCACGCGATCCATGTCACCGTCGGCATCGGCATCATGCTCGTGCTCGCTTTTCTCGCCCATCGCGGTCATTTCGCGAATGGCAACTACATGGGAGTGGAAGTGGCCGGGCTCTACTGGCACTTCGTCGATATCGTCTGGGTATTTTTATTTCCGTTGCTCTACCTTGCCGGACATCGGTGAAGAAATGACGAATTCCGAATGACTGATGACGAACAGGTTTTCGCACAGGCGATAAGGGGAGCCGGGGCGCTCTCTGAGACGATTGCCCGCGCCGTGCCCGACTTTCGTCGCGCCGGACTCGCATTCGGCATGCGGGCTTCGTCATTCATTCATCATTTGTCATTCGAATTTCGTCATTTGGTTTCATGACCCACTCACCAAAGCTCTACTGGACCAACTGCCTCGCCCTCATGGCGCTGCTCGCCGCCACCTGGTGCATCGGCTACGTCAATCTCGGCGTTTTTAATCTCGTCGTCGCGCTCTGCATTTCCTTCACGAAGATGTTGCTCATCGTGCTCTTCTTCATGCACATCAAAGGGAGCAGCCGTTTGCTCCATCTTGCGGCCGGGGTCGGTCTGGTCTGGCTCCTCATCATGCTCGGGCTGACGCTGGGCGATTATTTCAGCCGCGGCTGGGTCGCGGCGCCGAAGTAACTCCATCGCCGCGCGAGCGGTGCGACCGAGGCGGCGGCGCGCTGCGATATTTCACGCAGCGAAATTTTGAAATTTATGCCAACGATTGGGAAAAAAGTGTGGGCAATCGCAGAAGGCTGGATCCCAGCATGGAGTCATGGCCCGGAGCCGGAGATGTTGAGCCACGAGACGGCCTGCATCCTCAACGCCAACGACGCCGAGGCCCATGTCGAGATCACCGTTTACTTCACCGATCGCGATCCGGTCGGCCCCTATAAAATCACCGTGCCGGCGCGGCGGACGCTCCACCAGCGTTTCAATGATTTGAAGGATCCGGAGCCGATTCCGAAAGCGACCAACTACGCGAGCACTATCGTCAGCGACCTGCCAATCGTCGTCCAGCACACGCGGCTCGACTCGCGTCAGGCTGCGAACGCGCTCATCACCACAATCGCATACGCGGACTAAGGAGTTCGGCGCACGCTGGACTCGTTAGGCGGTGAGCCAACGGCGCCGGAGAGCGAGCTGGACGAGTTCGGCGCGAGTGCGCAGGCCGAGCTTTTCCATCGCCGCGACTCTTCGCTTTGCCACGATCGAAATCGGCGCATTCAGAGTGCTGGCGATCTCATCGTTCGTCTGGCCTTCGGCGACGAGCTTAGCGACGGTCAGTTCTTCTGCGCTCAACTCTGCGGTTGTGGATGCTTCGGGCGCGGCAGCGGGATGACGGCGTGCAACCGAAGAATCGAAATAAGTCCCACCCGCGGCCACAATGTGGAGCGCCTCGATGAGAACGGAAGGCGCGGCTGTTTTCAGGATGTAGCCGCTCGCGCCCATCGCGATCATTTCCTCCAGATAAGTCGAGTCCTGGTAAAGGGTGATGCCGATGATCTTAAGGACGGGATGAAGTTGCTTGAGCTGCCGCGTTGTCTCCATCCCGGTCATTCCCGGCATCGAGCCATCCATCAAAACGACGTCGGGCCGGACATGCTCCACCAGCTCCAGCGCAGCAGCCCCGCTCTCAGCCTCGCCCGCCACTGTCAAATCCGGTTGCGCATCGATGACCGCGCGGAGCGCTTTCCGCATCACCGGATGATCGTCGACCAGCATCACACGAATCGGGGACTTCCTTTTCATGCCGTCTCCGTGAGTGGAATCCGCACGAGAAATGTTGCGCCTTCGCCCGGCTCTGATTCGACGGTGAAGCGGCCACCAATCAGGCCCAGGCGTTCCTGAATTCCAACGAGCCCGAGCCGGTTCCGTTCCGCCGCCTCCTGCAGCGCGCGCTCAAGGTTGAAGCCGTGGCCGTCATCCTCAAGGATCGCCTGCACATAGGTGGCCCTGCGTTGCAGAACGAGGCTGACGCGCGTGGCACCGGAATGCTTCGCGATGTTGTTCAGCAACTCCTGAATGATCCGGTAAAGCGCGGTTTTAATTTCCGCGGAGACGCCGGCGGGATTGTATTGCCCGGCCTCGAAATCCGCTTCTATCTGAGAGCTGGCTGACCAGGTCTCGAGCAAGTTGCGGAGGGCTTTGACGAGGCCGAGATCGTCCAGCACCGAGGACCGCAATTCCAGCGCCACCCGATGGAGATCGCGCGCAGTCTGATCGGCCAAATCCTGCAGCGGCTGAGCCAGCGCGGGCAAGGCGGCGCAGCACGGATCGGAATTACGCAGTGTTTTGATTCCGAGACTTAGTGCGGTAAGATTTTGGCCCATTTGGTCGTGTAACTCGCGCGCGATGCGACGGCGCTCCTCTTCCTGCGCGTTGACCAACTGTCGGCGCAAAGCTTCGCGAGCGGCTTCTGCTTCCTGGCGCTCTTCCATTTCGCAGCGGAGCTGCTGATTGGATTCGGCCAATTTCGCGGTGCGCAACTGGACGAGATTTTCCAGCTCCGCCGCGCGCGCGGCGACCTGTTGGTGCGCTTCGCGGAGTTGCTGCGTAATCCGGCGTTGCTCGGCGAGAAGGTCCCGCACCTGGTATTGCCGCCGGCGCGAATTGAGCGCGACCTCGACCGAACGGAGGAGCGTCGTCGTACCGATGGGCCGCTCCAGTAAGGTGGCACTGCCGGCTGCCGCAGTCGCCAATTCCAGCAACTGCGTCGCGCGCGACTTCCCCCCGCCGGTAAGGATGATGAGCGGCAACTCCGACCAGGCCGGCTGCGCGTGAAGCGCCGTCAGCACCTCGATCGCGCCCGGCATTTCCAGCGCTTCCTCGGTGAGCAGGAGTGCGCCGGCGCCGCCGCTCATCTCCACGCGACATTCTTCCGGACCACTGCATATCCGCACCTCGATGCCGTGGTCGACAAGCAACTGCGCCATCGCGCTCGCATCCTGCCCGACCGGTGCAATGAGGAGGACGCGCTTGTCGGGATCACTCTTTTGCATCGGCGCCTGACAACATTTGCCGGCTTTCGCCATGGAAAAGGGGCGTGCCCGTGAGGACGCCATGGAAATTCTTCAGACTCCGGCCAACGCGGATGCCGTGGCCGGATTCGAGCATGAATTCGCGGATTGTTTTTTCGTGCCTGCCACTGCGTTTCTTGATCACCGCAACCGCTTGCTTCACCTCGCCCGCGAATTCGAAATAGCGCAGCGAAACCACCGTGTCCGATAAGTAACTGAGGTCCACCGGCGACTGTGCGGTCGAGACCAGCCCGTGCTGCGCGAGGATGAGAATGGTGAGGACGCCCTTGTGATTGAGATAGGTGATCAGCTCGTGGAGTTGATTATTAAGATAGTGCTCACCGGGCATGGCGTTGAGATAACCATTAAGACTGTCGATCACCACCAGGCGGCAACCGTTTGCCACAGTCTCTCGGACGCGTGCGGCAAATTCGCCCGGCGACAGCTCCGCCGGGTCTACCTGCTGCACGGTGAGGAGATCGCTCTCGATGTGACGCGCCAGATCGCGTCCGAGCGCTTTCGCGCGCGCGAGCATAATCTCCCGCGTTTCATCAAAGGCGAAGAAGATTCCCGGCTCGCCATTCGCCGCCATCTGCGCGGCATATTGCACTGCGAGGCTGGACTTGCCTGTCCCGGCCGGACCGAGAATGAGCGTCGTGGTGCCACGATCCAAGCCGCCGCCGAGCAAATCGTCGAGCTCCCGAACTCCACTCGAAATCGGTTCGTGCCGAAATTCCGCGCGATGCTCCGCCGCCACCAGACGCGGGAAAATTCGCAGCCCGCCGGTCTCGATCGCGTAATCGTGATAGCCTTCGCGAAACTTCACCCCGCGCAATTTCGAGATGCGCAGCCGCCGGCGCGAGGTCCCGTAATCGGGTGAAAGCTGTTCCATCTCAATCACTCCGTGACTCAGACTGAGCACGTGCGGATCCATCGTGCCGCTGCGGTTCATTTTGTCGTCGAGCAAAAGGACTGTGCTTTCATAAAGGGCGAACTTCTGTTTCAAGCTTAGCAACTGGCGCCGGTAGCGCAGCGGCGTCTCCGCGAGGAGGCGAAATTCCGAGAGCGAATCGAACACCACCCGCGCCGGGCGAATCGCCGCCGTCTTGTCGATGAGCAGGTTGGTCACCTTCTGCAATTCCATCTCGGAAGGATGGAAAACTGTCGTCTGCGCTTCAGGCTGGAGAAGTTGCTCGATCGCCGACAACTCGAGGAGCGGAACATTTTCCAGCGACCAGCCGTGTGAGGAGGCGACCTTCAACAACTCCTCGCGCGTCTCTGAGAGGGAAATGTAAAGTATCGCTTCACCGCGACGCAGCCCCTCAAGGAGAAACTGCAGCGCCAGCGTGGTCTTGCCGGAACCGGGATCGCCCTGGATCAGATACACGCAATCACGCGGCCAGCCGCCCGCGAGGATGTCATCCAATCCCTCCACCCCACTCGGGCAACGTTCGCTGCTCTGGATGGGGAAGGCGTTTTCGGCAGCGGGCTCGTGTTTCATAAGTTCAGGGCTGATGAATCTCGCCTAACGAATGGCGACGATGGCTTGGGTGTCAGGTGAGTATGCATAAGAGCTTCGCAGCCCACACCCTTCGTGAGAGGTCTCTTTTTCATCGGCCCACGCCGCCGCCAACAAACCGCCGCGGATCAGGGCGACCGGCTCCGGTCGCAGTCGCGATGATCAGGCGAAGGAGAGATTTCTCAGGATGGCGGTCACTACGGGAAAAATCTGCGCGCGCGCGGGAAATCGGCAAGGAACGGTTCGCTCATTTATTCGTTAGGGGCGACCACGGCGATGTCGCACCCGGATGATCAACTGCAGAGCGAAGCTCCCGGCGGGCCGGGGATCGAGCCGCGCTGGACCTCGAGCGCGAAGAGCGGCGTCGGCACGGCAACGCAACCCGCGAGCCGCATCTGGTTCACCGTCAGTCACGGGATTCTAAACGAAATTTATTGGCCGGAAGTGGATCGCGCCTGCACGCGTGATCTCGGCTTCATCGTCACCGACGGCGTCGACTTTTTCTCGGAGGAAAAACGCGACACGAAACATCGGGTGGAATATCTCGCGGACGGCGTGCCCGGTTTTCGCCTAACGAACAAATGCAGGCAAGGCCGTTACCGCATCGAAAAGGAAATTATCTCCGATCCGCGGCTCGATGTCGTCCTTGTGCGGACTCGGTTTGTCATCCGCGACGAAAGCGAACTGTTCCTTTACGCACTCCTCGCGCCGCATCTTTCGAACGGAGGCGCCGACAACACGGCCTGGATTGAGAAGCGCTGGGGCCAGCAATTTCTGCTCGCGCAACGGGGCGAGACGGCCCTTGCACTCGCTTCCTCGGCGCCATTCCTCCGCTGCTCAGCCGGCTATGTCGGCGCGTCGGATGGCTGGCAGGATTTGCACCAGCACAAGAAGATGGAATGGAGCTACCGCCGCGCGAGCCATGGCAACGTCGCCCTCACCGCGCAGATTGATCTGCAAAAATGCGGCGGCGAATTCACCCTCGCGCTCGGCTTCGATCAAACGCCGGTCGGCGCGGCGCACCACGCGCGCTCGAGTTTGCTCGATGAATTTCCCTCCGCCCGCCGCGAGTTCATCGAGGGCTGGGGAGGCTGGCAGCAAAAGCTGCGCGACCATCCTGCACCCAAAAAAGGCGCGCTGGATTATTACCGCATCAGCACTGCCGTGCTGCACACACACCAGGCAAAAACGTATCCCGGCGGGAGCGTCGCGAGCCTTTCCATTCCGTGGGGATTTTCCAAAGGCGACGGCGATCGCGGCGGCTATCACCTCGCCTGGGTGCGCGATCTTGCGCAAGTGGCTGGCGGATTACTCGCCGCCGGTTGCGCTCTCGAGTCGACCCAGGTTCTGCGCTACCTCTCCGTCACACAAAAAGGCGACGGCATCTGGCCGCAAAACATGTGGGTCTCGGGCCAGCCTTACTGGCATGGCCAGCAGCTCGACGAATGCGCTTTTCCCATTCTTCTCGTCGCTGCGGCATTGCGGGAAAAAGTAATCGACGACGCCGAGATGAAACGGCTCTGGCCGATGGTGCGGCGGGCCATCTCCTTCATCCTTCGCTATGGGCCGGCGACAGAGGAAGATCGCTGGGAAGAAGTGAGCGGCTTCTCCCCCTTCACGATCGCGGTGCAGGTCGCCGCTTTGATCGAAGCGGCGGAGTTCAGTCCCGAGCCGGAACTGGCAAGTTACCTCCGCGAAACCGCCGATACCTGGAACGAAAGCATCGAGCGCTGGACCTACGTTACCGGCACCGATCTCGCGCAGCAGCTCAGCGTTGATGGCTACTACCTCCGCGTTGCGCCCGCTGGAAACGACGGCGCCGAGCCGCTCGATGGTCGCATCCGGCTAAAAAATTTGCCTAACGAACAATCGATCGCCGCCGCGAAAATGATCGCAACCGGCTTCCTCGCCCTCGTCCGCTACGGCCTGCGCGCCCCGGACGATCCGCGGATCGTCAATAGTGTGCGCGCAATCGACAAGTTGCTCAAAGTCGACACGCCGAACGGCCCGGCCTGGCATCGTTACAACCACGACGGCTACGGCGAACACGAAGACGGTGCACCCTTCGACGGCACAGGCATCGGCCGCGCCTGGCCGCTCCTCACGGGCGAACGCGCGCATTACGAACTCGCCGCCGGTCGCGCCGAGGTCGCGCGAGAAATGCATCGCGCGATGGAAAAATTCTCCAGCGATGGCGGAATGATTCCCGAGCAGGTGTGGGATTCGGCCGACATTCCTGAGCGCCGGCTTTACTGCGGCCAGCCCTCCGGCTCGGGCATGCCGCTGTGCTGGGCTCACGCCGAATACATCAAGCTTTGCCGCTCCTTGCGCGACGGCCGCATTTTCGATCAACCGAAGGCAACCGCGCGCCGTTATCTGGAGGAGAAAAAGAACGCCGTCTTCCAGAGCTGGCGTTTTAGCGACAAAATCAGCTCGTTAGGCGGAGGAAAGAAGCTGCGCATCGAAGTGCTCGCACCCGCCATGGTCCATTGGAGCACCGACGGCTGGCAAAGCGCGCACGATTCCGAAACGACCGATTCGAAACTCGGCACCCACTACCTCGACCTCCCGCCTGAGCAGCTCGCGGGCGGCGGCGAACTCGTTTTCACCTTCCATTGGACGGAAGCAGATCAGTGGGAAAGAAAAAATTTTCGTCTCCGACTGTGAGCGGAGTGCTCCCGCATCAGGCGCGCGCGTAAGCCACCTCCAACTCCGCCGCGGCGGAAAGGAGACGCGCATCGAGCGACCAGAGTCGTTGCCTGGACAGCCGCGCGGCAACGAGTAGTTGCACATCGTTCCAGCCGATTCCGCGGCCAAACAGCCGATTGGTTTCAATGAAGTGGAGGCATTCGACAAGGCTTCCCACCTTGGCGCGCGGCAATTTGCCCAAGGCCGTCAAAGTCCGCGCGCGTTGCGCAAGATTGCCGGTCGCCAATTCACCAAGCACAACAGGATGACTCGAAATCTGATGCCTGCCCAAGGCCGCGGCGAACTCTGGCAGGCCGCGCCGGAAATGCTGCACCCAGACCGAAGTGTCGGCAAGAATCACTTGGAACGCCGGGCTACGAGCCGGCGGCGCGGCGGCAAGGCGAGGGCTGGCATCTTACCGCCCAATGCGGCGAGATGGCGGGTGGCTTCGCGTTCGATGAGCGCTTCGAGTCCCATTCGCACAAGAGCCGTTTTCTTCGATTCGCCCGTGCATTCGCCTGCCTTCGCAAGCAGCGCGTCGTCGATATTCAAAGTCGTCCTCATGCATACGAAGATGCCTCATCGATATGCAACGGTCAATCGACCCACACGCCAGACTAATGCCCCTTGAAGCGCCGCCGCGCTTCTCCCGTAAGTAAAAAATCCAAACTAATTGCTCGCCGCCAAGCGAATTCTGCATGTGGAGCGCCGAGTCGTTTTGCGCCCCGTTTCATCGTCAAAATTTATGGCTGAACTGGTAAGTGACTATCTGATCAAACGCATCAACGAGTGGGGATTTAGGCGCATCTACGGCTTCCCCGGCGACGGCATTAACGGCATCATCGGCGCGATCGATCGCGCTGGCGACAAGGTCGATTACATCCAGGTGCGGCACGAAGAACTGGCCGCCTTCATGGCCTGCGCGCACGCGAAGTTTACCGGCGAAGTCGGCATCTGCCTCGCCACTTCCGGGCCGGGCGCGATCCACCTCCTCAACGGACTTTACGATGCGAAAATGGATCACCAGCCGGTGGTCGCGATCGTCGGCCAACAGGCGCGCGCGGCACTCGGCGGGGATTACCAACAGGAAGTCGACCTGATCAGCCTTTTCAAAGATGTCGCGCACGAATATGTGCACATGGCGACAACGCCGGCGCAGGTGCGGCACCTGGTCGATCGTGCATTTCGCATCGCCATCGCCGAACGCACTGTCACCTGCATCATTTTCCCTAACGATCTCCAGGAAGTCGAGGCGGTCGAAAAACCGCCTCGCGCCCACGGCACGGTTCATTCCGGGCTCGGCTATTCGCAGCCACACGTCATCCCGAAAGGCGAAGACCTCCGCCGCGCCGCCGACCTTCTCAACAGCGGCAAAAAAGTCGCGATGCTCGTCGGAGCCGGTGCGCTCCAGGCGACCGATGAAGTGATGGAAATCGCCGATATTCTCGGCGCGGGCGTGGCCAAGGCATTGTTAGGCAAAGCCGTCATCCCCGACGACGTCTCCTACTGCACCGGGCCGATCGGATTGTTAGGCAGCAAACCGAGCTGGGACATGATGACGGAGTGCGACACGCTCCTCATGGTCGGCTCCAGTTTTCCGTATTCAGAATTTTTGCCCAAAGAAGGGCAGGCGCGCGGGGTGCAGATCGAGATCGATCCGAAGATGGTCAGCATCCGCTACCCGATGGAAGTGAATCTGATCGGCGACAGCGCGGAGACATTGCGCGCGCTTAAGCCACTGCTCGAACGGAAAGAAGATCGTTCCTGGCGCGAGAAACTCGAAGGCGAGATCAAGGACTGGTGGAAGGTGCTCGAAGCACGCGCCATGAACAGTGCCGATCCGATCAATCCCGAGCGCGTCTTCTGGGAGCTCTCGCCGCGCTTGCCCGATCAGTGCATTCTCTCCTCCGACTCGGGCTCGTCGGCGAACTGGTTCGCGCGTGACCTCAAGGTGCGCCGCGGCATGATGGCGTCGCTCTCTGGAAATCTGGCGACGATGGGGCCGGGCGTGCCCTATTCCGTCGCCGCAAAATTCGCCTGGCCCGACCGCCCCGTCATCGCACTCGTCGGCGACGGCGCCATGCTCATGAACGGCATCAACTGTCTCATCACGATTGCCCATTACTGGAAAGAATGGAGCGACCCGCGCCTCATCATCATGGTGCTAAAAAATCGGGACCTGAACCAGGTGACTTGGGAACAACGGGTCATGGCGGGCGATCCGAAATATGTGACCTCACAGGAAGTGCCCGATTTTGCTTTCGCGCGCTACGCCGAACTGCTCGGTCTCACCGGCATCACGGTCGAAAAGCCGGAAGAGATCGGTCCCGCTTGGGACAGGGCGCTGGCCGCGGGGACGCCGGTTGTTTACGAAGCACTCACCGATCCGGAAGTGCCAACCCTGCCTCCGCACATCACATTCAAGCAGGCGGAGAACTTCATGAAGTCGATGCTGAAAGGCGACCCCGACACGCCCGGCATGATCCGCGGCGCCTTCAAAGACGCGATCGAAAGTTTTGTCCCGCACAAGGAGTGAGTGATGCCGTTGCGCTCGGCGTCTCTTCTCCGGGGAACGCACACGCCTCGCGTGCGGGCGATGGTGCCTCGTTGTCGCGAACTTTCCCTCGACCTTCCGCCACAGCCATTGCGCCAGTTACCCAGGTGAACGTCGTCCCGATCGAAAAGCTCACTGTTTCGGCCTACAAGATCCCGACCGACCAGCCGGAGTCCGACGGGACCTACAAATGGGACAGCACGACCATAGTGATCGTCGAAGCCGAAGCTGGCGGGAAGCGTTCGTTAGGCTACAGCTATGCCGATGCTGCCACGGCGAAACTGATCGACTCGAAGCTCGAAGAGGTGGTCGTCGGAATGGACGCGATGTCGCCTAACGCCGCCTTCGTCGCGATGGTGCATTCGATCCGTAATCTCGGCCGCCCCGGCATTTGCTCCATGGCCATCTCCGCGATCGATACTTCGCTCTGGGATCTGCAGGCGAGACTGCTCGACATTCCACTCGTTAGGCTGCTTGGCCAGGTGCGGGAGGCGATGCCGATTTACGGCAGCGGCGGATTCACTTCTTACACGAAGGAGAAGTTGCAGGAACAACTCGGCGGCTGGGTCGCTGAAGGAATTCCGCGCGTGAAAATGAAGATCGGCCGCGACGCAGCCGCCGATCCCGAGCGGGTCGCTGCAGCGCGTGAAGCAATCGGGGACGAAGCCGAACTCTTTATCGATGCCAACGGCGCTTACTCACGCAAACAGGCGCTCGAGCTGAGCTACGTCTTTTCCGAACTCGATGTCAGTTGGTTCGAGGAACCTGTTTCCTCAGATGATCTCGCCGGGCTCCGCCTCATGCGCGACGACGGTCCACCCGGGATGGATATCGCCGCGGGCGAATACGGCTACGATGTCACTTATTTTCATCGCATGCTCAGCGCCGGCGCCGTCGATGTCCTCCAAGCTGATGCGACGCGCTGCGGCGGTTACAGCGGATTTTTCCAGGCAGCGATTCTATGCGAAGCGCATCATCTCCCCCTTTCCGCGCATTGCGCGCCTGCGCTGCACATTCCGGTCGGCTGCTCTGCGCGCCCCTTCCGGCATGCCGAGTATTTCCACGATCACGCGCGGATCGAAGGGATGCTTTTCGAAGGCGTTCCTCAGCCTAACGACGGTGCGCTCCAGCCGGATCTCTCACAACCGGGCAACGGCCTGACGTTGAAACGAAAAGACGCGGAGAAGTTTGCCTTGTGACGGCGCTGCGAACACCGGGGAGGACGGGGTGTTACCCCGTCGTTCGGCGCAGGCTGCGCCGCACAACACGCAGCGCAGCGAATGACGACGCGGTCGCATCGCAAGTTACGCTTCGCGCAAAGGGCCTTGGACGAGGCTCGTCCAAGCGCGACGGACTACTAGTCCGTCCTCCCCGGGACTTTTGCGGCGCCGCTTCCTTCTTGCGTCCCAAAGCCTCACGATGAACGCCCTAACGAAAAGCATCCGCAACCTCACCTCCCCGCGCCGCAACGGCCGATACCCGGATAACCTCTTTAACAAATTCCTCCCCCCGCAGCTCGTTCGCCCCGCTCGCATCGCCGAAGCCCATATCCGTGAGGGCCGCTTCCAACGCAGTCTTTCCCTTCTTGCCGGCGTTTCCAGCGTGCTCGCCGGGGCCGAGGTCGCCTACGAACATTACAAGGGGAGCTATGGACAGCAGATCATGTATTCGCCCGTCGTCTGCGGCGCGGCGATGACGATCGCGGGATTGTTAGGCGCGATCAGCAAACGTGCCGCCCGCACCGTCCTGCGCTGGACTTCGATCATCACATTGCTCGATGGGCTGACTGGCTTTTGTTTTCACATCCGCGGCATCGCGCGGAAGCCCGGCGGTTGGCGGCTGCCGATTCCGAACATCATCATGGGGCCGCCGATTTTCGCCCCGCTCCTCTTCGGCGTCAGCGCCTATCTCGGTGTGATCGCGTCCTTCCTGCGACCGGAAGAAGCGCGACCCATGATTCTCCGCCAGCCGAAAGCGAGACTCCTTTCGCTCAGCTCGGAGGAAATGGCCGCGCGTCATCCCTGGACGATTGGTTTGCGCGAAGGACGATTCCAAAAACACCTCGCCGCCGCGACCATCGCCGGGACCTTTTGCAGCGGGGCGGAAGCGCTCTATTCGCATTACAAGAATAACTTCCGCTACTTCGCGCAGTGGACGCCGATCATCATCGCGCCGCTCCTAATGGGTGCCGCCGCGGGCGCGATCGTTAGTCCGAAGGTCGCGCGCACCTGGCTGCCGGCGATGTCAGCGCTGGCGATTGCCGATGGGACAGCGGGATTTTTCTATCATGCACGCGGCGTCATCCGGCGGCCGGCCGGATTACAGAAGCCGCTCTACAACATTCTTTATGGCCCGCCGATTTTTGCGCCGCTTCTCTTCGCCGCCTGCGGCACCGTCGGCCTGCTCGCGAGCCTGATGCGGAGGGAACGCTGATGCAGCTGTTGCCTAACGAATGTGAAGATCGCTCGCTCGCAGCGCCAGCTCCGGGGAGGACGGGGTGTTACCCCTTCGTTCGGCGCAGTCTGCGCCGAACAGCACGCAGCAAGGTGCAGCACGAAAAGTCCGCTTTATGGATTGCGCTTCGCGCAAGGAGCCTTGGACGAGGCTCCCCCAAATGCGACGGGCGACCAGCCCGTCCTCCCAGGAGCTGGCAAAGGCGCCCCTCCAGACTTGCCTCGACCTTCACTCTGTCATGACGCCTAACGAAAACTCCATTACCGATCGCGAGTATCTCCCGCTCGACGAGCACACCCTGCGGCCGCTCGAGCCAAAGGCGCAGCCAGGCTATTACCCCGGCTTCAGCACGCTCGCGGAGCAGAAGTTTTGGGATGCGCACACTCGCGAAGTGGTCCGTAAGCGCGTCGAAGAAATTCCTCCGATCCGGTTCTTCAATCCCGAGGAAGCGCGTTTCATGCAGGTCATGGTTGAACATCTGCTTCCGCAGGATGATCGCGACGCGGCGCACAAGATTCCGATCCTGCCTTACATCGACGAACGCCTGCACGAAGGACGCACGCCCGGTTATCGTTTCGAATCGATGCCTCCAGATGGCGACGCCTACCGGCTCGGGATGCAGGCAATCGAGCAGATGGCTCGCGCTAATCACGATCGCCGCTTTCTCGAGCTGAACTGGAAAGAGCAGGAAGAACTTCTCAAGTCGATCCACGATGCCAAGCCCCTCCCAGGCGCGGAGGAAATCTGGCAGCGCATGCCCGTGCACCGCTACTTCGTGCTCGTGTTGCAGGATTGCACCGAGATGTATTACTCGCATCCGTGGGCGTGGGACGAGATCGGCTTTGGTGGTCCGGCGTATCCGCGCGCTTACACGCGCCTCGAGCACGGCGAGCCGGAACCATGGGAGGTCGAAGAGCAGCGTTACGATTGGGTGATGCGTCCCGAGGTGTGGGTATCGGATCCGGAGGAAACGCAGATCGCCGCGCATAGCGGCTTCCCAGTCGCTGGCCAGGGAGGATCGCATTGAGAGAACCGATCGGCGGCGCTTTCGAATCGCCTAACGACCGCAAGCGCCATCTCGGTCCGATGCAGCGGATCGAGACGCCGATGCGGCGCTTTTCGCCTAACGAGGAACTGGATTATCTCATCGTCGGCGTGGGCGCGGCCGGCGGTGTCCTCTTGCAACGTTTGGCGCGGGCTGGTTTTCGCGTCGCCGGTTTGGAAGCGGGACCCTTTTGGGATACGGAACGCGACTGGGTGAGCGACGAGAAAGGCTCGCACCAACTTTACTGGGAAGACATGCGCATCACCGGCGGCAGCGATCCGCTCACCTTCGGCGCGAATAATAGCGGCAAAGGCGTCGGCGGCGGCTCGGTGCATTGGGCTGCCTTCACCCCGCGTTTTCATCCGAGCGATTTCGAGGTCTACACGCGCGACGGCGTCGGCGCGGACTGGCCGATGTCTTACTGGGATCTCAAACCATATTACGAGTTGCTCGAGCTGGAGATGCCGGTCGCCGGGCCGGCCTGGTACCCTTGGGGCGATCCACACGGTTACGCCTACGGGCCGCATCCGATGGGCGGAGTCGGCAACGCGCTCATCAAAGGTTGCGCGTCGTTAGGCATTCCGGTGAGCGCGGGCGGGCCGGTGGCGATCCTGAGCGGCTCGCGCAACGATCGGCCGCACTGCATCTATCGCGGCTTTTGCATCCAGGGCTGCAAGGTCGGCGCGAAAGCTAGCACGCTCATCACCCACGTGCCCGACGCCATTCACAACGGCGCAGAAGTCCGTGATCGTTCCATGGCAAACCGCATTCATCTCGGGAAAAATAATCGCGTCACCGGCGTCAGTTATTTCGATCGAGAAGGCCGCGAGCATTTTCAAAAAGCGAGAGCGGTCATCGTCTCCGGCTACGCCATCGAGACGCCGCGCCTGCTCCTGAATTCCGCCTGCCACGGCTACGAAAATGGACTCGCAAATTCCAGCGACACCGTCGGCCGTTATCTTATGGCGCAGGCCGGCAACGTTATTCTCGGGCGCTTCGACGAGCCGGTGCGGATGTACAAGGCGCCGCCCGCGCACGCGCTCACTGAGGAATTTTACGAGACCGATCCGAGGCGCGATTTCGCGCGCGGCTTTGCCGTCCAAACCGTGGGTCCGCTACCGATCTCGTTCTCGAAACAAGTGATGGCCGCGATGGGTCTCTGGGGCTGGGGCATGCGGCGCGAAATGATGGATTACAATCACTGGGCGGCCTTGGGATTGTTAGGCGAAATCCTGCCCGCGCCCGACAATCGCGTGACGTTGTCGGACGAGCGCGATCAATTCGGCATTCGTGTTCCGCATATTAACTTCAGTCTGCACGAGAATGACAAAAAGCTGATCGAGTTCGGCAAAAACAAAGTCCAGGCGGTGATGCGCGCCGCCGGCGCGACCAAAGTCACGCAGGAATCGCGCTACGCGCATCTCGTCGGCGCGGCGCGAATGGGCGCGGACCCGGCGACGAGCGTAGTCGACAAATTCGGCCGCAGTCATGACATCGCGAATCTCTTCGTTTGCGACGGCAGCATTCTACCGACCCAGGGCTCGGCCAATCCTGGCCTAACGATTCAAGCACTTGCGGCGCGCACCGCCGATTACCTCATCTCGCAAGGCGCGACAATTTTTAATTCCGACCGCCGCGACAAGACGGAGCCGCCGATCAGGCCTCACCTCTCGCCGCCGGGGACGCACTGGAAAGGAGTGCCGCGCCTCGCGTAGCCGCGAGAAAAAGCGACCGCATCAACAGCAATGGCTGAAATGAATCGGTTCGACATCAGCGATTCTTCGCGCGACGCAGGGCGATTCAGCGGAGACTCTGCCGCTCTCGCGGAGGAATTGCGTCGCAAGATCGGCGGCGAAGTCCGCTTCGACGCTGGCAGCCGCGCGCTGTATGCGACCGACAGCTCGAATTATCGCGAGGTTCCAATCGGGGTCGTCCTGCCTCGGAGCGTCGGCGATGTGATCGAGACCGTTGCGACCGCGAGGCGGTTCGGCGCGCCAATTCTCGCACGCGGCGGCGGGACCAGCCTCGCCGGGCAATGCTGCAACGTCGCGGTCGTCATCGACACCTCGCGTTACTTCAATCAATTCCTCGGCCTCGATCCGCAGAAGCGGCTCGGAACCGCCCGGCCGGGCATCGTGCTCGACGATTTTCGCGCGCGCGCAAAGCCACATCAGCTCACTTTCGGTCCTGACCCCGCGACACATAACCGCTGCACGATCGGCGGCATGCTCGGCAACAAGTCCTGCGGCGTGCATTCGGTGATGGCAGCCTTCGCCGGAACCGGGGCGCGCACTTCCGATAATCTCGAGGGCCTCGAGATTCTAACCTACGAAGGAGTCCGGATGCGCGTCGGCAAGACGAGCGATGGGGAATTGGAGGCGATCGTTAGGCAAGGCGATTCGCGGGGTGAGATCTATCGCAAGCTGCGCAATCTCCGGGACAAATATGCGCCGCTTATCCGCGAGCGTTACCCGAAGATCCCGCGACGCGTTTCCGGCTATAACCTCGACGAGCTGCTCCCGGAAAACGGTTTCCATGTCGCCCGCGCGCTTGCCGGAAGCGAAGGCACCTGCGTGACGATTCTCGAGGCCACTTTGCAATTCATTCCCGAGCCGCAGGCGCGTTCGCTTCTTGTTCTCGGTTATTCCGATGTCTTCGCTGCGGGCGACGATTGCCCGAAGATCATGCGGCACCGGCCGATCGGTCTCGAAGGGTTCGACGGCGAGATGGTGAAGTTCATGAAGGAGCACGGCGTCCACACCGACGATCTCAAACTTTTGCCGGACGGAAATGGTTGGCTGCTGGTGGAATTCGGCGGCGCGAGCAAGAAGGAAGCGGACGCGAAGGCGCACGAATTGATGGCGGCCCTGAAGAAGCCGCAGATGAAACTCTACGACAACGCCACCGAGGAAGCGCGACTCTGGGAAGTGCGTGAGAGCGCGCTCGGTGCAACCGCCTTTGCGCCTAACGAACCCGATCGCTGGCCTGGCTGGGAGGATTCGGCCGTGCCGCCGGAGCGGATCGGCGAGTATCTGCGCGATCTGAAAAAACTTTTCGCGCGCTACGACTACGGTGCCTCGGTCTACGGGCACTTCGGCCAGGGCTTGGTGCACACCCGGCTACCCTTTCAATTTGGGACCGGGCCGGGTCGGGAAAAGTTTCGGCGTTTCCTCGATGACGCAGCCGACTTGGTCCTGAGCTACGGCGGCAGCCTTTCAGGTGAGCACGGCGACGGCCAGGCGCGCGGCGCTTTGCTGCCGAAGATGTTTGGCGAGGAACTCGTCGAAGCGTTTCGCGAGTTCAAAGCGATCTGGGATCCGGAGTGGAAAATGAATCCCGGCAAGATCGTTAGGCCAAATTCACCCGCGCACGATCTGCGGCTGGGAGCGACCTACCAGCCGGCCGATCCTCCGACCTATTTCCAATTTCCTCAGGATCAGGGCAGCTTCGCGCGCGCGGCCGTCCGTTGCGTCGGCGTCGGGAAATGCCGCCGGGAATCGGGCGGGACGATGTGCCCGAGCTACATGGTCACACACGAGGAAAAGCATTCCACTCGCGGCCGCGCGCGGCTGCTTTGGGAAATGCTGGAAGGGCAGGTCATCGGCAAAAACGGCTGGCGCGACGAGCACGTGAAAGAGGCACTCGACCTTTGCCTTGCCTGCAAAGGCTGCAAATCGGATTGCCCGGTGAATGTCGACATGGCGACTTACAAAGCCGAGTTCTTCTCCCATTATTACAAGGGGCGGCTGCGGCCGATCTACGCTTATGCCTTCGGCCTTATTCATCTGTGGGCGCGGCTCGCAATGATCGCGCCGTCGCTGGTCAACTTCGTCAATCGCGCCCCTCTTATCAGCAATTTGGTTAAAGCTTTCCTCGGCGTCGCGCAGCCGCGAACAATGCCTTCCTTCGCGCCGGAATCGTTTAAGAGTTGGTTCGTTAGGCGACCGCTCCGTCAAGCAGGCAAGAGGCGTGTTCTCCTTTGGCCCGACACATTTAACAACTACTTTCATCCCGCGGTCGTCAAAGCCGCTGTCGCCGTTCTTGAGGATGCCGGATTTCAGGTCGTTCTTCCAAAGGAGGATCTCTGTTGCGGCCGGCCGCTCTACGACTACGGGATGCTCGAATTGGCAAAGCGCTGGCTCGTGCAAATCCTTCACTCGTTAGCCGAGGAGATCGACGCCGGCACTCCGATCGTCGGCCTCGAGCCAAGCTGCACCGCCGTCTTTCGCGACGAGATTTTCGAAATGTTTCCGCATAACGAAAACGCGCGCCGCTTGAAAAATCAGACGTTCACGCTTGCGGAGTTCCTCGAAAAACATGCGCCTGATTACCACGTGCCGAAGCTGCACCGCAAAGCGCTGGTCCACGGACATTGTCACCACAAGGCTGTAATGAAATTGGATTGCGAGAAGAAGCTGCTCGAAAGCATGGGGCTCGACTGTGACCTGCCGGATTCCGGCTGCTGCGGGATGGCGGGCGCGTTCGGCTTTGAAGCGGACAAATACGACGTTTCCATCGCGGCCGGTGAGCGCGTTCTTCTGCCCGCTGTGCGCAAGGCCGGGAAAGACACCCTTATTGTCGCCGACGGCTTCAGCTGCCGCGAACAGGTTCGGCAAACGACGGATCGGCACGCATTGCACATCGCTCAGGTCCTCAAGATGGGACTCGATCAGGGCCCGCAAGGGCCGACCGGTGTTTTACCCGAGACGAATTACATTCAACAGGAGCCTGCGATCCCCTCGAAAGGAAAGACGCTGGTGCTATTGGCGGTCGGCGCAGTCGCGGTCGTCGGCTTGTTCGGTTGGATCATCCGTCGCGGTCGTAGAATTCGTTAGGCGTTAGGCGCTCACGGGTTGTTAATCTGAGCTGCCATTACGAAGCCCTCGAAAGCAAAACGGGTTGATCCCAATCGAGACCAACCCGCTGCAAATTTTCCTAGAAAGAGCTGCCTAAGGCTTGCGAAAGACACCGCCGGTGGAGGGGTCTTTCACCAGCGCGCCGCGCGGAATGCCACGCACGTCGATGACGCTGTGATTCCCGTACGGGCTGTAGACATAGCCCGGCGTCTCCGTCGGCCGACCATAAGGATAGCCCCCGGGAGGCGCATGATAATATTGCTCCTGGTCCGACTGGATCGCCGCGCCAACGAGCGCACCCGCGAGCAGGCCCGCCCCCGCGCCGATCGCCGCGCCACGACCACCGGCGGCGCCGGCGCCAATCAAGGCGCCGCTGGCGGCGCCGATCCCCGCCCCTTGGCCGACCGGCGTCTCACAGGAGGTGAGGGTGAGCGAGATGAGAATGGCGGCGGAAGCCGCTGGCAGAAAATATTTTTTCATGATGCTTTTAATTCGGAATGCGGAGTTGAGACGGATGTTCGCGACCGGTATTCAACCTAGAGTGAGTAATTGCCGGCTCACGTGGAGAAGCTTGGCCAACTTGCTCAAACCATAACTGCGTTCAAAGACGCGAAACCGATCGCGTTCCATCTGCCGCAGGAGCGCGTGATAGATCGACGACATGATCTCGGCACTGATCATCGAGCGGCGGTCTTCTCGCGGCAGCGCCTCGGCGGCTTTTGCGAAAAAGTCGTGCGCGCGATCGGCTTCGAACTGCATCAGCATAACGAATCGTTCATCGCAGATGCGGTTGCGCAGGTCCGCCTCCGAATAACCAAATCGCGCCATGTCTTGCTGCGGCAGGTAAATGCGGCCGTTCGCCAGATCCTTCGCGACATCGCGGAGAATGTTCGTCACCTGCAAAGCAAGCCCGAGCTCGATCGCGTATTCGCGGCAGGCGGAATTGCGGTAACCGAAGATTTCAATACTGACGAGACCGACCGCGCTCGCCACCCGATAACAATATTCGCGCAAGGCCGCGAAGGTATCGTAGCGCGTGATCGTCAGGTCCATCTCCACGCCATCAATGATTTCCGCGATCATCGCCGGCGTGATCGGATAACGCTGCAGCAAGTCGCGCACTGCCGGCGCGATGGCGGATTCTTCCTCCACCGGATGAATGAGCGCTTCCCGCCAGTGCGTCAGCTGCCGCATTTTCTCCGCCGCGGGAAGATCGCTGGCGTCGGCAATGTCGTCGATCAAACGACAAAACGCGTAGAAGGTCGTGATGTCGCGCCGCCGTTCACCCCCTAACGAGACAAAGGCGAGAGCGAGGTTCGATTTGCTTGCGCGCGTGATCTGCTCCGCGCTCGGCGCACTCTCAGTAGCGGATCCAGGTTTCACGATTAATGCGGCCGATCTCGCACTGGCGGTAGAGACAAACCCAGCTGGCGAGCAACCATCCCGTGACGAAGGCGTAGGCGACGACGTAAAGCAATTTCCAAACAATAAGCGCGAGCGGCCGATCGACGGCAGCGGCGTGAATGGTCGCATCGGCGAGAGCGAGGAACCAGTAATGGAGTGCCGCGAGGAGAAGAAACCAGCCGAAGCGGACGGCATTTCGCCTAACGAATTGCCAGTGCGCCTGAAAAGCTTCGCGCAGACTTTCGTTATGGAGGACGAGGGAGATTTGCATCGTCCCAAAAGAAAGGATCAGCGCGGCCATAAGGCAACGGCCGAGCGGTAGATAATCGAGCACGCCGGGCAGGTCCTGAAAGTAGGCAATCAGTAACGGCACACGCAGCAGGAGAGTGCTGGCCAGCACGACGAGACCCAGCCATTTCAAAACGAAACTGAACCGGCGGATGGCAAAACGAAGGAGCGCTTCTTCGCCAAACTGCAGACCCTTGATCCAGGCAAGACAAACCGTGATGAGATAAACCTGGATGTAAACCGCGCAGAGATACTCGAAGAGAAACGCAACCGTATCGACGACCGCGGAAGCCTGCAGCAAGCGTGCGGGCGGGAGAAAATGAATCCACTCCGGCACCCGCCAATAGATGAGCGGTTTGACTAACGACGCCAGCGCGCCCGCCAGAATGCCAAGGTAAATGAGCCAGCCGCCCGGTCCGAATTGCTTAAGCAGCGCGCGCACGAGACTGAAGTGCAGGCCGCGCCAATTGAAA
>DASXPA010000098.1:0-21088 GCA_036493915.1 Chthoniobacterales bacterium | reverse complement strand
TTCAGTTGCGGTTAAGCAACCTTCAACCTGCTCATGGGTAGATCACCTCGGCTTCGGGTCTACTACCAGCGACTAAGACGCCCATTTCGGACTCGCTTTCGCTTCGCCTCCATCGCAGAACGACTTAGGCTTGCCACTGATAATAACTCGCAGACTCATTAAGCAAAAGGCACGCGGTCACCGGGTCTGCTCTGCAGACCCGCGGAAGTTGATGGTTGAGAGTTGATAGTTGAGAGACATGGAATCATTTCAGCGTTTTCGCTGCTAATCCTTAACTCTCAACACTCAACTAAAGACTATCAACTCCGGGTCTCTTCTGCGTATCCGCAGAATAGACCCGGCTTCCACACCTTGTAAGCACATCATCTCAGGTACTATTTCACTCCGCTCACAGCGGTTCTTTTCACCTTTCCCTCGCGGTACTGGTTCACTATCGGTCGCCAATTAGTATTTAGACTTACGCCGTGGTCGGCGTGGATTCATACGAAGTTTCACGTGCATCGTATTACTCAGGAAATCCCTAGGCGTGCGCGGATTTTCGATTACGGGCCTGTCACCCTCTTTGGAGCGATTTTCCATTCGCTTCATCTAATCGTTGCACTACCACATCGGGCTCCTACAACACCACCAGCAAGCTGGTGGTTTGGTCTCTTCCGCTTTCGCTCGCCACTACTGACGGAATCGCTTTCGCTTTCTTTTCCTCCGGTTACTGAGATGTTTCACTTCACCGGGTTTCGCGCTGCTCATGCTATGTATTCACATGAGCGCGACCGAACATTACTTCGGTCAGGTTATCCCATTCGGAAATCCCCGGGTCAAAGCGTGTTTACCGCTCTCCGAGGCTTATCGCAGTTAGCCACGTCCTTCATCGCCTATTGGCACCAAGGCATCCATTATGTGCTCTTTGTAGCTTGATCAATCTGTTCTGAGCCCCGCTTGCGCGAGACCAGAGATCTTTATGATAACTGAAACTCTCCGCCCCGATCCGAAGACCGGAGCTTCTTTTAAGATTCAGACTCAGCTCTAAAAAGTTGTATTTACTACCCTGTATGTAGATTTCAAAGAACCAGCGGTTGCTGCGCAGCTTCCGGGCGACAAAAAACTCAATCCTGGCGCCGACGATAATGTCCGTTTCCGAAGATCATGCCGGGACAAAATTGAGTTCCAATTTGCAGTCCCAAAAGTTGCGAGAACACACTTCTGCAGTCTCTCGACTTTGGAAGTCCCGCGTCCAGCGGGATTGCGAAAATAGCGCGCTTCAGAGGGTCGTCAACTGCGGGAAGAAAGTTTTCTAAAGTTTTTTGCGGCGGCGCAGTCGAGCCGGTGTTTGACCCATCTGCAGCCGGGCCGAAACCCGAACTGCACGAGGATAGCCAAACGACCATGCCGAAGAAAAAAGATAAGACGCTGCAGCCCCCGCAACACCAGGAAAGGCAGCCCGGACTGCAAGATCGGATGAAGCCGCAGCCCGATTCGGGCGAGCGCGGCTACGAGGGTTGCGGCAAACTCGCCGGTCGCGTGGCCTTGATCACGGGCGGAGACAGCGGAATCGGCCGGGCGGTTGCGGTCCTCTTTGCCAAGGAATGCGCCGATGTCGCAGTTGTTTACCTGAACGAGCACCGTGACGCGAAGGAGACGAAACGGCTGGTCGAGGAGGAAGGTCGCAGATGTTTGCTGATCGATGGTGACGCGGGCGACGAGAAATTCTGCAAATCAACGGTTCAGCAAACGGTGAAGGAACTGGGTGGCCTCAACATTCTGGTCAACAACGCCGCCGAACAACATCCGCAGGAGAGCATCGAGAAGATCACGGAAAAGCAACTGGTGCGGACTTTTCGCACCAACATCTTTTCCATGTTTTTTCTCACCAAAGCGGCATTGAAGCATCTGAAAAAAGGCGACGCAATCATCAACACCGCCTCGGTAACCACCTACAAAGGCAGCCCGGAACTGCTCGATTATTCCTCGACCAAAGGCGCCATCGTCGGCTTCACCCGCTCGCTTTCCCAGTCCCTCGTGGACAGAGGCATACGCGTGAACGCCGTCGCGCCGGGACCGATCTGGACGCCGCTTATTCCCTCGACTTTTTCGGCGAAAGAAGTCGCCGAGTTTGGCGCCGACGTCGCCATGAAACGTCCGGGCCAGCCCGAGGAAGTTGCCACCTGCTTTGTCTTCCTCGCTTCCAACGATTCTTCCTACATGACGGGGCAGGTGATGCACCCAAACGGCGGCACGATCGTCAACGGCTGACGGCACTGATTTAAGGTTCGCGCCGCCCGCGAGTTGATCTAGTTTGGGCGGAATGAATCGCCTGAACAATCGGTCGCCTAACGAACTGCGTCCGCTTCATTTTGAGCTCGGAATCGCTCCCCATGCGAGCGGCTCCGTCCTCATTTCCACCGGCAATACGCGCGTCCTCTGCGCAGTCATGATCGAAGAAAACGTGCCGCGCTGGATGAAAGAGCAGCGCGTCACCGGTGGTTGGCTGACAGCCGAGTATTCGATGCTTCCCTATTCGACCCTCACCCGGAAGCCGCGCGACATTGGCAAAGGCCGGCTCGATGGCAGAAGCAGCGAGATCCAGCGCCTCATCGGCCGGTCGATGCGTGCGGTGGTCGATTTGGAAAAACTGGGACCGCGCACGATTTGGATCGATTGCGATGTGCTGCAGGCAGATGGCGGAACGCGGACGGCTGCGATCACCGGCGCAAGTCTCGCGCTGGGCCTCGCCTGCCGCCGCTTGCTCGGAGAAAAGAAAATCGCCGAATCGCCGTTGCAGAAGCTGGTCGCGGCGGTAAGCGTCGGCGTCATCGAAAGCGTACCCCTGCTCGATCTGAATTACGAGGAAGACAAAGCTGCGACCGTGGATCTGAACCTGGTTGCGACCGAGGACAGCGCGCTCGTTGAAGTGCAAGGCGCCGGCGAAGAGGCGACCTTTTCCCACGACGAGCTCCTCGCGATGCTGTCGTTAGGCCAAAAAGGCGTCGCTGAATTAATCGCCGCACAACGCGCCGTGCTCGACGAAACGGTTGCCGCTCCGCCGCCCCTGCAGTAAAGCCGTTTGCCCAATGAGGCGCGCATTGATCACCGGCATCACCGGCCAGGATGGTAGCTACCTCGCCGATTTCCTTCTCGAGAAAGGCTACGAAGTCCACGGAATCATCCGCCGCGCCAGCACCTTCAACACCTCGCGAATCGATCACCTTTACGCCGATCCGCACATCAACGGCGTGAAGATGTTCCTCCACTACGGCGACCTCAGCGACTCGGTGAATCTCGTGAAGCTGCTTTACGATTTGAAGCCGGACGAGATTTATCACCTCGCGGCGCAAAGCCACGTCCGCGTCAGCTTCGACATTCCCGAATACACTTCCGATGTCACCGGCGTAGGCGCGATCCGCATCCTCGAAGCCATTCGCGAAACGGGCATCCGCTCGCGTTTCTACCAGGCGTCGAGCAGCGAGATGTTCGGCAAAGTGCAGGAGATTCCGCAGACCGAGACAACACCCTTCTGGCCGCGCAGTCCCTACGGCGTCGCGAAAGTTTTCGCCTATTGGGCGACAGTAAACTACCGCGAAAGTTACGGCCTTTGCGCGAGCAACGGCATCCTCTTCAACCACGAAAGCCCACGTCGCGGTGAGACGTTCGTCACTCGCAAAATTTCGCGCGCCGTCGCCGCCATCAAACACGGCCTCCAGCACGAGCTTTTCCTCGGCAACCTCGACGCAAAACGCGACTGGGGTTACGCACCCGAGTACGTCGAAGGAATGTGGCGCATCCTGCAGCACGGCGAGGGCGACGACTTTGTCCTGGCGACAAATGAGACCCACACCATCCGCGAGTTTCTTGAGATCGCCTTCGGCCGCGTCGATCTCGACTGGAAGGAATTCGTGAAACACGATCCGCGCTACGAACGGCCGGCCGAAGTCGATTTGCTCATCGGCAATCCGGCAAAGGCGAAAAAGATTCTCGATTGGGGACCGAAGGTCCGCTTTCGCGAGCTGGTTGAGATCATGGTCGACGCCGACATGCAGATGCTCTCGAGACCGTCGGTGCAAAAGCACCTCGGGCAAATGCCCTAACGAATTGCCCGAAATGGCTCCGCGTCCTTGCCGGCCAGCCGGGTCGCTGCCGGGGCCAGACCGGGCACCAACGCAGCCAGCGGTTCGGTCGCGATCTCGACGCGCGCGCCCGATCCGACGATGTCGAAAAGCTGGATGATGTCGCGCGAGCGCATGCGAACGCAGCCGTAGCTTGCGGGCAGGCCGATGTTCCGTTCTTCCGGCGTGCCGTGAATGTAGATGTAGCGGGAAAAAGCGCGGGCGTTTTGCGGATCGAGCCCTCGCAGCCAGAGGATGCGGGTAACGATCGGGTCGCGGCCGGGCGCGTCGGGCGGAACAATTTCACCGGTGCGCCGCCGATCTTTGAAGACCGCCCCGCTCGGCGCGCCGTCGCCGATCTTGCGCGCGATTACGAGATCACCCAGTGGCGTCTCGCTCGTTCCAGGAATGTCGCCGACTCCAAATTTCGAAGTCGACACCGGATAAGTTGCGATCGGTTTGCCATCCTCGATCACCGCCATCCGCTGGTCTGGAATGCTGATGATGACCTGATGATGCCGATCCGGCGTGGTGCAGGATGCGCCTAACGATAACAGCGCCGCCGTCCCGAAGAGTTTTGTCCAGAACCGCATTTCTCTCACGGCAGGATCTGTCATTCCGAGCGGAGCGAAGAATCTCCCAAGCATTCCCTTTACGTGGCTCGCGAGATCCTTCACCCTGCTCAGGATGACAATCGGGCTGTGACTCACGAACGGTTGAGCCGGAAAAAATCTTCCGCCGTCGCCGTTGTCGCGCGCGCCAGTTCTTCGAGGCTGATCCCACGCGCCTGCGCAATGCTTTCTGCGACGAGACGTGTGTAGGCCGGCTCGCAGCGTTTCCCGCGATGCGGCTCCGGCGCGAGATACGGACAATCGGTTTCGACCATGAACTCGCCTAACGACAAGCCAGCGGCAACATCACGCACGCTTCTGCCGTTCTTGAAAGTGACGATGCCGGTAAAGGAAACGAGATGGCCTAACGAAATCACTTCCTCCGCCTGTTCCCGGGTTCCGCCGAAGCAATGAAAAACGCCACTCACCTGCCGTCCGTAATCGCTCAAGATTTCGAGTGTATCGTCCCACGCGTCGCGTTGGTGAATGACAACATTCAAGCGCGACTCGACGGCGAGATCGAGCTGCTGTTGAAACAGCGCCGCCTGTTTACTTTTGAGCGCGCCGTCATGCAGTCCGCCTTCAATTTCCTCGTCCGTCTCCGCCTGCAAGGCGCGCGAGATGACTGATGCTTGACGTTCCCGGTCGAGCGTCGCGCTGGGCAGATGATGATAATCCAAACCGGTCTCGCCGATCGCCGCGACCCGCGGACTTTTCGCCAGCTCGCGCAACGGCGTGATGACATCGTCGCCCGCCTCCTCCGCGTTGGTCGGATGAACGCCGATGACGGCAAAAACATTTGGATATTTCTCCGCCAACTCAACCGCGCGCCGGCTGCTGCCTAACGACGTCCCGATCGTGATGATGCGGGTGACGCCGGCATCGATCGCGCGCTGGAGAACAGCGTCAAAATCGTTGGCAAAATCCGGGTAATCGAGGTGTGCGTGAGTTTCTACGAGCGAGAGTTGAGTTTCCATTCAGCTCCTTCTCTCAACTCTCAACCAACAACTCTCAACTTCTTCCGCTACCACTCGAGTACCGAGCCGGCCCAGGTGAGGCCGCCGCCGAAGACGACCATGAGGACGTAATCGCCGCGTTTGATCCGACCGCTCCGATTCGCTTCGTCGAGCGCGATCGCAACCGCGGCCGCGGAGGTGTTGCCGTAGGCGTCGAGGTTGATGAAGCATCTCTCGAGCGGAATTTTCAGCCGGGACGCGATCGCTTCGATGATGCGGACGTTGGCCTGGTGGGGAATGACGCAGGCGATATCGTCGATCGTTAGGCCAGCTTTTTCGAGCGCACGTTTGGCGGCGTCGACCATCGCGGTGACGGCCTGCTTGTAAACTTCCTTGCCTGACATCTTGATTGTCTGCAGGTGCTGGTCGGCGTTCTCCTTCGTGATCGGATAACGCGAACCGCCACCCGGCATCCAGAGGATGTTGGCGTAATTTCCGTCGCTCGCGATGTGGCTGCTGATGAGGCCGTGGGAGCCGCTGTCGCGATGGCGAAGGATGGCCGCGCCCGCGCCGTCGCCAAAGAGGACGCACGTGTTGCGATCGGTCCAATCGGTGATCGAGCTGAGCTTTTCCGCGCCAATCACCAGGACGGTGTCGTAGGTGTGCGATATAATGAATTGCTGGGCGATTTCGACCGCGACGAGGAAACCGGCGCAGGCCGCGGAGATGTCGAGGCAGGCGGCTTTTTTCGCGCCGATTTTGGTTTGCACGAAACAGGCGGTCGCCGGGAAGACCACGTCTGGTGTCGCGGTCGCGACGAGGATGAGATCGATCTCGTCGCCGGAAATGTGCGCCTGCTTCATCGCCGCGAGGGCGGCTTTGCTGCCCATATCGCTGGTCTGTTCATCGGCCGCTGCGATCCGCCGCTCTTTGATGCCGGTGCGGGTGGTGATCCACTCGTCATCAGTCTCGACGATCTTGGAGAGGTCGTCGTTGCTGAGGATTTTCTTCGGCACGTAACTGCCGGTGCCGATGATCGAGACAGTGCGCTGGGGTTTAGCGGATCGCAGTCTCGAGCGCGGCGTGTGTTTCATTATAGCGGCTGACTTCCTCGATGATATGTGGATTGACCTGCTCTTCAATCGACTCGGTCGCGACCCGGAGGGCGTTTTTGATCGCGAGCGGCGTGCTCGCGCCATGGGCGATGATGCAAATGCCGTTCACGCCTAACAATGGCGAGCCGCCGTATTCTTCGTAGTTCACTTTCTTGCGGATCGTCTTGAAAGCCGCCTGTGCGAGATAGGCGCCCGCCATGCGCACTTTGCTCTTTATGAGCTCGTGTTTGAGCCACTTAAAAATGGCGTCGCCGACCGATTCGCAGGTCTTGAGAATGACGTTGCCGACGAAGCCGTCGCAGACCACCACTTCGACTGGGTCCTCGAAGAGATCGTGGCCTTCGATGTTACCGCGGAAGTTGAGCTGGCTGCGTTTCAGCATTTTGAAAACCTCCTTGGTCAGATCGGTGCCTTTGACGTCTTCTCCCCCGATCGACATGAGGCCGATGCGCGGATTTTTGTAGCCCAAAACGTGGCGCGAATAGACCGAGCCCATGATTCCGTATTGCAGCAAATGCTCGGGTCGCGCGTCGCTGTTCGCGCCGGCATCAATGAGGCAGAACACGTTCGTCTCCGAGGGAATGAGCGCGCAAATTCCCGGCCGATCGATCCCGGGTAAGGTGCGCAACTTGATCGTCGTCGCCGCGACTGCCGCACCCGTGTGACCGGCGCTGACGATGGCCGCGGCGTCGCCCTTTTTCACGAGATCGACGGCGCGGCTGACGGAGGAATCCTTTTTCCGCCTTACGGATGCAACGGCGCCGTCGCTCATTTCGACCACCTGGGTGGAATGGACGATCTCGATGCGCCGATCGTTGCAATTTCGCTTCTTCAGCTCGGTCTCGATCTGCGCGGAATCGCCGACGAGAAAAAGCTTTTGGATTTGAGGATACTCGCGCAAGGCGAGGACTGCGCCGCCGACTAGATTAGGCGGACCGAAATCGCCGCCCATGGCGTCGAGAGCGATCTTCATCGAGGCGCCAATGTGCGTTTTTCAGCTGGCGAATGCAAGGAGGGAACCGTAAATCGGGAATCGATGATCAACCGATGCAACGATTCACGACTCTGCAGTGTTCACGCACCTTCGACGGTCAACACTTGGCGGCCTTTGTAATAACCGCAGGAAGGACAAGCGGTATGCGACTGCACCGTGCTGCCGCATTGCGGGCACTTGTTGAGCTGCGGCGGCTGCCAGCGATGCGATGCCTTGCGCGTGCGCAACCGCATCTTCGATGTTTTGCGTTTTGGAACTCCCATACAAGGCGGCTCATCAAAGCAGAAGATTCGCGAAAGGCAACCGACCTTCGTGTAATTGCTGCAGCTCGGCTGGTTAGCAGCGCCGGCGGCGCAGCCCCAAAACCGCGAGCGACCCGAGCAGAAGGAGCGCGATTGATTGCGGTTCGGGGATAAGATGGATCGCCAGATCATTGCCATCGCCGATTCGGCCTAACGAATCCGTGCCGGTGAAGGCATAATCGACCGTCGCACTGTAGCCAGTCGGTAATCCGGTGATGTCGCTGAAAGTTCCGTTGATGCCATCGGCGCCGTCGTTGGCGACAAGGATAAACGTTCCACCGGCGAAGTTGGCGGGCAGATTGCCGAGCGAAAGCATGAGAATACCGCCGCTGATATTGAAGCTGCCGGTGAGATTGAGCAGGTCGGCTGAGGCCGGGCCGCCATTGTTAAGATCAATTTCCGCGAGGAAGGTGCCGGAAAGGGTGAGGGCGCCCGTAGAAAATGTGCCGATGCTGTCGCCGGGCGAGATCGTGCCACCGGTATCCACGGTAACGGGGCCGCTCAGGCTGCCATTGCCGCCAAGGGTGCCGGTATTGGCCACCGTCGTGGAGGCACTGGCGTTCGCGCCCTGCACGAGCAACGTCCCGGCATTCACGGCGGTGCTGCCAGTGTAGGTGTTGTTGGCGTTACCAAGGGTCAGTATGCCGGCACCTTTCTTGATCAAGCCGCCCAAGCCGCTCACCGGTCCCGCCCAAGCGGCGCTGATCCCGGTTTCAACGTCCGCACCGATTGACCCGGAGCCCGCGAATATCCCACCAGTAGCCGTGTTGTATACGACGCCGTCGAGGTGAATGGCGTTGTTGATCGTTGAATCAGCCCAGGGCACGAGGTATGGCACTGAGCTCGGATCAGTTATGTCGGTAGTAATCGTCCCGGTAGGCAGCGAACCGGGCGCATAGCTGGTGGTGTTACCGTTGCCGCCGCTGAGGATGAGTGGCACTGAACCGCTTGTTGTTCCGTTGAAGGTGACCTCCGTTTTGTTCCCTTGCCGGCCAAGGTAAAATCCGCCGGCATTACTCACATCGCCCGAGAAGACTTCGCGGCCGTTGATGATTTGCATGAAGGACGTGCCGCTAATGTTTCCGCTAAAGATGGTCGCACCGGTTCCACCTGCGCCACCGCCTTGGAGGCGCACCGGGCTGTTGATCGTGATGTTTCCGCTCAAGGTCTGCGAGCCGGTCGAGTTGCTCAAAGGCAAAAGAGACGCGGGGAGTGTGGCGGAGTCGAGACGCTGGCCGGCCGCGTCCAAGCCTCCGTTGTCGATGATGATGTCACGCGCAATGACTGCATTTGCCCCCGCAGCGGAGAAGCTCAGGCTAGCCGGAGCCGAAACAAGGTGGGCGTCGTTTGCAGGTACCCCGAGGGTGATTGCGCCTTGGCCGGCAAGCGTCTGACTGGCGCCGAGGCTGAAAAAGCCTCCGCGAACCTCTATCGCGCCGGCAAAGGTGTTCGTGTTCAGGTTGGTTGTGCCGTTAAGGCCATCCTGTGTGATCGTCCCGCTCAGGCCAGAGAGGTCGCCAGCCAGGGTCAAGGTGCCGGTGGCATTCAGAAGTCCGTTGCTGCCGGTAATGGCGCTATTGACGGTGTTGTTGCCGAAGAAAGCTCCGGGCGTTCCAGCGAAGGCAATCGTTCCGCCGGTGTAGGTGCGCGTGCCCGAGGTATTCAGGAGCATTCCCGAGGTGACGCCGAGAGTCTGACCGGCGGCGATGGTCGTGACGAATGAGCCCGTGCTCTTGATGGCATTGACATCAATGGACGTTGGGACACTCGCAGCCGCCGTCACGGCGACATTTGTTCCCGGGCTGGTGAAGTCAGGTGCGTAGCCGGTGTAAGGCGTGAAGCCAGTCGTGGCGTTGTAAGTGAGGAAATCGTTGGTGCCGACGACCCGTGGCAGGATGCCAGTGGGATCCGGGGTCGGAAGCGCGCCGTTGACGAACAGCTTCGAGGCCGCACCGATCGTGGTGGAAGCGATCTGGAGAGTGGATCGCGATGTCATCGTGAGGTCGCCCGCCACATTCAGCGTGACCGTGCCGCCGGCCCCGGCCGGTGTGAGAGTGATGATGTTGTGTCCACCCTGGATGGTGATTTTGCCAATCGCCTCGCTGGCGGTTGCGGTGGAGAGACCCTTAATGGTGAAATTTCCATCGCGCATCTGGATCTCAGCGCCATCTGAGAGGCGGTTGTTGTTCTGCGCCGCGGCAATGGGAGCAGTGCCGGAGATGTTCCCGTCCGCAAAAGTATTGTCGAGAATGAGCGTGCCACCGGAGTAGAGCTGAATGGTGTTGGCGGAGAGGAAGGAGCCATTCGCGCCAAAGAGTGTGAGATTGTTCCCGCCCCCAGGAGGTCCGTTGTTACCGGAGACCAGGATCGAGGTGGAAGCATTGGTTCCCGAAGCGATATTATATCCTCCGTTGATCGTGGTCGAACCCGCGTAGGTGTTGTTGCCCAAGAGACTCAGTCCATCCGCGGCTACTGAAAATCCATTGACCCCGTTAAGACTTTCCGTCGTGAGCAAGCTTCCGTTTGACAACGTCCCGGTAAGTTGCAGAGCACCCCAAAGCAAAGACTGACCGCCCTGAGAAGTACGGATGACCTGAGTGCCGCCACCCAGGTTCAGGTTATTTGCGATTGTGTTGGCGCCATCATTTCCGAACGATTGTCCGATGACATTGATGTCTCCAGTGACCCGGAGCGTGCCCGTGCCGATGAGACCTGCGCCAGCCGCGTTAATGGCGGGATTCCATGGCACGGCGTCGGACTGATTATTAAACACAACCGACGCGAGGGTCTGGTCGTTCGCACCGAAATCGATTAAGCCATTGTTGATCCCGACGCGCGTGGTCGGCGCGAAAACATTGGTGTTCAGGACCCGGAGTGTGCCACCCGGACTGTTCGACTCACTTATCCCGGCCGCAATGACGTCGACCCGTAGCAGGCCATTCTGCAGGAACGTAGTGCCGGGACCGCTGAACGTCACCGGTCCGCCCAGCTCCAAAACGCCAGCGCCCAGCTTGAACAAGCCAACGGAAGTATTGATCGCAGTGTTGATTCTGGCCGTGAACGTGTCGCCGACGGAGATGAACCCGGTGCCAAGAGAGCTGTTGCCATTGACCAGGTTAAGGGGACCAGGACCATCCAGGGTGTAGCCGTTGGCGGTGAAGTTAAGACTGTTAACATTGATCGGCTCTGTGACGGTGATGGCGCCCGCGCCGGTCGCACCGAAGATGGCACCATCGCCATTGGCGTTATTCCACAAACCGGTCGACCAATTCGGGTCGGTCAAATCCCATAGGAAATTGCCGGTCATGTTGTTCCAGGTGACGTTGGCTGCGCGGAGCGGACCCGAGATGACGAAGAGAAGCGCGAGGGTCAGCAAAAAGGAGGGGCAGCGCGACGTGCGAATGTGGGAGCGAATTGACGACGATGCGACTGCGGAATGTGTGTTCATAGCCGCTACTTTGCCGGCTTCGCACAGCACCGAATATAGGACCTTAGCCCCAGCGATGCCGGCTTGGTGCAGGAACCTACGAAAACGCGACTCACTCGTTAGGCGAAATGCCGGACCGCGCGGGCGAGAGGCGATCTTCCGGAGACGGAATCCCTCAGGATAGGACTTACAGAGTTGCGGGATGGATTCGATGAGGTTGGCAAGTTGTTTCATTTCGCTTCGGTGACTAGGAAGCGAGAGTTGTCCTTATCTCCAGCACTGCGCAAGAGCAGTTTGGAGTGCTGAATGCTGCTCGGTGCTGCGCGCCGCCGCGCTGCCCGGAGCCGGCCTAACGGCGCAAGTCCGCGCCGCGCATGAATGCGAGTTCTTCGTCGATTCGATCGAGCACCCAGTCGCCCTGCTTGAGAGACTTCAGGGCGACCTTTTCCACCTGCGTCACGGCATCGAAGTGCAGCTGCAGGTTCACGCCTTTCCAGCCGTGTTTGCGCAGACTAATCAGGTTTTCAATGGCGCGGTGTTGCTGCTGCCAGCTCGCATTCGCGAAAGCTCTCGCGATCGGCCGCTTGGGCAGATATAACAGATCGGTGAAACAGAGCGCGACGAAGTAGCCGGAAAGACTTCGAAAATCTTCGATCCTCTCATTGAGCAGTTGTTCCATCTGGCCGGGGACATTGACCGTGTGGCGAATTGTTTTCATGGATCAATTCGTGTCGCCGTCGGCCGTTCTTGTAAAGAAATTGATGCTGCACCACCGGCCCTTCCTGGCGGCATCGCGCGCCATCGAGCCGCTAGAGTTTCAATTTGTCCAGCGCGCTCCAGTCCGGCGGACGCACTTCGAGCACAGCGTTATCGCCCCGTTTTCCCAACACTTCCGGCACTGGGCAAATTCGCCCGCCTTCGCGATCGCAATGCGGATAAGCCGGCAGATTGAGCAAAATATCCTCACGCATGAACGGCGTGAGATCGACTTCCTCCGGCCCCGCCAACTCCGTGTGTACGGCGAAATCCTTCACCTCAATCTCGTACTTAAACGCTTCCAGACAGCGCACGCAATGCAGCTCGACCGGCAGTGCGAGTGTGCCATTCGCCCAGAGCGCGCCTTCGGAAATTCCGAGATCGAGCGCGTAACGGAGCAGACCGGCGCAGCGAACCTCCCCCGGATCGAGCTGCGGGATCGGGCATTCTTCTTCGCCCTCCAGGTGCAGACCTTCGGCGGGAATTTGGCGCAGATGGACTTTCACTCCTCAATCCTTTCGCAGTTCACCGCTTCAACGCTCTTCGAAAACTCTCCACCACACATGGCGGGACAAAGGCGCCGACATCGCCGCCGAGCCGCGCGATCTCCTTCACGATCCGCGAGCTGAGGTAAGTGTATTCCTCCTTCGGCATGAGAAAAATGGTTTCGACGCTGCCTTCGAGTTTGCGATTCATCAGCGCCATCTGGAATTCGAACTCGAAATCAGAGACCGCTCGCAATCCGCGCACGACCGCCTGCGCTTTTTCCTGCACCGCAAACTCGACGAGCAATCCATCGAGCGGCGCAATCTTCACGCCTTCGAGTGAGCCTGCGACTTCGCGCAAAAGCTCGAGCCGCTCCTCGAGCGAAAAGAGCGGCTTCTTCTGATCGTTATGTGCGACCGCGACGATGACTTCGTCGAAAAGTTTCCGGGCCCGCTCGATCACGTCGAGGTGGCCATTGGTCACCGGGTCGAAACTGCCGGGGTAAATCGCGCGTCGCATGTCGCGAAAGTTGCAGAGGAAGCCGGCGTTGCAAACTGCGTGGCGAGATTTCTGCGGCGCCCCGCGATCCGCGAAGGCCACGCGGCTGCGCACACCTCACCGCGGCTTGTTCGTTTCGAGAAACCAATTTAGCGCGAGGCGCAGATGCGCGCGTTTCACGACATGGCCTTGCGGGAAACGTTCCATCCGCACGCGATCAAAGCCGCTGTGTTCGATCCATGTCTTGACTCCCACTGTTGTTTGAGAGTGGCGACCTTATCCTTCTCGCCTGTGCTGACAAAGATCGGCGTGTGCAGAAATGCCGAGCCAGGTCGGTACTGCCGGTAGCCGTCGCTCAAGGTGTCAACGTTGATGCTGGTGAGATCTATTCCGATGATCGGGCAGCCGGCGATTGAGAACAGCGGTGCCAGAAATCCGGTCCGCTTCGAACCGCCCGAGTATCCCGGGCACGCGACGGGCCAGCGATTGGAGCCAGGGAAGCTATGAGATAAAGCGTCCACCGCCGCGAGCGTCATCGCGCCGCGCCAGGCCGCGCTGTCGTTGTGCGGATAGGCCGGGCCATCTCCAGAAATCACGATCCAGCCTTCGGCGAGAGCCGGCGAGGCATAAATGATGGCGACGTCCTCGCGATTTTGCGTCCTCGCGTCGCTCGTCGAGAGGACAATCAGGATCGGCCAGGTCTTATTCGGGTCGAAATTTTCCGGAACCGCGAGAGTGGCGAGAGCGTAAGCCGGCACCTTGTCCTTCGATGCCGCGATGTAGGATTGCTCCTCCATGTTGAACGGCACATGCGCGGTTGTGACGCCGCCCAGTGCCAGGGGCACACCGGCGAATTTTACCTCGGTCGCGGCCGCCGTGATGCAAAGGCAAGCGGCCCAGTGAAACCCGAGCAGAATCGGAATTTTGAAAAGCCGCTGAATCGGTCGAATAAGAAAGCCTCCGCATTGACATCATTCGTTTGACAAACGCCTTGGTCATTCCGCTGAACACCGGTGCTCGCAAAAGCAGGAAGTCGCAGAGGAAACGGCCAAAATTCGAAGAGTCGAGAATTGATCGCGCCGCCGCCGTTTGCCCTCTCTTCATCGCGATCCAGATTACAACCCGCAAATGAGCGAGAGCCCCTACCGATCGATCGCGGTTGCCGCCACTTTTTCTCCGCGCTTCCATCAGGTGCTGGCGGAGGCGCGGCGGGTGCGGGATCGTTTTGGCTCGACCCTCAGCTTAATTTACGTCGGCAACAAGGATGCGGCCGCGAAGAAAAAATTCGCCGAAGCGTTTCAGGCATTGCGCCTTCCGGCCGCGACCGTCATCCACTACGAAGAAGGCGATCCGTCTACCGCTATCCTCGGCGCGGTCGGTAAATATCGACTCGATTTGCTCATCGCTGGCGCGCTTGAGAAAGAAGCCGTCCATCGGCAATTTCTCGGCAACGTCGCGCGTCGGCTTGTGCGTGAGGCAGGATGTTCGGTGCTGCTTTTTACCACGCCAACACTGGAGCCGAAGCCGCTCCGCCACATTGTCTTCATGGCAGAATATTCCGAGCATGCGCAGCGCGCCTTGTGTCGCACCCTTCAGCTTGCGGAGCGGGAAAAATGCGAGCGGCTTTACGTCATCCGCAGCTACACCACGTTCGACAAGGCGCGCGCCCGGCGCCGCAGCAAGACTCCCCGCACCGTCGCGCGCACCTTCGATGAAGAAGAGATCGCGCTGCAGGAATTTATCCTCGCAGCCGGCGCCACGCCGGTGCCGATCGAGGCACGGTGCATTCGCGGAAACACCGGCTTCGCTGTCTCCGATTTCATCCAAAGCGTGGAAGCCGACGTGCTCGTCGTTCCACTCGAAGCCAGGTCGGAAGGTGAAACCAAACTTCCACGTTCGATTGCCTGGATCACGGACGTGATCCCGTGCAACCTCTGGATTATTCGTTAGGCGGTCTTGCTCTCGGTTAATGTTCAGGCAGGAAATGACCTGAGCCAGCAATGATCACTCGCCGCTTCCGTGATGCGATGCCGTTGGCGACAACGGCGATCGTGCTCGGGCCAGCCTCGACCCCAGCGGCTACATCGAAGGTGGTAGAGACGATGGCCTGACCTGTCGCTATGGCCATCGTGCTATGGTCGTGCGTGCGGGCATAGAAAACGTGCCCGGTCGCGTTGTTGGTGATGCGCACGAGCGGGTAATTGGAGGCCATGGCGGCATCGTCGCCGTAATCGGCTCCGCAGGAAAAGCCGTTGAATTGGGTCCCGAAAATCTGATACGACCTTCCGCGGCGAAGCCTCAGCGGGACTGACGTAATGGTCGGCGCCCAGGCCGGATTGGGCTGTCCCTGCGAGGTGTAGAGTTCCACGTCGATCGTGCCTCCATCCGCGACCAGTGACAGGACCTGCCCGGTTGGCAGGAGCAACATTCGTCCTTGGTAAGAAGTAAGATGTGGAGCGCTTTGGGTCGAGGGAGCCTGGGTAAAGCTGATACCGTCGAAGACGAAGAACGTGCCCGGCGTGTTAAAAACGCCCGGGCTCGTAAAGACAAGAATATTGCCGTCGGGCAAGATGCTTGCCGGGGCGTCAGCCATGTCGTTTCCGCCGGGGAAATCGGGTCCCGGTGTCCAAGTGCCGGTGGCGGTATTTAAGATGGAGGTGTGGGGGAGCCCGCCGAAGCCGATAACGGTCCCATCCGGACGCTGGATCATGGGTCCTATCTCGAGACTGCCCGGATCGGGCAGCAGGACGATCGTGCTCCCGGCGCTGCTCCAGTGGTGCGTCGCCGGATCGAAGGCTTCTGAATTGGTTCCATTCTCGGCATCGATCGTCAGAATCGATCGGTTAGGCAAAAGAGCGAACCCTTCCTCCGCAAAGGCGTCGGCCTTGCCCGTGCCGACCGCCGTCCAAGTGAGCGTGCTGGCGTTGAAGAGAACCTGCCGTGTGGAAAAGCTCCCCGCCTGCCCCATCATAAAAGTGCCATCGGCGAGCACAATCCCGGGCGAGTCGCCAATGGTTGACCATCCCACTGGCGGATTCACCTGCGTCCAAACGTTCGTCACCGGATCATAGATGGCGCCGTCGGTCGATTCGACTGGCGAGCCGAAATTGTATTCTCCGCCCTCCACGATCACTCGGCCATCGGGCAAGACCGCGGAAGCGAAGTAGAGCGGTCCATAGGTCGACCGCATCGAGCCGAGTTGCGACCATGTTCCGTTCAAATAGCCGCCGGTATTATCGGGCGTGAGACGCCACCAACTCGGGCTGCTGTCTTGATGGACCATGACCGTGCCATCGGTCAGGAGGAGGGCCGTATCCGTATGAAATGGCGGTTGATGAACCAGTCGCTGCCAACTGCCGGTCGCAACTTCCACCGCACCGGGAAGCCCGAGCCGCTGCGCATCGACCCCCGGCGCGAGCGCGAGAAGCGCGACGGCCGCGAGCGCGCCAAGGATCGACCGCGGGGAAAAATGAATCTGTGTTTGTTTTGTCATATGTGTGCTTCTTGAGAAGGCGTCCTCAGGAAATGCTTTGGGCGCGATGGCGAGGATGCTAAGAATCGAGCGGCGCACGGCAAGAAAGAAATCACAAATTTCAGAATTATTGCGCTTGGCTGGCGGTTTTTGCCGAATCGCACTTCGCCGTGTCCATGTGGTTCTGTGATCCGCAAATTGGTTTCTTGAGGAAAATTCTGACTCCTTGTTGATCCTCGGGAATCGCGTTTCCGCTGCTCGACCGCCGCCGATGAGAATCGGCAGGCGCAGAAACGCTCGGCCGGCGTTTCTTAGATGGTGCGTCCGGTATGACCTGTGGATCATTCGTTAGGCAAGCCTAACGAGTCCGGTCCAGTTGACGAAACCAATTCAAGGCGTCGCGCAGGTGAGCGCGCTTCACGACGTGCCCTTGCGGGAAACGTTCCAACCGCACGCGATCGAATCCGGTGCGCTCGATCGAGTTCTTCACGCCCCACTGCTCTTGCAGAGTGGCGACTTTGTCATCCTCGCCGCTGCTGATGAAAATCGGCGTATGCAGAAACGCCCGCCCCGGATGGTATTCGCGGTAGCCTTCGCTCACCGTGTCGACATTGATGCCGGTGAGAAAAATCCCGATGACACGACAGCCCGCGAGTGAGAAGAGCGGCGCCAGTTGCCCCGTCCGCTTCGCGCCGCCGGAATAACCGGCGCAGGCGACCGGCCAATGGACGGAGCCGGGGAAACTTTTGTAAAGCGCATCGAGCGCGGCCAGGGTCATCGACAAGCGCCAGCCGGCCGTGTCGTGTCGCGGAAGGTTTGGCCCATCGCCCGCGATCGCGATCCAGCCTTGGGCGAGCGCAGTCGGGCTGTAGATGCGCGCCAGGTCGTAGCGATCCTGGATTTTGAAGTCGCTCGTCGAGAGGACAATCAGGATTGGCCACGGTTTTTTCGGGTCGAAATTCCGCGGCACAGCAAGGCTGGCGAGCGCGTAGGGCGGTGCATCGTTGGCCCCTTCGCCGGCATAACCTTGCTCCTGCACGCTCAGCGGCACGTGGACGGTAGTGATTCCTCCGAGCGCGACCGGCGTGCCAGCAAACTTTGGCGCCGACTCAGCGGGAGCGGTCCGTAGACTCGAAACGCAGACAGAGGCAAACAGAATTAGAATTCGGAAGAGATCGACTTTGTTCTTCATGCTTGCTCCTTTCTCCTCGATTTACCCCATCTTTCGTTAGACAAAAATTCCGGCAGGTCGCTGAAATATCCTTCCGCGCATCAGCGATTGAGATTAGTGCATTGCACCTTATGAAAAGAGCCCTGCTCCTCCTGGCCGCCGTCGGACCGGTCCTGTTAAGCGCATGTGGCACGAGCGAAACCAATACTCCGACCGCGACGACCACCGAGCACGGAACTTATGTGCGAACCGACCGGCCGGTAAGAATCATTAATGGCAAGAGATATGTTTTCGTGCCCGGCGAACTCGGGAGCAACGTTCCCGGCCGCTGGGTACCTGAGGACAGCGCAGCGGCGCAGACGCCTCCCGCGACCCGGGCGCTCAACACCAAACAACTCCAGGACTTGCAGGGCGGCTTTCGTTAGGCGCAGGCCAATTCTGCGGAGGCTTTCTCCCATTCCGCGTTCAGTCGCTCCAGCTCTGCGGAGACGGCGGAAAGCTCGCGATTGATCGCGACCGCCCGACCGCCCGGCTCATAAACCGCCGGATCCTCCAGCTCCGCTGCCAGTTCCTTTTGCTGTCCTTCGAGGGTTGCGATTTGCATCTCGAGATCGCGCACTCGTTTCTCGGTTTCGCGCCGGGTTTTGGCCAAAGCCTTGCGCGCTTCTGCCTCCGCCCGTTTCTGCTCTCTTTGCTCGCGCAGACCCGGCTTGTTGCCGGCCTCGACGCGGCTGGCGACAACGGCGTCGGGTTGCGAGTTCGTTAGGCTATTGCCCGCGGTCAAGGCCGCACGCTCCGAAGACGCCTGCGATTTATCGAGATAGTATTGGTAATCGCCCGCGTAAGGCGTGAGCCGGCCGGCGTTGATCTGGAGCACGCTGGTAGCGATCGCGCGGATGAAATGCACGTCGTGACTGATGAAAATGAACGTCCCTTCGTACTGCTTGAGCGCGCCGATCAACGCGTCGATCGAACCGACATCGAGATGCGTCGTCGGTTCGTCCATGAGCAGAAGATTGGGCGGATAAAGCAGCAGCTTCACGAGGGCGAGCCGCGATTTCTCGCCGCCGCTGAGGACGCCGACGGTTTTAAAAACATCGTCGCCGCGAAAGAGAAACGATCCGAGAACCGTGCGTGCCGTTTGCTCGGAGACGGGCTCCGGCACGTCGAGCACACTTTCGAGGACCGTGTGCCTAACGTTCAACATTTCCACCCGATGCTGCGAAAAATATCCGACGCGCACATTGTGCCCCAGCGCGCGCTCGCCTTCCTGCACCGGCAATACGCCGGCAAGCAATTTCAGCAGAGTCGACTTCCCGGCGCCGTTTGGCCCCACCAGCACCGTCCGCTGACCGCGCTCGGCTTGGAAATTCAACTGGTCGTATACGACCAGAGAGTCGTATGCATGGCGTACTTCTTTGAGTGTGATCGCGCGCTGCCCGCTTCGCGGCGGCTGCGGGAAACGGAACTTGATCGTCTTCGCCTGCGCGGTCGGCGCCGCGATTTTCTCCATCCGCTCGATCTGCTTCAGCTTGCTCTGCGCCTGCGACGCCTTGGTCGCCTTCGCACGAAAACGATCGGCAAATTGCTGCAGCGACGCGATCTCTTTCTGCTGATTCTTGTAGGCCGCGAGCTGTTGCTCGTCGCGCGCCGCTTTTTGCTCGATGTAACTGTCCCAATTCCCGCGATAGCGGAGCAGCTTCGCATGCGCGATCTCGACGATGTAGCCGACAAGCGCGTTCAGAAATTCCCGATCGTGCGAGATCATGAGGATCGCGCCGGGATAGTTTTGTAGGTAATTCTGAAACCAGCATAACGATTCGAGATCGAGATGATTCGTCGGCTCGTCGAGCAGGAGCAGATCCGGCTCGGCCACGAGCAACCGCGCAAGATGCGCGCGCATGATCCAGCCACCGCTTAGCGCGCGCGCCGGCCGCGCGAAATCGCTCTCGCGAAAGGCCAGACCGGCAAGGATGCGTTTCGCTTTCGGCTTGATCTCCCAATCGTGTTCGTCCTCGAGTTGTTGATGCGATTTGCCGCACGCCAGTTCGAGGACACTCTCGTCGCCGGCGCTCGCAGTTTCCTGCGGCAGGTAACCAAGCTCAGCATTCTTCTCGATCGCGATCTTCCCCGAATCGGGCGACGCCTCGCCGAGAATGAGCGAGAACAGCGTTGACTTGCCCGCGCCATTCGGGCCGACGAGTCCGATGCGATCGCCGCGGTTCACCTGCAGCGAGACGTCTTCAAAGAGCACGCGGCCGGCAAAGGATTTGGAAACTTGAGAAACGGTAAGCATCGCGAGGACGGCCACTCTTCCTGCGAGAAGAGGAAGCGCAAGCGACCGGCGATCTTCGCCGGGGAGGACGGGCTGTCAGCCCATCGTTCGGCGCAGTCTGCGCCGAACCGCGCGAAGCGAACGTGAGGAGTTTTCTGGAGAAGTTGCCGTCAGCTTTAGCTCTACAAGTTGCGCTTCGCGCAAAGGGCTTTGGGCGAGGCTCGCCCAAGTGCGATGAGCTACCAGCGCTTCCTCCCGGGAGGAGACCGCGTCCGGCGTTGAATCAGCGGCCGAGCGGCGTCGTCACGTTTGTCCCGGATGGCGGAGTAAACTCAAAGGTCGAAGCTGGAATCGGCGCGCGGGATTCGTTCGAGTAGGTCGTCACGATATGATCGCCGTTTGGCTGCACCATTTCCGTCCGCTGCACTTGCAGGCCGGCGTTCATTCGGATCTCGAAAGTTTTGAGAAGCCGCTTGAGCGAAGGATTGCGCGGCTCGAGTTGCAAGGCGTAGCCGTCGGCTTCCTTGCTCCCGGTGATGTGGTAGCTCTTCTCTACGTTCTCGAGGTTGAGCGCGGCGGTAAGGGCGGCGATCCCGGCATCGAGCGGCGAATGTTTGCCTAACGAATAGTGCTCGGCCGAGTTGAATTTCGGATAATAGATCCAGAGCTGCGCGCCGTCGCTCACCGTGATGCTCGGTGCATTGCCTTTCACTTCGCGCCGGAACTTGTTCGGATCTCGAAACCAGACCTTGCCCGAACTGCTGATCGGCTTGGTCATGAGGTGGACCTCTTTTTCCTCCTGAAAATCGGCCTGTACCTGCGGTGTCCCGGCGCGCTTCGCACGGATGCGTTCGAGCAGCGCCTTGACGTCGTGAGGCGCGAGCGGCTGGGCGAAGGCGGCGCTCGTTAGGCTGGAAAGAAGAAG
>DASXPA010000097.1:0-44407 GCA_036493915.1 Chthoniobacterales bacterium | reverse complement strand
CGCTAAGGTCGCGTGAGAAGCCGCTGGAAATGCGGATCGCTCCGGAGCGGGTCCCATTCCCAGCGCCACTTGAGATCGTTAAGCGTGATGCTGTAATCGACGCTGTCGACGGCACCCGGCGTTTTCAGCAGCCGGTCGATCAATTCGATCGCCCGGTCATTTTCTCCCACCCGCGCGTAGATCAAGGCGAGGTAGCAAAGCATGATCGCCCCGTCGGCGGCGTCTTTCGCGAGCGGTTTTAGCTCCACCGCCAGCTGGCCTTCACGGACGGCTTCCGCCCGTTTTCCCATGAAGGCGTAGAGCAAACCGAGGTTGGCATGGCGCACGGCCGCGTCAGCTGCCTCAGCCACTGCTTTTTCAAAAACCGGCGCTGTCTTCGCAAAGTTTGTTTCTGCCGCGGCCTGATCGCCACGCGCCACCGCTGTGATCCCAGCGAGGAAGCTCTTCGGTTGCAAGCCACCGTTGAAATAGGAAAACTCCGTCGCGGGCGCCTGCGCAAGCAGATCACTGGCGTCGGAAAAAGCGCGTTGCAGCATCGCGCTCTCCCAACGCGTACAGGTTACGATCCCGTCCGGATCTTCTCCGGGAGGGATGCCGGCGAGCCAGCGTTGCAAGGCACCGGTGTCGCCCTTCCACATGAAGTCGACATAGCCGGATTGGATTTTTGCCACGACGGAATCAGGCGCGACGGCACGGAAGCGCGCCGCCGCCTGAGCGGCCGGCGGCCAGCGCCGCAGCGCGGTGTTGGTGAAGAGAACGTTGCGAATAATGTTGGGATTTTGCGGATCGAGTCTTTCCATCCGCTCATAGGTGGCGAGGGCTTCTTCCCAGCGACCTTGCCGGCGACGAATCGCCGCGACGTAGGCGCCGATGTTACTGTCGTTAGGCAAAGCCTGCTGCGCGAGCGCAAACTGGGCCAGGGCGCGCTCGTAATCCTGATCGAACCAATAGGCGCACTGGCCGAGGGCAAAATGCGCTTCGCCCAGGTCGGGCTGCAGGCGCCAAGCGGCGTCGGCTTCCTTCCGAGCACGATCTTTCCAGGAATCGAGCGGCTCGTGGAAGTGGAAAATCTCCGCGCAAGTGGAGGCCAGATGGGCGCGGGCGAGGGCAAAATCGGGGTCGAGATCGATCGCCTTTTCGTAAAGGGCGGCCGCCTGCTGGTAATCTTGGAGCAAGGTATCGGGGCCCTGTTCGTAAGGCAGGGCGCGCAAATAGAGAACGTAGGCGTCGGGATCGGTCGTCGGGCGAGCCGCAATCGCGCGCTGCTCGGAGCCGCTTAATCTTGCCCTCAGCGTCTCGGCGATCGCTTTCGCGATTTCACTTTCGACCCGAAAGACGTCAGTCAATTTCCGATCGTACTTTTCCGCCCAGAGATGGGAGTCACGCCGGGCGTTGACCAGTTGCACATTAACGCGCACCTGGCCTCCCTCTCTTTGCACGGTGCCTTCGAGCAGGTTGGCAACCTCAAGCTGCCGGGCGATCTCCCGCAGATTGGTCGGCGCGTTTTTGTAATGTTGGGTCGATCTGCGCGAGATCACTTTGAGGTCGGCGATCTTGGCGAGGTAGGTGATGATTTCCTGTTGGATGCCATCGCAAAAATATTCCTGGTCCTGAGCCTTGCTAAGATCGACAAAAGGGAGAACAGCGATCGATTTCTCGTTAGGCGATGGCGCCCGCCGGGCGGTGTAGCGGAAGTAAGCAAAGGTCGCGGCCAGCAAAATCGCGACGAGTAGGACGACCCAGGCGGCGGCGCGCGCAACATTCCTGCCTCCAGCTCGTTCTGCGCTCGTTTCGAGGGCTTGCACGGCGCGGAGGTCCGCGAGCATTTCCCGGATCGTCTGGTAGCGATCCTTGCTGTTTTTTTGCAGTGCTTTTTGCACCACGTTCCGGAGTTGCTGCGGGATGTCTGGCAGGAGATCGGAAAGAGGCGTCGGTTCCGTTTTCAGAATGGCTGCGATCGAATCGCTCGGCGTCTTGCCCGCGAAGGGGGCGACCCCGGTCAACATCTCATAGAGTACCACGCCGAGACTCCAGATGTCGGAAGCGGCATCGGCTTCCTGGCCGCGCGCCTGTTCCGGCGACGTATAGGAGGCGGTGCCGAGGAAAACGCCGGGGCGCGTCTGCAGTCCAGCTGATCCGCCAATCTCGGGAGCATCCGGCCATGGTGATTTCTCGGTCAGCTTGGCGATACCGAAATCGAGCACCTTCACGTAGCCATCCGGCCGCCACATGATGTTCTCAGGCTTGATGTCGCGATGGATCACGCCGCTCTCGTGCGCCGCTGCCAGGGCCGAAGCCACCTGGACCGCAATATCGAGTGCGTGGGGTAAAGAAAGGCTTCCGCTCGCCAGGGCCGTGCGGATCGTCACACCCTCGATGAACTCGGTCGCGATGAATTGCCGGCCCCGTTCCGCGCCGATCTCGTAAACCGTCAGGATATTGGGATGATTGAGGGCCGAAGCCGTGCGCGCTTCGGCTTTAAAACGATTCAACTGCGTCTCGTCTGCGACCAGGTGTGCGGGAAGCAGCTTGAGCGCAACTTTGCGCCCGAGAATTTCGTCCCGCGCCAAATAGACCTCGCCCATGCCGCCCGCGCCGATGAGTGATTCAACCTTGTAATGGCCAAACATTTCTCCCGTCAGCGCGCCGGTCGCATCGTTCGCCAGGAGCTCGGGCGCGACGGCAAACGCGGGAGTTTCGATGAAAGTCCTCGTCTCCTCGTGCGAAGTGACCAGCGACTCTACTTCGCGGAATAAATCCCGGTCGCCTGCGCAGGCCCGATCGAGAAATGCGGTCCGCTCCTCAGGCGGGCGCTCAGTGGCTGACTGGAAGAGATCGTTGATCTTCTGCCAGCGTTCAGCCTTCATCCGGCCGGCTTCCCGTCGCGCAACGCCCGGTAAAGCCAGGCCTTGGCCATGTTCCATTCCCGCTCCACGGTCCGGAGGGAGAGCTTCAGGAAATCGGCTGTCTCTTCCACAGTGAGGCCTCCAAAGTAGCGCAGCTCCACAATCTGACTCTTGCGCGGGTCCTGTGCGGCGAGGTTTTCCAGCGCTTCGTCGAGCGCGAGCAATTCCTCGGAGCGCGAGTCGGTCACCAGGGCCGTCTCATCCAACGTGACCCGCAACGCGCCCCCGCCACGTTTGAGCGAGAGACGCTGGCGCGCGTGATCCACCATGATCTGCCGCATTAATTTTGCAGCCGCAGCGACAAAGTGGTTCCGGTTCTGCCAAAGCGGCTGCGAATCGTCGGCCAGGCGGAGGTAAGCCTCGTTGATCAGCGCGGTCGTCTGAAGAGTGTGTCCCGCACGTTCCTGGCTCATATAATGGTGCGCCAGACGATGCAGTTCCGGCTGCACCAAGGGGATCAACCGATCGAGGGCATGCGCATCTCCACCGCTCCATGCGCCGAGCAATTGTGTGACCTCCTGTTGCGAGGATAAAGATGTCGTCATGGCAGTGATCCCGGCCTGACGAACTCTAACATAGCAACAAAATCTCTAACAGAAGGACGCAGGGCGAGAAGAAAAAGCATCCTCTCCCGGCGGGTTTCTGGCGGGTTTTCCGCCTTAGTAAATAGAGACACCTCTGTGCTCAGGGAAAAAGGTTGTCCGGAGGTTGTCCCGACATTGGAAGTAAAATCATGAAAACCGCATTCACCGCTTCGAATTCCGCGAGAAAAATACCGCCGCTCTCCGTTCTCCTCCTCGCCTTGGCCCTGTTTTTCTCCATCGCGGCCTGGAGGGTGATGAGTCGTCAGGATAAGACACCGCATTCTGTTTCACCGAAGGCCGTCTCAACCGAGGTGAGCCGTTCGCATTCGGCGACCAGCGGCGTGCATTATCAGGCACGGCGTCACCAAGCAGTGGCCGTGGGGGGCAGCTCCTGCGCACGTCATCCGGAGGAACAGAGCCGGTCCGCATTCGATCTTCGGGGCCCTATTACCCGGCCCGATGCTGGTGGTCATCAGGGGGTGTGGAATTGAAAAATAATGGTGGCGTTACCGGAACGAAACGTGAGGTGACACAGGAGTCGTCGGGCTCAGCTCCCGGCTGTCGCGTCACTTATCTTCACGGGGTCGCTCTCTGTGAGTGGTTCGTGAATGGTCGAGAAGGTTTGGAACACGGTTTCACCCTCGTCCGACCGCGATCGGGCACGACCGAAACCGGACTGAAGCTGGAATTCGATCTCATGATGCGTTCCAATCTGCGCCCGGAGATTTCGCCCGATGGGGTGGGTTTGAAATTCGTCGACGAGCCAGGCGGGATGCAGCTCACCTATATCAAGCTGAGGGTGTACGATGCGGAGGGAAAAACACTGTCGGCTCGGTTCACTGCCTTTTCGCCTCGCATCCGTCTAGCTATCGAGACGGAAGGAGCGCACTACCCGATCGCGATCGATCCTCTAGCACAGCAAGCTTATCTCAAGACTGCTGCACTTGGCTGCGACGATTCGTTAGGGCATCTGGTCGCAATCTCCGGCGAAACGGTTGTCGTCGGGGCGCCCGGCGGGGCCAGCCGTGCGACTCATGCTCGTGGAAACCGAACTGAAAACAGCGCACTCATTTGGCTGACGAATCGCCGTGCGGGGTCGTCTGCCTGTGGCTGCGCCATCCGCCTCTGACGATCCCAGCAAGTGCAGATTGTAAGCTTCGACCAGGCCGACGCCGGTGCCGTTGTTTTTGCCGCGGAGGACGGCGGTGTAGCTGCCTGGCGCGGGGGTCGCTTCGATCGCCGATTCCTTGGCGTTGATCGGGGCCAGTTTGTCGGCCTGGATGGCGGCTTTCTGCGCATCCTGCCAATTGTCGTTGAAGACAAAGACGGCGCCGTTGCCGTCGTGCAGTTCCAAGGTCGGATCCTAGAGCGCGTTGGAGACCCCGGCGCTGCCTAACGATGGGCCGATCCCGCGGACGACGATGGTGGAGGAGCCGCTCCCGCTCCCGCCGCCGCCGACGACGAACCCGCCGATCGTAATGTTTGTCGCCGGTCTGAACGAAGCCGCGGGTGCTGATGTTGGCCAATTCCGAAGCAGCCGCCTGATCGAGGTCGTAGACTTCGACAAGGCCACTCCCGGTCCCATTACTCTTGCCGCGCAAGATGGGGGTGTAAGAGGCGTCGGAGGCAAGTGTGGCGACGATGGCCGATTCGAGGTTATTGGTCGGCGGGATGCCGGTCGCGACGATGGCCGCTTTCTTGCGTCGTCATCCAGTTGTCGTTCGTGACCACGGTGCCGTCGAGCTTGTGCAATTCGAGGACAGGATCGGCGAGGGCGCCGCTGATGCCGGCGACCGTTAACGACGGGCGGCTGAGGCTTTATTCATTAGGGACATGAATTCCTTTCGTTTGACCCGGGCGAGAGAACGCAATTTGCGGAAAGGAAGGACAATTCTTCAAAAAGGTGGAAAAAAGTGAGGTTAAGTAACCGGCTTTGTCCTTGCGGAGACTCTTTCAGCTTGCCTTATACTACCTTGGATCGGCGAAATGCTCTTTTGTCTAGGTCTAGGAGTGAGAGATGCGTAAGATAGTGATGCCCGAGCAACGGGAGTTTGCCGAGAGATTGAGTCATGATTAACGGACTGCGCACCGCTGCTGATCCGGCTCCGGACCTGGCGAAGGCGAAGCCCTGGCATGAGTCAGTCTTTCAGAGAAAGCCTTCCCTCAATGAGCCGTTCTATGTCAGCCTCGATGTGGGCGGATTTGAACTAGGCTTGGTTCCTGATTTGACCCCGGGCGCGGCGGGCGCAAAAGCCCTCTGGGGTGTGCATGACATCGCCAAGGAAGTAGAAGAGCTGCACGACCTAGGGTGTGACAATTCAAGGCGAAATCCAGGATGTTGGCGGCGGCATCAAAGTTGTGGACGTCGCCGATCCCGTTTGGCAATTTCGTGGGTCTGATTGAGAACCCGGGCTTCGCCTCGGGAAAGGTTGAGTAAGTTATGAGTCTCCTACGTGCTGCCGTTCTTCCCGGCGCTGTCGCCGGTCTTATTTGCATTTTCACGAGCTGGCTTTGGATGGGATTGATCTTCCATCGCTATCAGGCACGCACACCGGAGAGTTGGCGACGCGAAAACAATCTGAGTTATGGGCTCTCCTCAGCGATTCACATTTTCGCCTGTATCGTCGCCGCGGTCCTTTTCCGTTTGGTCGTCGCCGATGGCAATCTTTTCTTCGGAGCCGGAGTTCTCGGCGCGCTCCGCTTCGGTGCACTTCTCTGGATGGCAATGGCGGCGCCGCTCGCCATCGATGCTGGCGTTTTCGTTAGGCTGCATCCATGGGTGGTGGTCGGGCAGCTGATCGATTGGCTCACGACGTCACTGCTTGCCTGTGTCGTGACAGCTGTTTGGAGCGGTCGCTGACAGTTTCCCGCGATCGTTAGGCGAAAAGCGGTCAGGGAGTGGCAGAGGGTGCCGGCGTTGCCGAGGGCGATGGCGCAAGCGGCGCGCCCGCGGGAACCACTCCGACCGCCGCATCCGCAGCGGAGGGAGATGAGGGCGTGTTCGCCGGCGCGACTGTGCCCGCGGGGAGGGGATGCAACTGCGCTTTCGCATCAGCTGCGGCTCCTTCGGCGGCTGCTTTGACCGGGACCGTAGCCTTCGCAGCCGAGGGCCCCGGGGTCGCAGTCTTCTGGGCGGCGGACGTTTTCATTAGCTCCTGACGCACCGCCGAATTCGCCGTGCTCCGGTGCGCGTAGAGCATCGAGAGCGCGAGGATGACGATGAAGAAAATGCTCGCCAACCAAGTCGTGGCCTTGGTCAGAACGGTCGTCGTCTGGGCGCCGAAAATGTTCTCTGTGACACCGCCGCCGAAAGCCGCACCGAGCCCTTCGCTCTTCGGACGTTGCATTAGGATGACGAACATCATGAGGAGGGCGACGATCGCCTCGAAAACGAGCAGGGAATTGATCAGGATGGTCATCGGGACGGGGAATATGGCCAGAAGCCCGGTTTTGTCCACCTCATAGGTCCCGTGGGACTTATAGGACTATTTGTCCTACGGCCGCACCGGCACCCTGCGATGCACCCACACGCTGTTCACGATCCCAAGCCCGAACATGATCATCAACGCAAACGACCCGCTGTAGCTGATAAGTGGCAATGGCACACCGGTAATCGGGAGAATTGAAATCGTCATTCCGATATTTTGAAAAATATGCGTGAAGATCAGCGCCGTGATGCCGATCACGAGCAACGTCCCGAACAGATCTCCGGCGGTGAATGCCACGAAGAGGCAGGTGACTAGCAAAAGGGCGAACGCGCTTAGCAGCACGATCCCGCCCATAAAGCCCCATTGCTCACCGATGGCGGAAAAGATGTAGTCGTTGTGCACCGCCGTCGCCGGGAGGAAGCCGAGCTCGATCTGTGTATTCGGCGCCTTGAATCCCTTCCCCGACCAGCCGCCGGACCCGATCGCAATCAGCGATTGGTTGATCGCCCAAGCCGAGCCCTGCCGATCAATGTCCGGATTGATGAAAGCCGTGATGCGATCCTGTTGATAAGGCTTCAACTCGAGATAGGCGAGGGGAAGGATCGCGATCACGAGCAGGATGATGCAAGTGAGGTAGCGCAACGGCAGGCCGCCGACGAAGAGCAACGCCAGCACCACTGGCCCCCAAATGATGCACTCGCCGAGATCGCGTTGCATCAGAATTAAAAGACAAGGCGCACCGACGATCGCGCCGCAGAGCGCGAGGCGTAGCATCGGATGCATCTGCCGGAATTGGCTAAGGAAGAGTGCCAGCACCATGATCCCCGCCATCACCGCCAGCTGCGCGGGCTGGAAATTGATCGGTCCAAGATGGAGCCAACTGCGCGCCCCGAACACCTTCGTTCCGATAAACAGCGTCAGGATGAGAAAGACGAGACCGGCAAAGTACATCGGGAGGGCGCCCCATTTGATCCAGCGATAATCGATCAAACTGACGACAATGAAGGCCAAAAACCCCAGCGCGACCCAATTTGCCTGTTTGCGCCAGTACTCCGCGACGTTTGGATCCTGCCGCATGTATGTCGCACTATAGATGGCAATGATACCGAAGATGGCCAATGTCAACATGTTAGCGAGCAGAAGCCAGTTAAGACTGAGGAGCTTGCGGAGAAATGGAGTCATTGGCGAGAGCGTGCGTTCGAAGAGAAGATGGCAAAATTGCGGGAGAAGTCCAGCTGCTGAGGCTTGAAGGATTTTGAGGACTGTAATTCACTGATTTGCAATGGCTTGGGTCACAGCGTCTGAATTCAGCGAACACGAATCCTTGTCAGTCGGGCAAAGAGTCTTAAACTTGATGGCGTTGACCTCCAACCGGACCTGCCTCGATGCCGAAAAAAGCGAAACGAAAACTGTCCCGGCCAATCTTGCCGATGCAGCGGCATCTGAACCTGCGCGTTGAAGGACGTTATTTCGATCTCCGCCGCATCTTCGATCGCGTAAACGAGCGGCATTTTCGCGGGCGGCTCCGTGGTTACCAAGTTGTTTGGGGTCGGCGGCGGCGCGAACGACCGAAGGAGTATTTCATTTTCGGATCGATCCAGGAAGAAGATCGCGTCATCCGGATTCATCCGTTGCTCGATCAACCTTTCGTCCCTCGCTGGTTTCTGGAATACGTTCTCTATCACGAAATGCTGCACTCGGTTGTTCCGGAAGAAACCGATGCTTCCGGTCGGCGCCGCATTCACACGGAGGAATTCTATCGGCGTGAGCGGGCGTTCCCACGCTACCGTCGCGCGCGTCGTTGGGAGGAAGAGAATCTCGCGCGCTTCCTGCGGTGAGGGAGCGTTAGAGCGTGAAAGAGTTGAAGCGGGACTGATCCAAAACGCTTCAAACCTTCGACCCTAATGCACCTCTTCCGGCACCGGCCGAACTTCGTATTCAGACGGCAAGGGTGTCGTTTGGATGTTCTTTTTGATGAGGTACCAGAGCGCGGTCGCGAGCAGGAGGGAGATCAGCTTCGCGCGCCAGTTGTTCAGGATCATCTTCTTCATAATTGCGGTGGAGCAGCACTTCGCCGAGCCGTTGCCGGAAAGTCTCGGGCGTAAAATTGCGTTCGATCCGTCGTCGGTAACAAATCGAAATTGCCCCCGTCTCTTCTGAAACAACGACGGCAACTGCATCGGATTCCTCCGTGATCCCGAGACCCGCGCGATGCCGCAGGCCGAGGCTGCGATCCAGCGTCTCGCGCTGACTTACCGGAAAAATGCAGGCCGCGGCGGCGATCCGTCCATTGCGAACGATCACACCGCCATCGTGCAGCGCCGATTTCGGATGAAACAATGTCAGCAACAGCTCGGTCGAAAACGCGGCGTCCACGATCACGCCCGTCTCTTCGTAAATCTTGATCGAAGTGTCACGCTCGATCGCGATGAGCGCGCCGAATTGCTTGTTCGCGAGCTGCGTCACCACCTCGGCGAGATCGTGCACTGTCTCGCGTTTCTCACTCGTCAGGGAAAAGATCGGATGGCCGCCTAATTCCGCGAGCGCGCGCCGCAATTCCGGCTGAAAAATCACCACCAACGCAACCGCGATGAAGACCGAGAAGCTGCGAATGATGAAGCTGATCACGATCAGATTCAGCAACTGCGAGATGAGGGTGAGCGTGAGAAAAACAATCGCCAGTCCGGTCAGCACCTTCGCCCCGCGCGTCCCGCGAAAGTAAAGGTAACCGTAATAAATAACCACGCTTAGGAGCACGATCTCGAAAGCGCTCCGCCATTTGTCGAAGAAGATCTCGATTATCTGATGAATCATTGGGCGGCGGCGAGCAGAGCTTCAGTGGCGCGAAGCGCGCTGGCATTCGGAGCGACATCATGGACGCGGAGGACCTGTGCGCCGCGCTCGCGCAGCAGCGAGGTCAACGCTACAGTCGCGTCGCCTTTCGCCAGCGGAGCCCCGGCGATCTTGCCAAGAAATGATTTGCGCGAGACGCCGACAACGAGCGGCCGATCGTGCACCCGAAGCCGCGAAAGATTGGCGAGCAATTCCAAATTGTGCGCGGGCGTTTTACCAAAGCCGATACCTGGATCGAATGCGATACACCTCGGATCGATGCCCGACCGTACCGCGCGGTCGTATTGCTGTCGAAAAAAATCAGCGACTTCGACGACCACGTCTTTGTAAATTGGATTCCTCTGCATCGTCTGCGGTGTGCCCTGCATGTGCATGAGGATGATCGCCGCCTGCTTTTCCGCCGCGAGCGCGAACATCTCCGGATCGCCGCGGCCGCCAGTCACGTCATTGATGATCACCGCTCCGGCCTCAAGCGCCGCGCGCGCGATTGGCGCTTTCGAGGTGTCGATCGACAGATGTGCTGAGATGGCTTTGCCAAGCTGCTCGACCACCGGCAGCACGCGCCCCAGCTCGTCGTCAGGCGAAACCGGCTGCGCCCCTGGTCGGGTCGATTCACCGCCGATGTCGATGATGTCGGCGCCGCCGTGCGCCATCTCGATGCCATGATCGACGGCCGCCTCGGTCGCGAAAAACTCTCCGCCATCTGAAAACGAATCGGGCGTGACATTAAGCACGCCCATGATCATCGCTCGATTCGTGAGGTCGATGACACTTCCAGCAATTTTCCAGGCGGAAGAAGTCATCACTCGTGAGAGTATCACAGCCGCCCCAATATTCGAAACGCGGCAAATGCGCGCTTTCCATTGCCGTCTTTTCTTCGATGGTCGCAGCGGCTGAATGAAGAAGTCGAAAGATTTAAAAGAGAAGATCCTCGCACTCATGCGAGCGCCGAAGTATCGGCCGCTCGACAAGAAGGAGTTCGCGCCTGCTCTCGGGCTGAAGAGCGACAGCCGGGGCACCCTCAAGCAGGCGCTGCGCGATCTCGAGCGTGCCGGCGAGATCGCCCGCATCCGCAAGAACCGCTACGTCCTTCCCGAAGCGGCCGATCTCGTCACTGGCAGATTACACGTCCATCAGGCGGGCTTTGCTTTTCTCGTGAGGGAAAAAGACGACGAGGAGGGGGACATTTACATCGCCGCCGAGAACACCGGCACCGCCATGAATGGCGATCGCGTCGTCGCCCGCATCACACGGGACGTGGCCTACGCGCGGGCGCGCGGCGGGAGCAATCGTCCCGAGGGTCGTGTCATCCGCATCCTCGAACGGGCACACGACACGATGGTTGGCACGCTTCAGCAGACGCGAAATTTCTCCTACGTCGTGCCCGATGACCCACGCATCGTGCACAACGTTTACGTGCAGCCGCGCCCGTTACCCGAGGCGCGTCGCCTACCGACTCCCGGCGATAAAGTTGTTGTTAGGCTGGAACCGTGGGAATCGCGCCACGTCAATCCCGAGGGTGAGATCGTCGAACTTCTCGGCCGCGCCACCGATCCCGGCGTCGATATGCTTTCGATCATTCGGAAGCATCATTTGCCGACGGAATTTTCCGCCAAGGTGCTCGAAGAAGCGCAGCGGATCCCGGAAAAAGTCGATCCCGAGGGCTACGGCGAGCGCGAAGATTTACGCGATAAGTTTATCGTCACGATTGATCCGGACGACGCGCGCGATTTCGACGACGCCATCCATGTCGAGAAACTCGCGGGCGGCGATTGGGAACTGGGTGTGCACATCGCTGACGTCTCGGCCTACGTCACGCCCGGAGGCGCGCTTGATCGCGAGGCGCTGAAGCGCGGGAACAGCGTTTACCTCGCCGATCGCGTGATCCCGATGTTGCCCGAACGACTAAGCAACGGCGTCTGCAGCCTCAATCCGCATGTCGTTAGGCTGGCGCATTCCGTCTTCATCCGTTTCGCCAAAAACGGTGCGCCCAAGAGCGCGCGTTTCGCCCGAACGCTGATCAAAAGTGCGCGTCGGCTCACCTACAAGGAAGCCTATGCGCTCCTGCAAAATCCGCCTAACGACGAGCTGGCTCGTCGACTGCACACGGCCTGGGATCTGGCCGCGATCCTACGCCGGCGACGTTTCGCGCATGGTTCGCTCGATCTCGATTTTCCCGAGATCAAAGTGGTGATCGACAAGAAGACCGGACGCCCGCTCCGGCTCGAACGGATCGAGAACGATGAGTCGCACCAGCTCGTCGAGGAATTCATGCTCGCGGCCAACGAAGCCGTCGCCGCGGATCTGAAAAACCGTCTCGCCCCAACGATCTATCGGGTGCACGAGAATCCCGACCCGGACAAACTCACGGAATATCGCGACCTGGTCCTGAGCTACGGTTTCCCCGCGGGTGACCTGACGAACCGCGCGGAATTGCAACGGCTGCTGGCAGCGTTTCGCGGCAAACCGGAAGAGCAGGCGTTGAAGATCGGCCTCCTCAAAAGCCTCAAGCGCGCTCGTTACGACACGAAGCCGCTCGGCCACTACGGACTGGCGAAAAATAACTATGCTCATTTTACCAGCCCGATTCGTCGTTATGCCGATCTCGTCGTCCATCGCACGCTCGCCGATCGCGGCGGTAAGCAATCCGGACGTCGCAACGCGGGCGAGCTAGCGAGTGTGGCGGAGCACATTTCTGCCACAGAACGCGTTGCTGCCGATGCTGAGAACGAGTCGGTGAAGATGAAGAAGCTCGAGTTCCTCCAGGCGCAGGTGACCGCGGAAAATCCACAGGTTTTTCGCGCGGTCGTGATCGACGTCCGCAACTACGGTTTGCTTATCGAGTTGCCCGATGTCTTGCTCACCGGGCTCATCCACATCTCGAGCTTGAGCGACGATTTTTATGTCTTTGATGTCGCGCGCCGGCGCTTGCTCGGGCGTCAGTCGAAGCGCGTGCTTGTCGTCGGCGATATTCTGCGCGTCGTCGTCGCGCGAATCGACATCTTTAAACAACAAGCCGACTTCGCGATCGTCACCGAGCAGAGATCACGGGGGAGCCGTCGGACACGTGGCCGCTAGTCTGGACGGACGAGGTCCCGCGAGCCCCTCCGGCGTCGCAGGAGCTCCGCCATTGAGGTCCCTAATCCAGCGTGTAGATCTCGAAGAGCGCGACGCCGGTTGAGTTATTCATGCCCCGAATGACAGCCGAGTATGCGCCCGGCGTGAGAGTGGCAATGATGGCCGCTTCCCGATCGTCGGTCGGCGCGATAGTGGAATCAATAATTTCGCGCTCCTGCGTGTCCCGCCAATTGTCGTTCGTGAAAATGAGCGAGCCGTTGGCGTCGTGCAGTTCGAGACTCGGGTCCGCCAGAGGCGCGGAGACACCTGCGGAAGCGAGCGAGGGACCGATGGCGCGCGCCAGGACGCGCGAGGCCTCCGTGCCGGCGATAATGAAGCCCCCGATCAGGACAGAGTCTCCCGGCCCCACTCGTGAGCGCGTGGAAATGTTTGCGATCCGCCCGGCGTTTGCGTCGAGATCATAGATCTCGACTAGCGCCACGCCACCGGCAGAACCCTTTCCCCGGACGACGGCGCTGTAGCCTCCCGCAGGCAGAGTGACAGTAAAGCCAGATTCACGCTCATCGCCGGGAGCGAGTCCGAGGCCGGGCAGATCCCTGCCACCCGATTGCCAGTCATCGCTCGAGCCCACCACGGTGCCGCTCGAGTCGAGCAGTTCCAAGGTCGGATCCTCCAAAGCTCCGCTCACCCCTGCGCTGGAGAGAGAGGGGCCAAGCGCGCGCACGGCCACTTTCTTCGGCGTCTCCGTTTCGATGATAAATCCTCCGATGAGGACGAAGTCAGGGGACTGAAGGGACGCCCGACTGGATACGTTAGCAAGGAAGCCGGCCGCTTCTCCCGGGATCGTGTAGGCAACTTCGTTCGAAAAATCGCTTTCACCACCCGCCCCGTTGGAGGCAGTGACGGCAAAAAAGTACGTGGTTCCTTCAAGAAGGTTCGAGACCGTTGCCATCGTTGCTTTCGTGTCGATGTACGCCGCGTAGGAACCGGCGTGGGTTCCATAGTAGAGCCGGTAGCCGACGATATCGGGTTCGGGATTGGAATCCCAGGACAGTGAGACGCTTTCGGCCGCCGTTACCGTCACCGCTGGAATAAGGGCGTAGAGCGGGAGAAGCCGGACGAGCGAAAGCAATCGACAAAAAGACATGGAGAAGCCGGCTTCATAGATCACCTGTCTTCCTACCGGTCAAATTCTTATGAGCGAATAAGACAAAATAGTGGGTTCGAAGGCGTCAATCCTTGGAAATCGACCGAGGGATTCAAGCCGAACTCGCTCCGAACGCGCGGGGCTAGCAGTGAAGATTCTGCTTCCCTCTTCGCGCCACGAAGTTGTAGCATCGGTGACTTCCGACCATGGATAGCATCATTGAAACAAGAGAGTTGCAGATCGAGCGGAAGATTTTCTCGATCGACCTGCGCGAAAACGGCCGCGGCAGGTTTCTGCGCATCACCGAGGACAGCCAGGGCCATCGCAATGTTGTCATCGTCCCCATCTCCGGGGTGGATGATTTCGCCGACGCGATCGACGACGTGCTCGCCGCCGAGCCGGCGGGCCAGAACTGATTCTCGCCGCCTTGCGGCGAAACTAGCTCGTCTCAACCAGCGCGAGCAGGGGCTATTTCGACTGCCTTTTCCAGCCGTCGTTAGGCAAGTGCGTTGACACTCCCACCTCGCGCCTTAGCTTGCTCTTCCTTTGCTTTTTCACTCGTAGTATTTCATCTCTCATGGTCACAAAACGGAAATCACCCCGGTCAAAATCCGCGCGGAATTCCAAAACCAAGTCCCCCAAATCGCATCGTTACGTTTACTATTTCGGCGACGGCAAAGCGGATGGCGGCGGCTCGATGAAGCCGCTCCTCGGCGGCAAAGGCGCGAACCTCGCCGAGATGACGCGGATCGGTCTGCCGGTGCCGCCGGGCTTCACTCTGACGACAGAGGTTTGCACTTACTACTACGATCATAAGCGCAGTTATCCGCCGGAGCTAAAGGCGCAGGTCGCGACCGCGCTCGCCAAAGTCGAGAAGTCCGTCGGCAAAAAGCTCGGCGACAAGAAACGTCCGTTGCTTGTCTCCGTTCGCTCTGGTGCGCGCGACTCCATGCCGGGGATGATGGACACAATTCTTAACCTCGGGATGAATGACACCGTCGTCGATATGGTTGCTGAGCTGACCGAGAATCCTCGTTTTGCCTGGGACTCTTATCGCCGTTTTCTGCAGATGTACGGCGACGTTGTGATGGGCGTGCAGAAGCGCGCGGGCGAAGATCACGAGCCGTTCGAGAGCGTCATCGAGCACTTGAAAGACGAACGCTACGGCAATCACAACTTTCCCGATGTGCAGCTGACGGTCGAGGATTTGCAGGAGCTGGTGCAGCGCTTCAAAGACCTCATCCAGGAACGCACCGGCAAATCGTTTCCGCAGGATCCACACGCGCAACTCTGGGGTTCGATCGGCGCCGTTTTTGGCTCTTGGAATAACGACCGCGCGATTGTTTATCGGCGTAAGTATGGCATCCCGCATGAGTGGGGCACGGCGGTGAACGTGCAGACGATGGTCTTCGGCAACATGGGCGACTCGAGCGCCACTGGCGTCGCTTTCACCCGCGATCCGGCGAGCGGCGAGAAGGTTTTCTACGGCGAATATCTCATCAATGCCCAAGGCGAAGATGTCGTCGCCGGCGTGCGCACGCCGCACCCGATCGCCGATCTCGCGAAGGAAATGCCCGAGGCGCACAAGGCGCTGATGAAGGTGAGGGGACTGCTCGAGAAACATTTCAAGGACATGCAGGACCTCGAGTTCACGGTCGAAGACAACCGGCTTTTCATTCTGCAAACGCGCAACGGCAAGCGCACCGGTCTCGCGGCCGTCCGTATCGCCGTCGAGATGGTCGAGGAGAAATTGATTTCGAAAGAGGAGGCGATCAAACGCATTCCCGCCGACTCGTTAGGCCACCTTCTCGCGCCGATCTTCGATCGAAAAGCGATCGCGGCCGCGAAGAAGATCGCGCGGGGTCTGCCGGCCGGTCCAGGAGCGGCTTCAGGGCAGATCGTTTTGAGCGCCGAAGAAGCTGTAAGGAGAGCGGGCCGTGGAGAAAAAGTGCTGCTCGCGCGGATTGAGACTTCGCCCGAAGACCTGCGCGGGATGATCGCCGCTGAGGGGATCCTGACTTCTCGCGGCGGTGTCTCATCCCATGCGGCATTGGTCGCGCGCCAGATGGGCAAGGTCTGCGTGTGCGGCGCGTCAGAAGTGCAGATCGATTACAAAAAGCGCACGCTCGCTGCGTCCGGCGTGACGCTGAAGGAAGGCGAATACATTTCTATCGATGGCAGCGCGGGAGAGGTCTTTGCCGGCGAAGTCGCGACCGCGCCGTCCGAGATTGTGCAGGTCCTGATTGAGCGTTCCCTCGATGGAAAGAAGAGCGCAACCTATCAGCAATACGCGAAGCTCATGAGCTGGGTCGATCGCGCGCGCGAACTCGACGTTCGCACCAACGCCGATACCCCCGAGCAGGTCCGCAATGCGGTCGCATTCGGCGTGAAAGGCATCGGCCTTTGCCGCACCGAGCACATGTTTTTCGAAGGGGATCGAATCGACGCCATGCGCGAGATGATTCTCGCAGAAGACAAAAAAGCGCGCGTGAAAGCGCTCGCGAAATTGCTGCCGTATCAGCGCAAAGATTTCGTCGACATTTTTCAAGCGCTCGACGGTCTTTCCGCGACCATCCGCTTCCTTGATCCGCCGCTGCACGAATTTCTCCCTCACGAGGAGGAACAACAGCGGGATCTATCAAGGAAAATCGGCGTTCCGGTGGAACTAATTTCCCGTCGCGTAAGTGAGCTGCACGAGTTCAATCCGATGCTTGGTCATCGCGGTTGCCGTCTCGGAATCGTTTATCCCGAGATCTCCGAAATGCAGGCGCGCGCCGTCTTTGAAGCAGCTGCCGAAGTGCAGAAGAAGGGCAAAAAAGTGCGCCCCGAAATCATGATCCCGCTGGTTGGATTCCCGCGCGAGTTGAAGCTGCAGATCGACATCGTGAACCGCGTCGCCGATGAGGTCGCGAAGGAAAAGAAGGCCAAGTTTAATTACCTCGTCGGGACCATGATTGAAATCCCCCGCGCCGCCTTGGTCGCCGATGAAATCGCGAGGGATGCGGAGTTTTTCAGCTTCGGGACGAACGATCTCACGCAGACAACGCTCGGGATGAGTCGCGACGATTCCGGAAGTTTTCTCCCGACTTACTCGGAGCTGGATATTGTGCCGACCAATCCTTTCGCGGCGATTGACCAGCAAGGGGTCGGCCGGCTGATGGAGATGACCTGCGAGCTCGGCCGAAAAACTCGGCCGAACATCAAGCTTGGTATTTGCGGCGAACACGGCGGGGAACCGTCAAGCGTAAAATTCTGCCACCAGCTCGGCCTCGATTACGTGAGTTGCAGTCCGTTCCGAGTGCCGATCGCAAAACTGGCGGCGGCACAGGCCGCGCTCGCTTAAAGGAGTCCGGTAAGTCGAGGTGGTCGTCGTTCAGGCGACTTTGCCGAGGACTCACTTTGGGCCATAAAAGCCTCTGCGTATTCGGAGGTGCGTTCCGTCCCTCGGAGATGGGATATCACCAACAGCGACCAGATTGTGGGTTACAGCTACGTTGGGTCAGACAACGTGAAGCAAGCCGCCTTCATCTACCGGACTTTCCCGGCCAAGATGGTGAACCTCAACGACCTGATCAGCCCAAAGGCAGCCAGGCAGTATTGGCTCTTTGCCGCGACGGCAATTAATGACCAGGGGCAGATTGCCGCCTGTGCCTACCGTGGTTCCGATGGCCTGACGCATGCCATTTTGCTCACCCCAATGGGGAACTGATAACGCGAAAAGACAAACAGGCAGCGTTGCTCAAGCTGAGAGACGCTGCCTCTGTTTTGGCACCACGAGATTTGGACTCCTTCGCGGAAACCAAGGTTCGGGACGCGGCTGGCGTGTGAACTACTTTGGCGCAAGGCGGGCGGACGTCACGCTAGCTGAGCTGGCGGTTGTGGTGGCGTTGGCCCTGAGGTTGGTAATCCGAAACACGCTTACCTGCTCGGCGACTTGATCGAGCGCCTTGGTTGTGGCAGTCACAGTCGCGGTCAGCTCTTTCGGCGCCGCTTTCGCCGCCGCCGCCGCGCTGCTGAAAGTCTCCTTCAGCTGGGGCGACTCTTTCGCCAACTGCTTCGCCTGATCGCCTTTCAGCCACGTTTGCACCTGCGCACTTTGCGCCGCGAATTCATTGGTGCCCGCCTTGATCATCGCCTGCAAATTTGCTACCGCCTTCTCTGCCTGAGCGAGCAGATCGCTCGCGAGAGTGTGCGCCGGTGTCGTTGATTCGTCTGGCGCGAGAGCGAATTCACCCGGTACCACGATCGCTGTTCCTTTGGGCAGGTCCTTGATTTGATCCAGCTCCGGATTCAAACGCAGGAGCGCTGCTTCCATCTCGCTTTGCGTCGTCTTTGGCGTGTCCTTCGAGGGATCGGCCAGCAAACGCTTCGCCAGGCTCGCGACCGTCTTTTCTCCTTGGAGTTCTGTGATGTTGTTCATGATCTTTCTCCCGATTGAAGTTGTTCGTTAGGCGCCGAGGCGGTTGAGCGGTTTCCAAGGCGCGTCCAGATCGGCGCCGTTCACTTTGATTAAGCCGCCGACGATATTGCCGAGGACGGTATATTCGTCCTTGTTCGCCACCGTCAGGTCGAGCGCCCTCGTGCTGCGCGCGCTCTCGACGCGATTATTGCCCGCGATGATCGCACTCGCGGCGAGGGCGACTTCCGTCTCCAGTTTGTCATCGATCTCGGAGCAATGATTGTCGCTGAAACGGCAACTGCCCGTGACAAGCACTTCGGCCAACGGTTTGGCGCCATAGCCGTGGAGCGAATTGCCGACGATGCCCGCCTGTTCGTTAGCCGGCGCGGCTGCGGCCGCGAAGGTGCTGATGTCGTTGACCTGACCCGCCGGCGAATCCGCATTGAGAGCGATGAAACTTGAGGGCGCAGACTGACGGCCGCTCAGTCCAGCGATCCGAATCGCCTGCCACGGTGAACCGTCATTATCGCTAGGCGAAATTTGCCGCTTGATCAGGTTGTCCGCGATCTCCACGTTCACAATCGGTCCGACGACGAGAACGCCGATGGCTGGGTTCGCGAATTGCGTCGCCGGCGCGATGTTTGTGATGGTGTTGTCGCTGACTCGGACGTCGACAGAGCTGTCGACGCGAATCCCGGCGATGACCGCCGCCAGCGGTGAGTTCGTCCCGACGGCGCTGATGGCATTATCCGAAACCGCGCCCTCGAAAACGCCGCGCAGGTAGATCGCAGAAATCTCCGTCGACTTTTCGCTCGGGGTGTCGGCGACCGCAATGTTGATGAGTTCGTTAGCCAAAACTTTCAGGCTCCCCGCCGCGCTGCCCGGAAGCATGATGAGGCCATTGCCCGCGATCGAGTTGAAGACGTTATCCTGGATCACCGCCGAAACGATCGCGGTCTCGATCGCGAGGCCGTTGCCATTCCAGCCGACGATCCGATTTCCCCTCACCACGACGGGCGCGAGCGCCAGCGCAATCAATCCCTGGACGAGGCGGATGCCGTTCTCGCCGCCGGCGCCGAGATTCACGAGCCGGTTGTCGTTAATGCGCACGCCGCCGGTCCCGACGACGATGCCGTCGCCTTTCGAGGGGGTGATCGTGTTTCCCACGATTTCCAATTCCGGCGAAGCAAATCCGGTCAGCGATATCCCGGCGATGCCGGTGTCGAAGATGTAATTGCGCGAGAGAACGGTGTCGGTCCCATAAAGGCTCGTCCCGGCGAGATCGATGCCGCTCTTGCTGCATTGCAGGAGATTGTGCTCGCAATAAAAGCCGCTCAGGAGCAGCGCGGTGTTCTTTTCTTCAGGCGCGAAAGCGATCCCAGTCTGCGCGCGGATGAAGTTGTCGCGGATTTTCGTTTGCAGAAGGAAACCCGCTTCAAGCCAGATGCCAGCGAGCGGGCCGTTGCCTTCTGCGGGCGGTCCGATGAGAAGGCGTTCCAGTGTCGTCCCGATCGTCTTCGTGAGGCGAATGGCCGGAGCCGCGGTGCTGCTCGCGATCGAATGGATCGTTAGGTAATCGAGCGTGCACCATTGCGTCTGCGTGAAAATAAAGGCCGCGTCACCGCGGGGTTGGATGACGATTGTGGCGGCGCCCTGGCCGCGAATCCGAATCCCGATCGCGCCGCTCAGCAGCACTGGTTTCTCCTTCAGATTGAAAATTCCGGGCCCGAGGCAAACCGTGCCGCCGCCGGTTTGCAGCAGTTGATTCACTGCCTGCTGAATGGTGAAGGTGCCTTGATTATTTTGATCGGCGGTAACGCAAACCGTGCAATCACAGCTCTCGCCGTCGCCGCCAAAAGAGGGCGGCCAGAAGACTCGGCAGTCGATCACCTGATCGGGAAAAGTGACGAGCCCGAGCCGACAATAATGATGATGCACACCGCGCGGGGGCGCGGCATCCAGTTCCTCGACCGAAGCGTCGGCCGTGCGCGCCGCGAAAACCCAATAGTCGCCGGAGCGAAATGCGCCGTCGTTAGGCGCTGTCGTCAAGGTCACTTCCACCCCGTCTTCGAGAATGAGAGAGGTGCCGGCGTCGGGCACTTCGATCAAGCCGGTTCCGCCGGCCGCATCGAGGTCGACGTAAGTGTTGCCGTCGCTATCCCTCACGATCCCGACTTGGTCCCAACGCTTGATGCGGGTGTGACGCTCCGGCGTCGTTAGGTTTTGGCCGTTAACCGGAAACAGTCCCGCTGTCAGCGCTTGATCGAGCGTGATCGTGCGACTGGATTCGACCACCGTCGCGATGCGTCGAATCTCACCGGGCGCACCGGAAAATTCCCGCCAATCATCCGTGATCTCAACCCAATCGCCGGGGCTGAAGCGGCGGACCGAATCCCAAACCGCACGATCGACCGTGAGCGTTTTGTCGCCTTCGATCGCGCTGATTCCGGTGGCGACAGAAGCGTTGTCGCGCGACCACTTAAAGGTTGCGCCACCCACTTCGCCGCCATCGTGAATTTCGACCCGATAGAGCCGATTCTCCAAGCCGCGATAACCGCCGCTCGGCGGAATCAGACATGGATCATCCGGCGAGGCGACGCCGATGGCTTTTGTCGTTAGGCGACCAGCGGATGGCCGTATGATGTCAAGCCACCCGGGCAGCTGTTCATCCGGATCGCCGCAGGTGGCATTCGCGCCGACGTTAGGCAAAACGCGCACCTGCCAGACGGTTTGCAGCCGCGAAGTCGTATCTACGCCAACCGCGTTTTCGACCAGGTCGGGATTTTCGACCGACGTCACCTCCCGTCTCCAGACGTCGATGTAAACCAGATGCGGCCCGCTTTCGTTAGGCGCGGCCGGCGGGTTAGGAAAATAGGGCTGCTGCTCGTAAGGAACGGGATCGAGCCCGCGCGATTCAGCCAGCACCCGGTCGAATTCGAGATCGCCGCCGCCATGGTTCTCCGCCTGCAAACCATCGACGTAGATTCGCCCGCGCCCGATCGTTAGACCGCCGCCGCTCAACTGAATCTCGAATCCGTTAGGCGTCTCCAGCGGCACGACGCCGCGCCCGATGATGTCGATCGTCTCCGAGCGCCAGCGGCGATCGAGGATCTCGTTCCACTCATTCCAATCCGCATCCAACTGCACGCGGCCCTGCTGCATCAGGACGCTGTTGAAATCGTTCGCAGGATTGAAGCGTTGCCGGCTGAAGTCTGAGCTCATGGCGATCTTTCTGGTTCGTTAGGTTTGATAAAAAACGCCGGCCGCCAGGCCGTAGCGCAGGTATTCGTCAAGCCGCGTGCGCACATTGCTCTCGCGCTGCGGCTGGAAAAGGTCGTGAAACGCGCCCATCTCCGCCTCATCGTCGGCGCCGGCCCGAATCGACTCGGGGACGGAGCGGCGAAGCTGGCAGTAGCCGGGGTCGGCGTAGCGCAGAGAAGTAAACGCCGGCACCAGCCTAACGACGACGGCATCCCTGATCGCGTCTCGATCGGCGTTGCTGATGGTGCCGCTCGGCGATCGTTTGATCGCCGCCTCAATCTCCTGCGCAATCTCCAGATCGGGCTGGCAACGATAGCGCCGCGGCACCCGCGAAGTCAGCGGCAGCCAGGAGAAACGAACGCAGCCGGTCTGCTGTCGTTCCGAACGGACCGGCGCGGAATCGTCCTCAGTGCGGGAGAAAAAGATGCTGTTCGAACCGAGCTTGAACAGGCGGGTGTGCAGCGTGCCGATGATTGTGCTGTTGATGATCGAAACCGTGCCCCCCGCACCCGCGCCATCGAGATCGGAATAGGCGACGACGAGATCGCTGTTCGCATCCACGATGCTGTTGCGAATCGTCACAGTGGCATTCGGCGGCGCGTGGATCGGGCCGAGAATGCAATGGTCGATCTCGATCTCGATCGGCGTCGCCGTTTGCTCGATGAGGAGCGACGGCGCGCCCGGCGTCGTTGATTCCCCATCGATGCCTAACGACAACCCGGGTACCAAGGTGCAATGGAGGAGAGTCACTTTGCGCAAGGTGTCGCCGAGCGCGCTCAGAATTCGCAGGTGGCCGCCAGCGATGAGCAAGCCGTTGAGCGTCACCTCCGCATCGGCATCCCCGGTGATGTCGATCGCTCCGGCTGCGCGAATCATCGGTCGATGTTTATCCGCCGCGCGCAGCTCCAGCCGCACGCCGGCGTTCAGCATGATCGTTGGCGTTTCGACAAACCGGCCGCTGTCGCTCAGCTCCACCACACCACCGCCGACGAGGGCGTCGAGCGTCGGTTGCATCGGTCCCGGCGAAGCAACCGTCTCAACCGGCGCGAGCGGGGCATCGAAAGTTTGGCTGCGCGGATATTCGCCGCCACCCATCGCGGCGCTGAATCCATAGTGAAAATAAACCAACGGCGGATCGGGCCGCGCATCGCGGAAAGCGATTCGACCGAGGACTGGATCGATCGCGACCGGCGATTTTGGCGGCATGTGCGCCCAAGTCGTCCCGCTTGCGTCGGTGTCGGACAAGTTGCAAATCGCGACATCCGCAATCGGTACGCCGTCGATAAAAAGGCTCAGATCCGGTCCATAGTAAGAGCTCAGCGCGGCATCGAGGACGCGCCGGCTGATGGGCTCGGGAACATTGATCGGCTCGGCCAGATGCGTGATCGATTTCTCCGTCTGCGGATTGTTGAACAGCGGTAGGTTCGCGCCCAGCGGATTGAAAAGGCAGCGATGCGCGTCGACTCCGGCCGCGGGCGAGCCGTGGAGCGGAAATGCGGTCAGCCGCCAGAAGAAAATGCCGACGTTGGGAATGTTGTATTTGCCTTCGCCGCGCTCGATCTCGCGCACATCGACCGTATGCGCGCTTCTCTCGAAGGCCGTCCCGAGACGCTCGAGCGGTTCCCATCGCCGCAGATCGGGCGCATAATAGTTCGTTAGGCGGATGTGATTCATGAACTGCGTCGTCGCGAGCAGTTGGAAAAATTCGACCGCGCGCGCATTCCAGGCAGTGACATCGCGCGCCAGTTGCTCGAGGACAGAGGCCGTTCCCTTGCGCCGCCGATAGCCGATTGTGTTCGCGACTTCCGCCCGCGGCGTCAATTGCTCGGGGCCGATCGGATGAAGCGACTTGTAGCCGATGAGATCGCCGATGTAGGGGAGCACCCACGGCGCGCAGGTTTCGATGAACTGATTATCGTAAAGCTGCTCCAGATCCTCCTCGAGAATGCCGGCCTGCTCGGTGATGAGCGCGAGCAATTGTCGCAGCGGTTCGCCCTCTTCTGCGTCGCGGATGCGGTGCACGGCCGGGAGAAGATTGAAGAGCTCGTCCGGATCGTAACTCATGGCATCACCTCCAGATCAACCGGTGCCGGATCGAGCGTGAGCAGTTCGGCTGCGCCTAACGAATTCGGGTCGCCGCCGTTAGGCAGCTCCGCTTCGAGCCGCGCGTTCAGCTTCCCAATGTTGCCGGTGCGGTAGAGCTTCCTGAGATTCACCGCGACAATTCCGGCGATGGATTGCAGAAGCGCGATGACTTCGCTTAGGACAACCGGCTGTCCGAAGTCGCGCTCGCCGAAAGAAAACTCCGCGCGCAATGCATCGAGCGCGGCGGCGAGAACTTTGTCCGCTTCGTAATCCGGATCGATTTTGATCTGCGCGGACAAACGGAAATGGGCTTCTTCGTAAGTCTCGATCCGCAGCGGCACAAACGGATCGCCCGCCGCGTGGATTGCCGTAATCAGGTCGCCGATGAGCGCGCCGGCCACTTCGGCTCCGCCCGGGCCGGCGACAGTAATGAAGACACCGCGCGTGCGTCCGTCCCAGGTCCAGGTGGCCAGCGCCTTCGCGATTCCGGCGTAGGTGCGGCTGAAGTTTTGGTAGTCTTCGAGCGAGACGACGCGGTCAAGGGTGAGAACAGTGATCGGTGCGTCCTCCTGTGCCGTTGCGAAAGTTTCCGGATCGTCCGCGCCTTCCGCGGCGAGAGAATTAGTCGCTGATTTCAAACCCGGCGGCCGCGTGAGCAAGGTGCTGAGTTGATTCGCCCTAACGAGTCCGGCGAGACCGATCCCACGCCGGTAAGTGGCCTTGAGGTTTTGCTGACCCGAGGGCAGACGCGCGCCGCGCAGCCCATCGCCAAAACGCACCGTGACCGTGCCGTCGTCCGCCTGTTCGGTGGTGAAAATGCGCTCGCGCGGCTGGCGTTGATAAAGCGTCGGGACCTCGTGCCAGAGCAGATCGTTCACGCGGATCTGGAGCGTCGACTCCGCGCCGCCGGGAGCAGTCGAGCGAATGTAGGTGAGCGGTGCTTGCTTGAGTTTGAAACTCTGATTCGCTTGTGAACCGTCGCCGCTGCCGAGCACTTCGCTGACGGTCTCGCCATTGGTTGCGGCAGCAACATTGGCCGCAATTGTGACCGTGGAGCGATCGAACAGATTCGTTAGGCCGCTTTGCAAAGTCAGCGTCGTCGGTTCGCCGGCGCAGCTTTGCACCATCGCCAGCTCGCTCACCGTCGCGTCATCTTTTGCAGCCGCTGTCAGAGCCAGGTTCGCGCGGCTCGTCGTCACCGTGCCCTGGAAGCCTTCGTCGTTGCGCAATGCCCACAATGCGGAATTTCCCGGCAGCAAAGTTGGCCGTCCTGTCATCGTTAGGCTGTCACCAACGGAGACCTTTGCCGTCTGCAAACCGTCGGCCGAGGTCAGCAGGAGCGCGGTGAGCGCGCGCACACGGAGCAGCTTTCCGGTCACCATGACTTTGCGACCCGCGGGAAGGGGCGGAATCAGGTTCGCGAGCGGAATGACCGAGCCCTCGAGTGGCGCGAGCAAATCGGGATCGCGCGTGAGCAATTGCGTGAGTGCGCCCGCTGCCGGCTGAATCAACGGACCGCTCGTCATTTCGAGCGGCTCGCTCTGTGCGTAGATCGTGGTGCCGCGGCGCGGAAAGAGATCAAGGTTCTCGGTCTCGTCGAGCGTGACGTGTGTGATCTTGCTGCTGATGGCAAAGTTCGTTCGGGAATAAAACGTGACCGCGGTGATCTTGTAGAGCTCGACATAGCCCTCGGTGTTGGTGAAAGCCGCCCAACTTTGCGGAACGATTTTCGGATACGCCGAATCCAGATCCATCGGGCTGCCGTAAGCGTCGAACCCGCCCCAGCTGCCGACCGCACCGTTGCCCGGAATGGTGATCAGAGTTGGATCGGGCGCGTTATGGCCGAAACGCGCAGCGCGCTGGCGCAAGGCATAAATCTTGACGTTCTTCGCCGCGGGCAGGATCGGCGGTTTGCCCAGACCTTTTTCCCACGTGATGTGCGTCCGGTTATTTTTCGCGTCCGGCGTCACCTTGAGCAGCAGGCGAAAATCCCAGCGCTCCTTGTCCGGATAGGTGGTCGGATGATCCTTGCGCTCATCGCCGACGATGAGGATGGCGTCGCCGCTTTGCAGATTGGTCGCCGTGCCCTGGAGATAAAGCTCGGTAACGCCCGGCCCGATCACCGGTGGAGTCGTTAGGGCGGGCTGCAGCGTGTTCCATTCGCGGCGCGCGTCGAGCGGTTCGATGGTCTCGAAGGTTTGCGGCTTCTCATCGGCGCCGGGCACGCTCTGCACTTTCGCGCCGATATCGAGCGCGACCTCGTTAGGCGCGCCGGGCGTTTCGTCGAGGAGAAAACTAAGCGGCGATTCCGCGGCCACGCCAGGCTTGAGGCGGTAGCCGATGAGCTGAGCGAGCCGGAGAATGGAATCGCGTTCGTTCGCGGTGCGGAGCCAGGATTCGTTCGCGATTCGCTCCTGATAGAACGTTAGAACGTCGGCGAGCGTGGCCCAGCCATCGAGGAGGGCGATCGTGAAATCATCGGTGTCGCGAGTCGTTAGGCTGCGAAGAGCGGCGAAACGCGGCTCCGACAAGGCAGCGAGCGCGCTGCGGAGAAAATCAACCTGGGTACCAACCCGATAGCTGACCTGCGAAAGACCCGGCCGATTGAAGAGCGGCTCCGGAATGAGCGCGCTGATTCCTTCGCAGCAACCGCAGTCGTTCAGTTGCGTCGCCATTATCTCCCACCTCCGAAGTCGAGAGTGAAAAGACCGCGCTCGGGGAAATCAGGATTGCTTTCCAGGCGCGCGATTTCGAGCCGATCCATGGTCAGAAAGCCGTTCGTTAGGCCGCTGGTCTCCGACAGGCCCTGGCGCTGGAAAGTGGTGATCTGCACCGAAGCGACGCCGGGCACCGCCTGGGCCGCGGCGTAGAGCGCGCTCAGATAAACTGTCTGGCCGAAGGTGAACCGGTCGGGTTGGAAAAAGCCTTTGCTGCCGTCCGGCCGGATGCCGCTGCTGAAAACTTCGAGGAGCGCGGCGCGCACATCGCTCCGGAAGTAATCCGGTTGCACGCAAACGAACATCGCGATCTCGAGCGAGGCGTAGTGCGGCGAATCGATCTCCAGGTCATGACCGGCCATTCGATAAGGCTCGATCTCCGCGCGCAGTTCCAGCTCGAAATCATTCGTTAGGGGAAGTCCGTCGAACCGATCCGGGGTGATGAAAACGGTGTGCCAGCTGCCGGTCCAGCGGAAGGTTGCGGCGGCGCGTTGAATCGAGCGATCCAGCTCTGCGGTGCGCGCATAGTCAGCTTCGGTGACGGCGCGTTTTTGGGTGCGGAAAGCCTGCGGCGCATCCCGGCGAATCTGCGCGGCCGACTCCGGATCGACTCCACCGCTCGCCGGCAGCGGATTCCGTACGCCGATGATCGCGGCGTTGTTGCTCACGATGTGGCCGAGCGTCTCCGCGCCGATGTTTCCGGCCGTGCCGTTGCCGACGCGATAAGTGGCGCTGAAGCTCGTCCCCGGCTCCGGTTCTTCGCCGAGCTCGTCGTCACCGAAACGCAGATACGCGGTCTGCTCGCTCTCGATTTCGACGACAAATTCCCGGGCGTCAGCCGCGCTGCCTAACAAGTCGCGTTGCGGCAGCCATTGTGCCGTGTCGGCGCCGAGCGTGCTTTCGAGCGAGATCGCAGGGCGACTGCCATCGGGATCAACGATCAGACTTTGCGAAGCCGGCAGCGTCTTGTCGTAAGGACTCGCCTGTGTGAGCGGTTTTCCCTGGAGCGAGGGACGAAAACGCGGGGGGCCGAATTGTGGTGGCGGTCGTTGACAGCGATCGGCGCCCGGTTGCGGTGGGAGGAGGATTTGCGGCGCCTGAACTTTGCCTAACGATCCGTCCGCGACCGTGAGGCCGTGATCGGCGAGAACAATGTTGCCGTGGACGATGCTGAGGTCGTCGCGGTACTGGTCGCCATGTTCCTCATCAGTAAAACCGGAGAGACAGAAGGGGAAGGGGAGCGCGTCCTCTGCCATCCATTCGATCTCGGTGATCTCGGTGCCGGTGAGCGGGTCAGTCAGCGGTTGCCCGCCGTTCCCGAAAGTCACCACGCTCGTTAGGCGAACGGCGTAACGGCGGGTGCGACCGGCGTCCGCTTCTTCGCCGGTGAGCGGGCCGCGCTGTTCTTCGAAAATGAGAACAGCGTTATCCGGCAGGTCGGGCAAATGACCAACGAGCGTCGCGGTCGTCGCGCCTTTCGGCAGGCAGCATTGTCGATCGCTCCAGGTGTAGAACGCCATCGTGTCGTGCGCGGTGAAGAGCGTGATCTCGTGCAGCGTCTCGAAAACGATTGGATGCTGCCGCATCGCTTCGTCGAGTATTTGCGACGCCGGCGTGATGCGCAGCGGGATGCGGTCGAGCCGGCCAAGAATTTGCGTCTGCGCCGGGACGATAAGGAGGTCGGCGTTCGTCGTGAGCTGCACCCAGACGCGCGCGTTGGTGCCGTCGTTGACAAAGTAATCGACGAGCCGCGCGTGGCGCCGGAGCGAAACGCGTTTGCGCGCGGAGCCGAGATACGCCTCGGTCGCCACCGCGTCCTGTTGGTAACTGAGCTGGTCGCCGGCGTAGGCGAGCAACTCGACCAGCGTGATGCCGAGGTCCGCAGGGTTGCGCTCGCGCCAATCGGGCACGAGGAGCGACATGCGATCGAGAATGAGTTTGCGGAAGCTGGCGTAATCCTTCGCGAGATAATTGATCTCTGGCTGCGGGCGCGGCTCCGGCGGGCAGATGTGTTTCGGCGCGCAGTCGAAGTCCGATGGGCATTCGACTTTGAAAGAAAAATCAACCGCGGCGAGACGCGGATCGATCTTGTCCGGCGCGGCTGAATCGAATGGACCGGTGACGAGCGAGAGCGTGTAGATGGAAAAATCGCCCGGCTCCTCGACTTCGACGGTGAGCACATCGGCGTCCTCGCCGGTGCCAATGGTGGCGCCGAGTATCACGATCGGGCGAATGCGTTCACCGCCGCTGATGGTGACGTTGGCCGCGGCGAGCGAGTTCGACGCGATGTCGTTGATGAAATGGACGCGGAGGAAGCGTTGCCGGTTTGAAGGAGGTGGCGGCGCGTCGTGATCGACAACCTCGAGATAATCGATGCCGTTGAGCGCGCTCCCGCGAACGGCATCGCGCCGGCGTTCGTCGCAGCAAAAATAGAGCGGCAGCGTCGAGTCGCTCATGCAGTTGCGATTCCTTTCGTGAACTCGGCGGTTTGCAGCGTCTGCGTCCGCCTAACGAGATAGCGGACGGTTACGCGCAGGGTGGAATCTTCATTTTCCACTTCGACCGCGTCGACCTGAATCAAGTCGCCGAGGTATTGCTGAAGCGAACCTTGGACGAGGTATTGTGTCGTGGCGGCGAGCTGGTCGCTGTTTGGCGCGAAGACGAGGCGGAGGAGGCCGCTGCCGAAGTCCGGCCGGTTCACGCGTTCGCCCGGCGCCGTGAAAAGGACCTGCTCGATGAGATCGCGGATGTGCGCGTCGTCATCGTTAGGCGCAGCGGTGCGGCCGCGGCTGTCGAAGTGATAGGGAAAGTCGATGTTCATGGTCGAGCGTGGACATGCGGGAGCATGTCCCTCCGGAGGGACGCGCTTCCGCGCATCCAAGATCGTAGCTGAGCGCGTTGCCTAACGAACAGGCCTGCACGAATCTTGCGTTTGCTTTCCATCTTCATGTCGCGAGGGCGCGTGTTTGCGTGGTGAGGACGAGCAAACCCTGACCAGTCGGCGTACAAACTGCCTGGCTCGTCTGGATAATGACCGGCGCGCCGTTAGCGAAAACTCGGGTCGCTGCGGTCACCCAGTTCGCGGTCACGCACGGGGGAGTGGAGCCGCTGGCCAGGGCGCAACCTATGACGTTATAAGGTGTGGTCAGAGTCACGACCTGCTGGCCACTCACGAGCACGCGCGGCGAGAGGACGAGAGGCTGGGCGAGCCCGCCGTGGAAACAATTCACCGTCGCGCCGTAATGAACGATGGGTGCAGGCATGGTCAGGAAAGATTCATATGATCGTTAGGGCGCCCCCGTTCACATCCACGGTGTTGGCCTGCAAGTTGATCATCGCGCCCTGCCCGTTGGAGATCGTGATGCCGACATCGCTGATCGAAATAAATGGGCCGCTCGCGATCTTGATCAGGACCCCTCCGGTGGGGCCGGGCACATCGCTGATCGTCAGGCCATTTTGCAGCGGAGTTTGAAACGTGATTCCCGGAACGCCCGGCGGCACCGCCTTGGCCATTGGAGGAACTTCCGCCGCGCTCCCGTAGAAACAGCCGGTCCAAATCGGATAATCCGGATCGCCTTGTTCAAATTCAATCCAGACGCCGGAGCCGATGACCGGCACCGTAAACATTCCTCCCTGCATCCCGCCAATCGCGAGGCAAGGCATCGCCCAGCTCGAAGGCAGGTCGCCGAGGACGTCGGGCACGAGGGCCTGAAGACGGCCCATCTGCATCGGATCGAGATTGTTGATCACCGTGCCGCGATGTTTCCCGAAATAGAGTTTGTCGCAGGTTCCGATGGCGCGTTTGTCGTTCATACCGGGACGTGGCTGAAGGTGGAAAGGAGGCCGTTGCGGCTAAGGGTAAAGTCCTGCTTGAACTCGCCGCGCTTGATCTTGCTCGTGACACTTTTGACGTAATAGAGCCCGTCGAAGGCATCGCCGACGCCGCGCAATCCGACGAGCCGGCGCGCCTTCAGCACGTCGCCGTAACGCTCGACATTGAGGCTGCCGGTGGCGGTGACCGATTCGGCGCTGCGGGCGGCCTTCGTCAGGCCAATCATGGCACCGCGAATGGGCGAGTATTTCGCGGAGTTATCGATGCGCTCGAAATTCAACGGGATCGAGGGGACGAGGCCGAGCGGCGGATTAAGCGGCGTGATATCCGGGATCGGAATTGGGATCGAGATTTTGGTGGTTGGAATCTGGATGCGGACGAAGGGCATGACCCGGCCCTGCGATTGAAACGTGCAGGAGACGCTTTCGATGTTGGTCGCCGCATCCAGGTTGATGCTCAGCGCCTTCTGCGGTTCGCCTACCTTGATCTCCGGCCCCCAGTACGCCACGCTCTCGCCCGGTTTCGGCCCCGGCTCGACGTAGAAGACGTAGCCGACCTCTTCAGCGAGTGACCGGATGTAACAGAGATCTTTTCCTTTCTGCACCGGGATGCGGTCGGTCGGGATGGGGAGGTCGATGAGCACGCTGGGCACGACCAGCGGGAGAATTCCGAACGACGCATACTTCGCGAGGATGAGGAGGACGCGCGCTTCCGGCGCCATGCCGGGGAATGGGATACCGGAGAAGTCGATGTAATCCATCACCCGGCTCAAGTCTTCGCCCGTGATCGTAAGGATGGAATGAGAGGCGTCAGACCCTGGCCGAATCTCGTGGTTAGTCATCACCCCATCCATCAAGACCTCTGTTTTGCCCGCGGCGGTAACAATGATCACCACCCTGACCAGTGGAATCGGTGAGCCGCTGGAAAGGAGGAAGACGGTTTGCAGAAACGAGCGATTGCTCAGGGTAAACTCAAGCTGGAAGCCGCTCCCGCTGTCGCTGTTCGTGGTCACGGTGAGGGAGGTAAGGGCGTCGAGCACCTCCTGCGAGACCGTCAAGGGAACGGCCGGGCCGATCATGAGCGTGAGATGAACTCCGCTATTCATTTCGGGCTCCGGGAATGTTTTCCGGCAACGTGATCCGGATGGTGCGGCCGACTGGATCGAGGAGTTCGTTAGGCTGGATCGCGCTGTTGGCGTCGCAGAGTTTCCAAAACTGCTCGGGATCGCCGAGATACTTCGCCGCGATGTGATCGAGGCGTTCGCCTTCGGTGACGGTGTGCTCCTGGAGGAGCGCGAAATTTTCCGGCGACGGAACGAAGCGGCGCTTCAGGTAAGTAACATCGGCGCCGTCCGGCATCGTTAGGCTGGCGAGCGGAGTTTTGTTGTAACGGCTGTTGGCCGGGAACGCGGGCGTGGCGACGCCGGTTTGGAGAAGCAGGGCCTGGAGTTGATCGTTCATGAAATTCCTTTGATCCCGAGATTGGCGAAGGAGCCGTTAGGCGCGAGGCCGGCGAGCCGCTCTTTTTGCTGCTGATAAATCATATAAAGACTCCCGGCCTTGGCATCGAAACCGACGTCGTTGACGCTCAGCACGCGCATCCCGAGGCTGACCTTGGCCCGGATCGGATTGAGCGAGGGATCGAACGCTTCCTCTGTGATGCTGAAATCCGTCAGGCGCACCGGGATGATGCGGTTCTTGCTCCAGATGAAAAGGGAGAGCGCCGACTCCATCGGGATGATCTCCAGCGTGCCGGACTTAGAGAGCGCGTTGTTCGATTGCAGTTGCTGGCTGGTCGGATAAACGATCGCTTCCAGCGCGGCAAGCTGCGGATGGATCCCGACCTCGACGGCATTGGAATTTTGATCGGGAAACTCGAGCTGATCGGTCGCGTCGATTTCCGCATCGAGCTTGATCGTTTCGATTGGGGGCCCTTTGAGGCGCAAAATCTCCGAGCGATCGCCGCCACCGCCACCGTCTGCGCTCACTCCCTGGATTTGGAGCGAGCGCGTCAACGTATCGGGATTGTATTGCAGCGAAATTATCCGCCGCACCGCGGAGGTGTCGGGATCGAGCAGAACGATACCGCCTTTGAGCAATCGTGGTGAATTTGGAAAGGTGCTCATTGTCAGGCTACCTTCTTTTCTTCTCTTTTATTTGCTGCGGACGAGCGCCAGGTCTGCGCGAGCAACCGTTGCCCCTGGGGCGTTCCCGGAGCAAACCGACCCGCCGCGAAGACAACGTCGTTTTCCACCGTGTAGGCGTGGACGTTTACCTCACGCGCCGATTGCTCAGCGGCTGCGCCAGAGTGCACCCGCACCTGGGAAAAGTTGTGGCCGAAGTGTTGTTCCATGTCCTGCCGCACCGCCGGTTCCAGTGGCCTACCGGTACTGGCCAGGGCTTGGTCAACACCGGCCGGCGCGTCATCCATCTGCGCATTCGATAGCGCGGAAAAACGCTGGATTCGTAATCGTGCGCCGCCAACCTCGTGATGGAGTGGCGTTGCCATCACCTGATCGGCGATTCGATCCGCTTCCTGTTCGAAGCTGTCCTTCGGCTCGTTAACCTTGAGTTTGGTTTGCAAACCCAATCTCTTCTTCCTCGAACACTCTTCGCACTCGCCGCGCGGGCCCGGGGTGCCGCCGCAGGCACACTTTCGCTGCCAAGAACCAACCTGCCTGGCGAACGTGGCTGGCGATGCCGCGGGGATTGCGACCTTCGGCGATGGAGCGTGAACCAGCTGGCTCATGCGTCGGGCCCTCCAACCGAGTGATGAACGCGATTCATACTCAATTCACCTTCCACTTCCGCCACTGGCTCGCCCAGGCAGACTTATCGCCCGGACGCACCTTGCCGCCGCCCTTCGTCTCGATGATTAACTGCTTGATTTGCCCCTTTGAGCGATCGAAGAGGTCGCGCATGGCGGCAAGCTTCTCGTCCTTGGTGCCCGCATCGGGAATGTCTCCCGCGGCCACTAGCTGTTTATGCTCCTTGAGCAGCCAGGCCTCGAAGTCGGGTTTGACCTTTTTGTCCTTCTTGGCCAACTCATCGATCGTGCTGGACGAGGTAATGGTCTTCTTGTTCCAGACATAGGTCGCCTCTTCGGTGTGGAGTGCCTCGTCCGGACTGCGGAACTCGGACTGGAACATGGTCGAGATCGCCGCCTCGGTGGTCGGTTCCCGGCCCACGTAGCAGCCATAGAACTCGACACTGGCATCACTCGCCATCGCGCCCGAGGCGATCGTTTGGAGATGCTGGTCCTGCGCCATCTTCTCGAGCTCGGCGGGGTTGACGAATTCTCGCTTCTCTTTGCCGGGCAACTTCATCTTGATCCCCCCGATGGTGCTGCCATGCGCGATCAAGCGGATCTTCTTCAGTTTCGGTCCGCCCGACTTCTTGATCTTCTCGAGGTAAGGGAAGATCTCCTGAAGGTTGTCGACTTCGATAATATTTTGGTCGTTAAGCGTGTTGCGGACGTAGTCGGTGACGTTCTGGGTGTACTTATCGTCGGGCGCGCGGATCACGACTGTGAGCACCTGGCCTTGGTCGCTCTCCTGAGCAGATGGATCGCCGTCCATCTGAATCACGGGTGAACCTGCGATGCCGGAGTTCTGTTGCACGACGTGGGCTAATTCGTGCGCAAGGAGTCTTTTTCCTTCGATTGTTGCAGGCGCGTATTTGCCGGAACCAAAAACGATGTCGCGCCCGAAGGTGTAGGCCCGCGCTTGCATGCCACGTGCCGAGCTCGCGGCTTCGCCGTCAGCATGAATTTGCACCCGGCTGAAGTCGTAGCCGAAGCGCTCCTCCATGTCGCGCCGCAAAGCGGGTTCGAGTGGGCGACCGGTGGTGGCGGAGACTTCCTCGACGCTCACAGGCAGCGACAACACCCCGGACTCCCTGGAGGGAGTTTCGGCTCGCAATCGCGGAATCCGCTCAGTGGAACTTGCCCCCACCGACAGCGCGCGATCAGCCATCTGCCTTGCGTCGCGCTCGTAGCGATCGGTCGAAGGCTCGGCCGTGGCGGCGCCCGCCCAGTCGCGCCGCAGCCTTGCTCCCACGTGTGGGCGAGGCGAACTCTTGACCGAGGGCGCCGGCGACTTCAAGGATTGGAAAATCATCGCTCTCCTCCTCGCAAGTTCGCGAGCCGCAGAGCTGCATTTCGGAAAGTGCTCATGGCTACCTTTTTTCCAAGCTCAGTCGCTAGAATCTCCTCGTGATGTGAAAGCTCCCGAAAAACTCGGCCGGCGGTCTATCCGACGACAACACTTCGGCCGGCTGAAGATCCGGTCTAAAGATTCCGCTTTCCGCCCCCTCTGCCTCCTCGACGAAACGCGCCCCGGCCTGCTGGCGAGCCTCGCCAATTCTGGCAAAGTCGCGTGCGACCGGGTCGCCCCCGACCGACGAGGTTTTCCCTGTCAACGCGGCCCGACCGCGCCAGCCACCCTCCAGCACGACGTCGAAACCTTTTAGCCGGAATCCGAGCCGCCCCGCAGCCACGCCCGCCACCCCGATCGATCCAGGCTCAAGAGATGGCTTCGCTGCAATCGTCGCCGAGAGCGCCAGCGATTGCCAATCGCGCGCCAATGTCGCGCCGCCGGCCGGCGCCGTGTAGTCCGTAATGACACCCTTGGGTATGAGCGTCGGACCGACCGTGGCCAGAGTGGACGGGAACGGCGTTCCGATACCGCTGCCCTCGAGCGGCGCTCGCGTGCGCCGCGTGGTCTCGGCGCGAAAGTATCCGTAGCCAATGGGAATGCCGAAGAAGATGGGGCCTTGGATGGAAAAGCCGGGCCCGGACACCTCCTTCAGCACGCTCTCGATGGCGCTGTCGACCACGCTAGGTCGAGTATCGGGTGGAATGCGCGCCTCGATTGTTTGTCTTAGCGCTTTCGCAAAGTCTCCCTTCGGATTAAACGTCGAGAGGGCGTCGATCAGCGTGCCTAAGTTGGGATTCTTTGTCAGCTCGGCGACCTTCGCCTTAATCATGGCCACGATCTCCTGTCGGAGCGCGCGTGCCTCCGTGCGGTTGAGGCCCAAGGGAGCCAACGCCGCATCGACCCGAGCAAGGTCGAGGAACATGCTGATGTCGCCCTTGGCCGCGCCAATTTTGAGCGCGTTTGCGCGCACCTTGCCCACTTGGCCGAAGTCGAGACGATCGCCCTGTTCCTTCGGCGTGATGGTCTTGAAATAGTCGCTGGTGGCAGTGAGCTCGATTTCCGTCGGTGCGGTATAGTGCGACGGATATTGATCGTGGAGCGACAATGTTCCGGTCGCAAACAGGCGCTTTCCCACAGCAATCGACGGATTGACGAGGTAATCGCGTTTGACGTTGCCTTCGTCGGCCTTGCCTCCGAGTGGCGTACCAGGAACGACATCGGGACGTAAGGAGAGTGGAATCCGCCCCGTGATATCTATGGCGACACGATCCGCGCGCGCCGTGATGGAGAATCGCGGCAACGAAGCGGCTGGTTGTCCGGGCGGTGCATTCTCCCCGCGCAGAAAGCCAGACGGGTCGCTCAAGTCCGGCGGGATGGCCCCGAGTGGCGTGATGTTTTCTTCATTGGTGATCCTAACGGCGCGATACGGCAACCGGATGCCGAAAAGGGTGATGGCCTCGCCACCCCGGGCCGGTTCCAGTGGGATGGCCAGCAAGGGTGTGCCGGGGATACGAAAGGGTTTAAGCTTTTCCTTCTGATCATCCGGTTGCCGCATCAACGCCGGAGGGCTGGCCATGTTCGTACGCGGCATGATCGGGCCGTTGCCTGATCCAAGCGCCTGGATAGCCATGCGGTCGGCATCTCGCTCCCATGCGTCCCCGGCCTGACTAACGCTGGCCTGCGGTTCGACCGCTGAACCTCTCTGCTGCACGACATGCGCGAGCTCGTGAGCGATCAATTGCCGCCCCTCCTGCGTTGCCGGCGCAAAGCGACCGGCGCCGAACACGATGTCGTTGCCGGCTGAGTAAGCATGGGCGTTCAGGTCTTGCGCCGATTTCTCAGAGGTCGCGCCGCAATGGATGCGCACTTTACCGAAGTTATGGCCGAAGCGCGGCTCCATCTCGGACCGCGTTTGCGCGTCGAGGGGCTGGCCTTTCTCAGAAAGCACTTCGCGCACGATCGACGGGATGGCAGGAGTGACCCGATCCCAATTTCTTGCGCGGCGTTGAAGAGACAAATTCGTCCGGCGGCAGCTCTCGCATTCGCCGGCCGGGGCAGCGATGTGCTGTCGCTCGGCGATCATTCGGTTCCTCCTCGATAAACGGCGCTCGCGATCTGTTTGCCCGCCGTTCCTGGATTCGTTAGGCGGACGGAGCCGGCGTCGAGTTTCGCCCGACTCTTTTGCCAGGCAGCCGGCAGGCCCTGAGCCGAGAGCAATCCGCGGAGTTCGTTTTGCAAAGCATCCCCAATCGCCCAGCGCGAGCGCGGATCGAAGCCATGCAGAACCAGCTCCTCAATGTGCACCTCGATCTCGCGCGGGTTCATCGCCAACCTCCGAGTTCGGTCTCGGTGAGCGGTTTTTCGAGCTTCTCGTATTCCAGCCGCGCCGCGCTTAACAAGTACGACATCTGCACTGGCGTGTTCGCGTCGGCCGCGGCGAAGGCGGCGTTGAGCGCGATACTGCGAATGTTGCCTCCGGAGATCGAGAGGCGCGAAAGTTTCTCGAGATCGAGCGTGTCGATCGGCGTCTTCGCCGGGAAAATCCGTCGCCAGATTTCCGCGCGCTGCACCTGGTCGGGAAACGGAAACTGGATCACGAAACGCAACCGCCGCAGGAAAGCCGGATCTAGCGCTTCCCTCATATTGGTCGTAAGGATGGCGAGTCCGCGATAGGCCTCCATCCGTTGCAGCAGGTAGCTAATCTCGACGTTGGCGTACCGGTCGTGGCTGTCTTTGACTTCGCTGCGTTTGCCGAAGAGCGCATCGGCTTCGTCGAAAAGGAGAATGGCGCCGCCTTCCTCGGCCGCATCGAAAACGCGGCGCAGATTTTTCTCGGTCTCACCGATGTATTTGCTCACGACCGCGCTGAGATCGATCCGGAAAAGATCGAGCCGGAGTTCGTTCGCCAGGATTTCCGCGGCCAAGGTTTTCCCCGTGCCGCTCGGTCCGGCGAAGAGCGCACTCAGACCAAGGCCGCGCTCGGATTTCTCGGCGAAGCCCCAGTCATCGCAAACCGTCGCCCGATGCCGCACGTGCAGGGCGATCGTCTGCAAGGTGCGCATCTGGGCTGCCGGTAAAACGATGTCGTCCCAAGTCGCGCTCGAGGCGATCTGTTGCGCGAGATCCTGCAACCGCGGCCGCGCCCGCAGCCGACAGGCTTCCCAAATGCTGCTCTCCGATTTTTCGCCTAACGACTTCGCGGTCGCACGGATCGCGGTCGTACTGAAATTGAATTGCGAGACCAGCCGGTCGAGCTGGCCGTTCCAATCGTGCGCGCTCTCGCCGATCGCCTCGTGCCAGGCGATGCGTTGTTCGCCGCTCGTCGGCTTGCGCACTTCAACAGTAAAGAGCGGGCGCTCGATCTCGCGGCGCGGTTCGCGCGTCATGACGATCAACGGCGTCGTCGTCATCTCGATCCAGCGATCGATCGCCGCCTCGCGCTGCGCATCGGCGATTTCGCCGCGGCCGCAGTCGAGAAGGAGCGCGGCGTTTTGCAGAATCGCTTCGCGCTCCCAGAGGCGGTGGAGCGTTTCCAGCTCCGCCATGTTCACGGGCAGAAGCGTGGCCGGCAGGCGAAACAAGTTGATCGTTAGGCGTTCCGCAAGCGCTCCTGCTAGGAGGCGTTTCGCGCCAGAGTCGGGCCCGCAGAGTTGCAGCGCGGTCAGGGGCTTTTTCCCGGTGAAAGCCGATCGCCAGGCCTTTTCCAAGCGATCGATAAGCGCGCTCTGAGAAGCGGCGATCTCGGCCGTTTCGGTCACCGGCTCGAAGAGACTAGAGAGTCGCTCATCGAGCTGCTGCAAGCCGGTGAGAAAGAAGAGAATGCGCTCGTCGATCTGGAGGCGGTTGGCGACGAGCGGGCCGTTACCGGTCGTTTCGACGAGGCGCCAGCGGCGCAGCGGGGCGTGATTTTCAAGCGCGTCCCAATGCGCCTCCGGAAGAGAAGCGAGCGCCAGACCAAAAGAAGGCCAGGGGTTTCCACCCGAGCCGGGCGCCCCCGCGCAACGGCTGGCGAACTCACCGTCCAATTCCATTCCCGCGCACAGCAGGATCACGCGGCGCTCAAATTCCGACAATCCAAAGTTCGCACAGAGCGCATCGAGGGCGGGAGAGCGCGATGTGTTTTCCGACGACGCCTCGCTAAAAGCGTTGTCATCCCGAGCGGAGCGAGGGATCTCACAAGCAACCCCAGGCGTGGCTCGCGAGGTCCCTTGCTCCGCTCGGGATGACAGACTGAGGAGCTGGCCCAAAGAATCGAGCTCCGCCATCAGCGCTTGCTGATTGCTTTCGGCCCAGGTTGCCGTGGTCGCACTCATGTGATGGTGAGCTTTGGACTAACGAATGTTCCTGAGCCGTCGATTTCGAGCGGGCTCTCCGCGCCGTCGATTTGGACACGCACGAGATAATCGCCAGGAGCGAAATCAGGAATCGGAAAATCAAGGGTGGAGGCGGGAGGATCACCGACCGGCCGCGGTGCGATCGAGATCGTGTTGCTGCCAACAAGAAGGGCGGCGCGCTGCGTGCGGCCGACCGCGGGCGCCACGCCTAACGACAACGTGGAATCATGCGGCACGGTGATCGGCGTCGGCGTGGTGATCTGCGGGGCGAGAACGAAAGGAGCGACGTTCGATTCCACCCCGCGGCGGGTGTCGTTAGGCAACGTCGGGTCGAAGGCGACGGGATGCGTCGCCTGGACCGAGTGCAGACCGGGCTGCAGATCCGCCGGCAACGGCACGATGATCCGGCTCGCGCTCGTCTTGTCGTCGGCCGGGATAATTTCTTCGGCGCCGTCGAAGAGGACGCGTGTGCTGGCGCCGCGGAGTTGGCGTCCGTCGATAACAAGATTGTAGCCGGCGAGAATTTTCTGATCGGGCGAGATGGGATCGAGATCTGTCGCTTGCGATTGAATGAGATCGATCGCCGGATTTTCGAAGGGCAGAACCAACAGCTGGCGCGCGCGCACCGGGAGCGTTGGTCGCACGGCTTTCTCGGTCTGGATCAAAACCACGGAGGCTTTGTAAACTGCGGTCGGCCGATATTGGGTGAGGAGCGCAGACCAAATTTTCGAAAGCTCTTCGACCGACATGACCTGCGGGATGATTTTGATCTGCTCGATTTGGTCGGCCAGGTTCGCGTTCGTTAGGGCATTTGGCAGCGTCCCTGGCGGCGGCAGCGGAATGGACGCGCGGATCGTGTCCCGCGTCAGAACCGGCATCTCGTGAAAGACCGACATGGCATAACCGAGGAGCGCTTCGGCGTGGAAATCAGCGGAGCCGTAGGCGGTGAGGAGATAGCTGAGGTCGAGGGCGAGGGGCGGGTTGGTGATGCGATCGCCGTTCGGCGCGCGCGTCGGCAGGTCGTTGTTGCGCCAGCCTTGGTTTTCTGTCGCTTGGAAAAGGAAAAGGTTGATCCGGTCGGGCGAGGCGGCCCCGTTGTCGATGCGATCGGGCGGCTCCGCGGAAACTTTGACGGTTCCGTTGAGGATGCCATCGAGTCCGTATTTGGCGACGCTGTTCTGCAAAAACTTTTGCAGGACCGCAGTGACGGCGGCGATCGCGAGCGGGCTGCTCATCGTCTGCCCTCCCGTCGTTCTTTGAGGTAAGCGTCGAGGGTGAGTTTCGGTGGTGTAGTTCGTGAGGGCTTGCGCGGCGCCGGCGTCGCGGCGGGCGTGGCGCGAACTTCGATACGCCCAATTGTGACGTGAACAATGGGCGCCTCGTTAGACGGCAGCTCGTTCGCGGGATCGAGCGAATTGGCGGCGAGCGCCGAGCGAGGGGAAGGCTCGGCCTGCGCGGAGCGAGAATGGTGGTTGTCACGCCTAACGATCGGTGGCGTGACGGCTGCCCGGACGTGCGGGAGTACGTCCCGAGGGAGGGACTCGCTCCCGCGCGGCCAGCGTGAGCGCAATGAAGTCTCTTCAACCAGTTGTGCCAACGGAACGAGGAGCGATTGCGGCGCGGTTTCCGGTCTTTCCTCGCGCAAGTTGTCCGTCTTTTCGATTGCTTTGGACTGATCATTCTCGCCCGGAGGCCGCCGAGTCGAATGCGTCGTTTCTTTCTCTCTCCCTTCGTGAGGTGCCGGCGCCGCCGTCTCTAATTCCGTGGCGATTTCCGGGAGCGGTGCAGCCGCAAAACGCGGCGCGATGACCGGCTCGACCTTCGGGGCGCCGCCGCGGGTCCGCTCAACCAGCCTCGTGAGGAAATGCGTCATGCAGCGAGGAACTCCAGGTAAGTTTGGCGGCGTTGAGCGGAGAGACCGAGAATTTCGCGCTCCGTCCAGCCGTAAGCGCGGGCGAGCGTATCGATCTCGCGCAGGAGTCGCTGCGCTTGCGCGGATATTTCGGTCCAGAAAAATTCGGCGATGTCGAAGAGCAATTCCCAGCGATGCGCGCAGCCCGGGCATTCGAGATCGAGCGTGATTTCTGCCTGCGGATTGGCTTCGAGCAGGGCACAGCTCGCCGCCTCGATGGCGTCGTTAGGCAAATCGGATCTTGCGCCGCAGCGTTTGAGAAGAATACGCAGAGCCTGCTCCTCATCCTCTGCGGCGACGACGAGAGCGAGGTCGCGGCTGGTGGGGGGGCGCAACCCGCTTGAGCCATTCGCTGGGCGAGGAGGCTCGCCGCTCCGTAGCCCATTCACGGCGAAGGCGGGAGATCGTCCCTCCGGATGCGGCGTGAACGCCCCGGTGTCGAATGGGAACTCGATCCTTTCTGTGCATTGGGGGCATTCGGCGAAACCTTCCGCGCGCGATCCGAGGACGAGAGTGCGTAACTGCAGAAGGCGCGCGTCTCGTTCGCCGATGCTGAGATCGGCAAGTGCGTCGCGACTCGCGCCCGGCGTGGCTGCGATCAGGAGGGTGAGGGCGCGATCGAGCGGGTGCTGCGGCTGGCCGGCTTCCCAGACGGCGAGCAGCTTCTCGGGAGTGAGAGGTTGCATCGGTTATTCCATGACCGAACGCGCCTAACGAGTCCGGTCGCGCTGTCGTTAGGCTGGTTCGACGAAGCTCGGTTCGCTCGGTTCCTTGACGTCGTAGTCGCGTTCCCAGCCTTCGTTTTCGAGTTTGAGATGCTGGATGGCGACGGCGTTGGCGTTGGCGTCGAGGTCGGAGAGAGCCTGAAATTCCGAGACCCAGGAGCGAAAAACTTTGTAGCTGATCGCGAGCTGACCGGCCTCGTTGTAGACGTCGATGATGATGTCTTTGCGGAAATCTTTGAGCGAAACTTCCGCGCCGAGGCCGGAGCCAAAGTTCCAGACCTTGTTCGCCCATTTCTCAAACTCGGTGTCGTGAGTGACGCCCCGTTCGAGCATGATGGCGTCGAATTCGGTGCGCCCGGGCGATTTGCGGCTGCTGCTCGGGTCGCCGCCTTCGCGATGTTTGACGACTTCGGTGGTGCGCTTGAGGGCGCCGACTTTGCTCACGCCGGCGACGTAACGGCCATCCCATTTGACGCGGAATTTGAAGTTCTTGTAGGGATCGAAGCGCAGTGGATTAACAGTAAATTGCGGCATGGTTGGTCCTCCGGTTGAAGTTCGTTAGGGTGTCGTTAGGCGATCGTTAGGTATCGATCTGTCCGGCAAGTTGCTGGATCTTGATGATGACAAATTCGGCCGGCTTGAGCGGGGCAAAGCCAACCAGGATGTTGACGACGCCGCGGTTAATGTCGTCCTGCGTGGTCGTCTCGCTGTCGCACTTGACGAGGTAAGCGTCCTTCGGGGTTTGACCCTGGAAGGCGCCCTGCCGGAAAAGGCTTTGCATAAAGGCGCCGACGTTGAGTCGGATCTGCGCCCAGAGCGGCTCGTCGTTAGGCTCGAAGACGACCCATTGCGTGCCGCGGTAGAGGCTTTCCTCGAGGAAGAGGGCAAAGCGACGGACTGGGATGTATTTCCATTCGCTCGCCTCGGCATCAGCGCCGACAAGGGTGCGTCCGCCCCAGGCGATCGCGCCGTAGATTGGGAAAATGCGCAGGCAATTCAGACCAAGCGGATTGAGCGCACCGTTCTCTGGATCGTTCAGTTTGTAGGTCATGCCCTGCACGCCGCTGAGCGTGGCCTCGACTCCGGCGGGCGCTTTCCAGACGCCGCGCGACGCGTCGGTGCGCGCATATAAGCCAGCCATGACGCCGCAGGGCGCAAAGTTGCGCAGCTGCAAATCGTTCGTTGCGTCGGGCAATTTCAGCCGCGGGAAATACGCGGCGCCGTTGGTGTCGTGGACGGTGAGGCCGGCGGTTTTCCAATCGACCGCGGTTGGGACGTCACGCACGTCCGGTGGCGGATCGATGAGGAGGAAGGCGCGCCGGACATTCTTACAATAAGTCATGGCGGCGCTGAAGACGGCGTTTTGATCGCTCGCTGAGAGGTCGGCCTGATTCGGATTGCCCGGTTTCGAGCGGGTGACATCTGGCAGGCAGAGGATGTTAAAGAGGTCGACCTTGTCGAGCGCATAAATGCCGGTGAATTTTCCGGGGTCGCCGATCAGCGCGACCGCCGTTGGCAATGCGGTGCCGTCGGAGCCTCGGGTCGCGTCGGTCTGCGCGAAGGCATCGGCGCCGCGCTGACTGTCGGGCCAATAATGCGAGACGTTGGCATCGGCGTTGCCGGCTTTGAGATTAAGAAAGCTGTCCGCGTCATCCGTCGTGCCGTTGTCGAAATTCACTTGGGCATCGAAGGCAGTCGGGACAAAAACGGTCACGCGCACGCCCTTGCCGCTGCTCGTCGGCGCGCATTGCACGCGCGCGCCCGGGATGGCGGCGGCCAGCGCGGCCCTCGCCTGCCGTTCGAGCATTCGGCAGACAGAAGCGATCGAACCGGGAAGCGCGTCGCCGCTCGCGATGAAGGGGAATTCCACCGTCGTCGCGGGTGCATCGAGGTTCAGTTTGATCGTGTAGGTTTTGTCGTTCTTGATGTTGGCGAGCGTGATGTCATCGCCGCTGAGTCCGGTTGCCGCGGGTCGTCCCGAAGCCGTTGTTGCGACCACTGAAATCATCTTCGAGCCACCGTCTTCGCCGTTCACGACCGACTCGACGAAGTTGCTTTTCGTGTCGTCGATTGTGACGTCGTCGAAAGTTTCCACCGTACCGGTGCCGAAATCGGTGATTGTTAGATTGAAGCTATCGCCATCGGTGACGCCGTCATAGTCGACATCAATGATGACGTTGTCGGACCAGGTGCCGGTGCTCAGGAGCGTGACCTCCAACGAAGTCGCGCCGCCGCTTGCATTCAGAAGCGTCACGCCTGCTGTCGTGGCGCCATCCTTGGGCACGCGAACGACAAAGGCGGTCGAGCCACCATTTTGATAAAATTGTTGGACGGCAAAACTCAGCTCACTGTCCGGGGCGAGGCCGCCAAAGGCGCGCTCGAAATCGGCGAAGCTGAAGATTTGCGTGGCGCGATTGTCGAGTCCGCGCTGGGTGTAGCCGACAAAGGCCGTGATGGAAGTGGCGACACCGGTGATAGTGTGAACGCCGCTTGAGATTTCTTCAATATAGACGCCGGGATAAGTCGTTAGGGTAGGCATAAGAGATGGGATTTGTTGAGTGACAGTGAAAGGTCGAGGCCAGAAATTAGCCGGCTGGTCGAAGCGATCGCCAACCTTAAACAGAGGGAGAAATTATTCGCGGAAGCCATACCCGGAATGATTGAACCTGTGCCGTTTTTGGCGATCGATCGATAATTCTGTCAAGGCTATTTGGAACAATTGTTAGCGGAAAAAAATTGAGCGTGCTGTTTTCTATAAATTCCAGCGCAAGTGAAATTTGCGAGAGACTGTGGGGCCATTTTCCCGCGCTCCATCGAGCGACGCGCCTACCCGATCACGCACGCGATCATGAACTCGCGAATTGCGGTGGATCCGTCGCTCTCAAGAGATGATTGGAGGGACGACCGCTGTGTCGTCCGTGCCTGTCTTATGAAACACGGACGGGCCAGCGCACCGTCCCTCCGTCCGTTCTTCCAAAAGTACACGACGC
>DASXPA010000096.1:0-3383 GCA_036493915.1 Chthoniobacterales bacterium | reverse complement strand
CTCGATCGTTGTTTCCGTCATCGGCACGTTAATTTTGCTTGTCGTCTTGCACGGCTGCCACTGAATCTCACGTGACGTTCGTCACGTCGCTTCGAGCAGCGAAGAATATTCCAGGCCGGATCTTTGAATAGGCGATCGTCGCACCGTTCCCTGGCCGAATAGATGAAAAACTCCGCCGGCCTGCAACGGGTGCATGAGGTGTGGCAGACGATGAAGCTCGATCTCGCAATGCCGCAGAAACCATTTGCGGGGAACTGATGACGATGATCGCGCACGCGGTCGTTCCGGGTCTGAAGATTCTCTCTCAACTTCCCGGCTTGGAACCTGGGCTGACCCGTCCAGAAAACCCTTTCATCGCGAATCGCCCATACAAACCAGACGCTCCCAAAGGAAAGCAATATGCCACGATTCAAACCGCGAAACGTTGTCGTTCGCAGCGTATCTATGGCCGCGATGACTTTGGGCTCGACCGCTGCTGACGGGGCTGCCGATGAGATCAAGCCCTTCGAATATCACGCCTCACAGAGCGCCTTGGATGATCTCAAACGGCGACTCGGCGAAACGCGATGGCCCGAACGCGAGACATGCAAGGACTGGTCTGAAGGTGTCCCGCTCGATCAGATGCAAACCTTGGTCGATTATTGGCGCACCCAATACGATTGGAGGCGATGTGAAAAAGAACTCAATCGCTTCCCACAATTCCGCACTACCATTGATGGACTGGGCATTCACTTCATTCATGTGCGGTCGAAGAATCCGAACGCCCTCCCCATCATATTAACGCACGGCTGGCCGAGCAGCGTTCTGCTGTTCCGCGATGTCATCGCACCGCTGACTGATCCGACAGCGCATGGCGGCAAGTCGGAGGACGCGTTTGATGTGGTCATCCCCTCTTTGCCCGGCTTTGGCTTTTCCGATAAGCCTTCGGAGCGCGGCTGGAATGCGCAACGAACGGCCCGAGCCTGGACGACGCTCATGTCACGTCTTGGTTACAAACGCTATGTCGCGCAGGGCGGAGATTGGGGAGCTTTTGTCACGACCGCGATGGCGCAACAGTGGCCACCGGGACTTGCCGCGATCCATCTTAACTTCCCGCAGGTCTTCCCGGATCATATACCTGACAAATTATCGACGGATGAGAAACGGGCGGTAGATATATGGCAGCATTTCCGCGACGAAGGCTTCGGTTACTTCCTCATCCAGGCGACGCGCCCGCAAACGATCGGGTATGCGCTGACCGATTCGGCCCCAGGTCAGGCGGCCTGGCTTTACGACATCTATAACTCGGGAACAGGTAATACCGGCGACCCGGCAGCCGTGATCGAGCGCGACAAGATACTCGACGAAATCACACTCTACTGGCTAAGCGGAAGTGCGGCCTCATCGGCTCGCTTTTACATGGAGGAGCGCACGCGACTACGTAAGCATAACAATCCTGGGCGGGTGGACCTCCCGGTCGGTGTAAGCATTTTCCCACACGACCTTCCTGCCCCGCGCAGTTGGGCGAAGGCCGTCTATCCGAATCTCTTTTACTGGCACAATCTTTATCAGGGCGGACATTTTGCCTCTCTTGAGAAACCCGAACTTTTTGTTGAGGAGCTAAGAAACTGTTTTCGCGAGGTTCGTCATACTGACCACCCGAAAACAATTGAATAAGGGAGAACTTCCACATGCCAAGCTTGTCAGAACTCATGCGCGCTTACTTTAGGGCCTACGAAACCAAAGACCGCGCGGCGCTGGAATCGATCATCAGTTTGGACTTTACCTTTACCAGCCCGTACGACGACCACATCGATCGATCGACCTATCTGGCGCGCTGTTGGCCAAACAGCGAGCGAACTAGGACTATTCAGATAAGAAAGCTGTTCGAAAACTGCAACGAAGCCTTTGTTCTCTACGACCTCCAGCCTAACGAAGGCAAACCTTTCCGGAACACGGAATTCTTTGTCGGAGACGGCGAAAAGATCAAATCGGTGGAAGTATATTTCGGTTCCAAAATCGGTCGGGTCGAAGACGCAAAGCCTTGACCATTTTCCACGGGCACCGAAAAAGTCAGGCCCGAAGCGAGCCACGGAACGCCGGTCGGTGCGGGGCGACTGGGTGATCGAGATGAGAAGCTCGGTTTCACAAGCCCCAGAAAGCATTTGCGGGAAACTGACGAACGCTCGCGCAGTCACATTCGCCATTTTTCCACAGCGTGATTCATCCGGGCGTTAGCTCGCGCCTGACCGTCCCGCGGATTGACGGATGACATAAAAACGATGATAGCCAATCGCTGAAGCGCGCGGAAAAACAATCTCGGATCGCAACCTCAACGGTGGATTCCTCCGGACAGAGCGGCGTGCTGGTCTTGCTCGGTGTGTTGTTCACGATCATTCTTGCCGGTCTCGACAACACGATCGTCAGCACGGTCATGCCAGTTGCATTGCCTGAGCTCGGCGATGCACACCTGTACGCGTGGACATTTGCGGCTTACATGCTCGCCGCGGCGGTATCGATGCCGATCTGGGGACCGGGGTCGGATCGATGGGGACGCCGCCGCACGTATCTCATCGGCATTGTCGCGTTCACGGTCGGGAGCGGACTCTGCGCTATCGCGCGCACCATGATGGAGTTCATCGGCGCTCGCGCCATCCAGGGCATCGGAGCGGGAGCCGTTGCCACTCTTCCGTTTGTTCTGCTCGGAGTTGTATATCCGCCTAACAAACGCGGGAGGGCGCTGGGCGCGGCCAGCAGCGCCTGGGCGGTCGCGAGTGTCGCTGGACCACTCCTTGGGACGCTGATCGTAACGCACGTCTCATGGCGCTGGGCTTTCCTGATCAACGTCCCGATTGCCATTGTGGCTGGTTTCCTCGTGATCGTCGGAATGCGTGAGAGCATCGGACATAGCGTCGGCCGATTCGATTATGCCGGTGCGCTTCTCGCCGGCGCCGGCGGCAGTTGCCTGATGTGGGCGTTTGTCGATCTCGGTGAGGGAGAAATTGGACTGATGCAGGCCGCGCTCGTTGGCGCCGGAATCATTCTGCTTGCCACCTTTGTCTGGCATGAGGGACGAACGCCTCATCCCATTCTGCCGTTGACTTTCTTTCATCATGCCGGCTATGCGTCTTCGATTTGTTCGTCATTCCTGGCCTTCTTCAGCGGCTTTGGCCTGAGCGCTTATCTACCGCTCGCAACCAACACCGCTTTTCATGACAACCGCGCGTTCGTAGGCCTGGTGGTTGGCGCGTTCACCATTGGTTGGAGCACGTTCGCCTTCGGCGCGGGACGATTGGTCCATCGAATCGGCGAACGACTTCCGAGTGTGATTGGAATTGTTGTGCATATTCTGGGACTGCTTCTTTTAATGGTCGCATTCGAACATGGACTCGGCGCGGTCATCG
>DASXPA010000095.1:0-3643 GCA_036493915.1 Chthoniobacterales bacterium | reverse complement strand
CGGGTTTTGGCGGGGGAGAAGATGGGGCGGGTGCTTTCGGTTCGGCTTTGGTTTCGGGGGAACGATTACGATCACGAGCAGGAGCACGATCACGAGTTGGAGCAGGATTAGGAGCAGGAGCAGGAGCAGGAGTGGAGGAACCACTGCGTAGGGCGGTGAGGTTATCGAGGACTTCGGTGAGGGTGACCTGGCCCAGGGTCTGGATGGCTTTGATGACGGCAACTTCGAAATGTAGCTTCTTGTTCGGCGCCCATTTCATCCGGCCTTCGGCGGCGGCGAATTGCTCGATCAAGTCGAGCAGCCGGTCGGTCTCGATGAGGGCGGCTTCCGCGCCTAACGAGGATTGCACTTCCGGCGCGGCTTCCTCGGCAAGAGCGTCGGGTTTTACTTTGAAGACGAGCAGATCGCGCAGGTGCGCGATGAGGTCACTCATCAGCTTCATCATTTCCTTGCCGGCGGCGGCCTGTTCGTCGAGCAGACCGAGCGCTTCCGCAGTCTCGCCGCGGAGAATCTTTTCGCTAAAGGCTGCGATTGTCTGCTCGCCGGTGAAACCGAATACGCTAAGGACATCGGCTTCGGCGATCTTTTCTCCACAAAAGGCGACGAGCTGATCGAGCATCGATTCGGCGTCACGCAGGCCGCCGTCGGCCCCGCGCGCGATGGCGTGGGCGGCGGCGGGGTCGAGTTTCACCTTCTCGTTCCTGGCGATGAATTGCAGATGTTTCGCAATCAGGTTCGCCGGGATGCGGTGGAGATCGAAGCGCTGGCAGCGGCTCAGGATGGTCGGCAAAACCTTCTGCGGCTCGGTCGTGGCGAAGATGAACTTCACGTGCTCGGGCGGTTCCTCGAGCGTCTTGAGCAGGGCGTTGAAGGCCTGCGAAGTGAGCATGTGCACTTCGTCGATGATGTAGATCTTGAAGCGCCCCTTGGCCGGCGCGTAGCGGACGTTGTCGCGCAGCTCGCGCACTTGTTCGACGCCATTGTTGCTCGCGCCGTCGATCTCGAGGACGTCGAGACTGTTCCCGGCGGCGATCTCCTTGCAGCTGTCGCAGACGCCACAGGGTGTGACGGTCGGGCCGTGGATGCAATTGAGCGCTTTCGCGAGAATTCGCGCGGTCGAAGTTTTCCCGATCCCGCGCGGGCCGACGAAAAGGTAAGCGTGCGCGAGGCGGTTCTGCTCGACGGCATTTTTGAGCGTGCGTGTGACGTGCTCCTGGCCGACGAGGTCGTCGAAGGTTTGCGGCCGATATTTCCGAGCAAAAACCTGATAGCTCACGCCTCCAATCTAGTGCGGCGAGCGGGAGGCGGAAACAGATTTCGGAAAAGAGGCGTAGCTGAATGGGCGAGCCGGCGCTCAATTGGCTTCTTCGAGATCGATTTGCAGCTTTTTCTGCAAATGTCGCCGCGCCGATTTCTTGATTGCCCGACGCTCGGCGGCAACGCCTTGTTTCTCGGCTTTTCGCTCGGAGCGTGTTCGCTTGCCGATCTCAGCCGGCAGGTGTGAAATCTTCGGTCGCCGCGCCCCGACTTTGCGCTCGTTAGGCCGGGCATAAGGATCCATGAAAGAAGATGGCAGCTTTATCCATCCGCTCCAAAGAAGTCGTACGAAGAAAATCGAACGCACGTTGCGCATCTCGCGGAGTGCCGCCATTACTATCTACCGAGGTTGATTATGAAACATCTCTTACCCCTGGCTCTGGCGATCGCCTTTCTGCCAGTAACTTGTCCCGCCGCTGAGCCGTCGGCAGATGAGGGAGTCATCCGCCAAATCATTGCTGACGAAATCAGCGCGTGGGACCAAGGCGATGCCATCGCTTACTCTCGCCACTTCGCGAAGGAGGGGACGTTCACCAATATTCGGGGACAGTTCTTTACCGGTTATGACGCGTTCCTGCACCAGCATGAGCACGTTTTCGAAAGTTTCTTCAAGCACAGCGTGCTGCATCAGGACATTGTTTCACTCAAATTCGTCACTCCAGATGTAGCGGTGGTTAATGTCTTGACGGCGGTCACCGGAGTTGTTCACCCGCCACCGGGAATGCCCTTGGATCAGAAAGGGCGTCTGCGCACCCGCTTGTTGCAGGTCATCGTGAGGTCACACGGAGAGTGGATGATCGTTGCGTATCACAATGTCGATTTGAAACCGGGTGTTCCAGTTCCCGAGCCGCAGTGAAACCAGGACGCTGACGGTTTAGCTGAGCGCGCACACCTCGATACGACCGTAACCCGATGGAGCGGTTCGCTAGGAAAGGCGGGCGTCCGTTCCGGCATCACGCCGATCTCACAGGTCAAGCGGAGCGGGCGCGGAAACTGGAACAACTCCGGATTGAATTTGTGGCGGCGCGTCGTGGCTTTTTGGTCGTTAGGCGCGGCCTTCGCAGGCTGCGTTCTTTTCATTCAACGCAATCGCATCCATCGTCGTTCCGCATGAAACTGATTGCTGCTTTCGCGCTGTTGCTCATCTCAGCGCCGATTCTTTCCGGCCGCGAGCCGCAGACTTCGCCGCCGCCTCAGACCAAAGCCGTTCGCGCTCGCGATCTCGGCGTTCCCTTCGATGGGATGCCGGGAAAGTGGAACGCGATTACTGATGTCGCCGGAGTCGAGGTTGGCTTTACGACACTCATCAGCGGCGAGGGCAAACTGGAGGTGGGGAAAGGGCCGGTGCGAACGGGCGTGACGGCGATTATTCCGCGCGGCCACGCGTCGTTGGACGATCCGGTTTACGCCGGCACCTTTAGCCTCAACGGCAACGGCGAGATGACTGGCACCGCCTGGGTCGAGGAAAGCGGTTTTCTCGAAGGCCCGATCGTGATCACGAACACCCACAGCGTCGGCGTCGCGCGCGATGCGGTGATCGCTTGGCGGATCAAGCACGGCCATCCCGACACGACCGGATATTGGTGGAGCCTGCCGGTGGTGGCGGAGACCTGGGATGGCTGGCTCAATGACATCAATGGCTTCCATGTGAAACCGGACGATGTCTGGCATGCGCTCGACAGCGCCAAGACCGGCCCGGTCGCGGAGGGCAGCATCGGCGGCGGGACGGGCATGATTTGTTACGAATTTAAAGGCGGGACGGGAACGGCTTCGCGCGTCGTGCCTGTCGCCGGAGTCGCTGAACCCCGCCGCAGCTATACCGTGGGCGCGCTCGTGCAGGCAAATTGCGGCCGGCGTCCGCAGCTCACAGTCGCGGGCGTGCCGGTGGGGAAGGAAATTCCGGGGTCGGTTTATCCGAAGGAAACCGGCTCCATCATCATCGCGGTCGCGACCGACGCGCCGCTTTTGCCGGGGCAGTTAAAACGACTCGCGCGCCGCGCCAGTCTCGGTCTCGCGCGGACCGGGGCCGTCTCCGGCAACGGTTCTGGAGATTTATTCATCGCCTTCTCGACCGCAAATCCCGGCGCGGCCAATCCGGAGCAGCCGACGCACTCGGTGCAAACCGTGCCTAACGATCGTCTCGATCCCCTTTTCGAAGCGACGGTGCAGGCGGTGGAAGAAGCGATCGTGAACGCGCTCGTTAACAACCAGAGCATGACCGGGCGCGATGGGCATCACGTCGAGGCTTTGCCGCACGATCGGCTGCAGGAGTTGCTGAAAAAATACAGCCGGCTGGAGGAGTAGACGGCGGCCCTAGATTCCTCCC
>DASXPA010000094.1:0-21967 GCA_036493915.1 Chthoniobacterales bacterium | reverse complement strand
GAAGCCGAACAAACGCACCTTCAACAACGCGCAGATCAGCGATCACTTTGCCATCATCCCGACCGCGTCGGAAGCGAAGAACCTCGACGACGCCGAGGGGAAAATCTTCGACATGGTCGCGCGCCGATTCATCGCGGTCTTCTTCCCGCCGTCGGAATTCGACGTCACGACGCGGATGAGCCAGGTGACCGCGCACAAATTTAGAACCGAAGGAAAAGTCCTGACCGCGCCCGGTTGGCTCGAAGTTTATGGCCGAACCACGGTTGACGATTCCGAGAAAGGCAAAGCGCTCCCGGCCTTGAGCGGGGACGATAATCAGCAGGCCAAAACGCTGGAAGCAACTCTGCACGGCGAAGCGACCAAACCGCCGCCGCGTTATACCGAAGCGACGCTCCTCTCCGCGATGGAAACCGCGGGCAAATTTGTCGAAGACGAAGAGCTGGCCGAAGCGATGAAAGAACGCGGTCTCGGCACGCCCGCGACCCGTGCCGACACGATCGACGGTCTCATTTATCAGAAATACATCGACCGCCAGCAGCGGGAGCTGGTGCCGACCACGAAGGCCGAGCAGCTCCTGCAATTCCTCGACGCCGTCAAAGCCAACGACCTGACGAGTCCAGCGATGACAGGTGAGTGGGAGCATCAACTTCGCCTCATGGAGCAGGGAAAGTTTCCGCGCGAGAGATTCATGGCGGAGATCGTCGAGGAAACCAAAGGCATCGTCGAACGCGTCAAAGGTTTCGAGGAGGACGATTCCGTCGCGCGCGAGACCGACATCCTCTCGCCGACCGACAAGAAGCCATTGCGCGAGACGTTGCGCGGCTACAAATCGCAGGACGGCGAATTCATGATCTACAAGGTGATCGGCGGCCGCAGGATGGAAGAAGGCGAAGTGCGCGAGCTAGTCGAGAACGGTTCGGTCGGGCCGCTCGACGGATTCATTTCCGCGAAGACGCGCACGCCGTTCGCCGCCAAACTCAAGCTCGCGAAGGACGCTGCGACCGGGAAATGGAAAGCCGAATACGACTTCGGCGAGAAGGTCGATCTCGGTTCAGTCGAGCCCTTCTGGACCGATCCCACGACCGGCGCGCAACTTTGCGAAGTCGGTTCGAGCTACGTCCTGCGCGAACGTGAGAATAGCGAGTGGAAACAAGCGTTTCGCATGGGGCAGCTCATGTGCAAAAAGGAGATCACACACGAAAACGCGGTGCAGTTGGTCGAGAAAGGCAAAACTGATCTCATCACAGGTTTCACTTCGAAAAAGGGTCGGCCCTTTGACGCTTACCTCGTCCGGCGCGGGCCGCGCATCGCGTGGGAATTTCCGCCGCGTGCGCCGAAAAAGGAGGGCGATAAGAAGTCGCCCGCGAAAGCAAAGCCAAAAATCGATCTCTCCGCAGCCAACGTCGTCGGCGAGAGCAAACTTCATCACGGCGAGCTCGTCGAAACCGGCGACGCCTATTACGTACGCAAGCCGGAGCAGGACAATCGCGCCGTTTTTAAGCTCACGAAAAAACTCTGCGAACACGAGATCACCACGGACGAAGTGAAAGAACTGCTGGCGGAGGGACGCTCGCCGTTGATCGAAAACTTCATCTCCAAGCGGGGAAATAAGTTCGCCGCTTACCTCGTCCTCTCACCGAAGAAGGATAAGGCAGAGTTCGAATTCCCGCCTCGTTAGGCAAGAACCTGGCGGGGAGAAGCGCTTCCCTTCGGAGGAACATGTTTCCGCAGATCCAGTTTCACTTTCCGACGCAGGCTTTTGCCTAACGAGAAGCAAGAGCGCTGAAGTTTTTTCGCGCGACGAATGGGAATTCGCTTGCGTTGCCCGCGCCTACCAAGTGTAGTGTCATGTTGGTTCTCGGCTACATCATGCGTTGCCCCAAGTGCGGAAATAACGATGACAAGGTCATCGATTCACGGCAATCGCGCGACAACTCCAGCATCCGTCGTCGCCGGATTTGCCTCGTCTGCTCCTTTCGTTACACGACCTACGAACAGATTGAGCGCGCTCATCTCCGTGTCGTGAAACGCGATCGCACGCATGAAGTTTTCGACCGCCGCAAACTCTCGAACAGCATCGCCAAAGCCTGTGAGAAACGGCCGATCAATCTCATTAGGCTGGAGGAAACGGTCGAGGAAATCATTCACGAGATCGAGACAAGCGGCCCGGAGGTGACCTCGACCGAAATCGGCACGAAGGCGCTGGAAAAACTGCGCGACTTGGATGAAGTCGCGTATCTGCGTTACGCCTCGGTTCATCACCGCTTCGAAAACGTCGATCATTTCGTCGCGGAAATTCAGGCCCTCGCCCGCCGGATCAAGCCCGACGTCCTGCAACGCGAACTCTTCACTGAGCCGAAAAAAAATGGTCGCGTTTAAAGAAGAATTTCCCTACCTGCGCGCCGAGAGCGGACAGCTTTTCGAATTCAATCGCGACTGGCTGCAAGCTGCGATCACGCAAGCGGCCGACGAGGCTGGCTACCCCAGTTGGTGGCTGACCGAGCACGTTACCGAAAGCATCGCGTTTTACCTGCGATTGCGCACCGACGAATCGGTCGTGGCTTTCAGCCAGCTGAACCAAACGGTCCGTTACGTTCTGAAAGTGATCGGCTACAAGGAAATCGTTCCGCATTTTCGACCGGCACCCCCGCCGATCTCGATCTCGCTTTTCGAAATCGCCGAAGCCGCGGGCGACGGCTATGAGTTGGCGTTTTTCGATCTGCTGGAAAAACGCCTCGCCGCTCTCCTCGCCACCGGCGCGACCAGTTTGCATTTCTCCGGTCTGCAGCCCGCGATCAAATATCTTTGCGCGGTCAAGACGTGGACACGCGCCTGCGATGCGATGCGCGAGGAGGTGACCTGTTTCCTACGCGAGAAGATGTTGGGCGGCCCGCAGGTCGCCGATCTCATCTGCTCGATCCGATGACTATCTTCGAGAAAATTATTGCCCGCGAAATCCCGGCCAAGATCATTTTCGAGAACAACGATTTGATTGCTTTTCACGACGTTGATCCGAAGGCACCGGTGCACGTTCTTATCGTCCCCAAGCGCGTCATTCCGCGGCTCGCGGAGGCGGGGCCATCAGATGAGCCATTGTTAGGCAAGTTGATCGTAACCGCCGCCAAGGTAGCGCGCGATCTTGGAATCGATGAGAGCGGTTATCGGGTCGTAATCAATAGCGGACCCGACGCGGGCGAGAGCGTGCCGCATCTGCATGTGCACCTATTAGGCAAGCGATCGTTGGGCTGGCCACCCGGGTAGGGCAAGCTTCCCGCTTGCGAGTTTGACCGGCAGGCGGAAGCACGAACCGCGCAAGCTGAAAGCTTGCGCCAGTCGGTTACATCCCCATGATCTGATAGCCGCCGTCGACGTAAATGACCTGACCGGTGATCGCGGCGCCGCCGTCGCTCGCGAGGAAAAGGCCCGTCTGCCCGAGCTCGGCCGGATCGCAGCTCCGCTTCAAGGGCGCGCGCTCCTGGTAATGCTTCAGCATCGAGGAGAAACCGCTGATGCCGCGCGCTGCCAGCGTATTCACCGGCCCGGCGGAAATGCAGTTCACGCGAATTTTTTTCGGACCGAGATCGTAAGCGAGATAACGCGTGCTCGCTTCCAGACTCGCCTTCGCCACGCCCATCACATTGTAGTGCGGCACCACTTTTTCTGCGCCGTAATAGGTCATCGCGAGAATACTGCCGCCGTCCGTCATTAGCGGGGCCGACGCCCGCGCGAGCGCGACCAGTGAATAGGCGCTGACGTCGTGTGCGGTCGTAAAAGCGTCGCGTGTCGTGCTCAGAAAATCGCCCTCGAGCGCCTCCTTCGGAGCGAAGGCGACCGAATGAAGAAGCAGATCGAGCCGGTCAGTTTGGCCACCCACTTTTGCAAAGAAACCGCTGATCTCTTCGTCCTTCGAAACATCACAAGGCCAGAGCGGCGTGTTCTCGCCGAACTCGCTCACCAGTTCCTCGACGTTTTCCTTTAGCCGCTCGCCCTGGTAATTGAAGATCAGTTTCGCACCCGCCGCGGCCCAGGCTTTGGCGATTGCCCAGGCGATGCTGCGTTTGTTGGCGACGCCGAAGACGACGCCGGTTTTTCCCGCGAGAATTGGATCGGCCATAACGCGAGAATCTAGCGGCTTTGGCGAGCAGGTCGCAATCTTTCCGCGTTCAGTTCATAGTGCGACGATGAAGGTGAAAGTGATTGTGATGCGGAAAACAACTGTGCTCGATCCACAGGGCACGGTCGTGCGCGAGGCCATGCACCATCTTGGCTTTGCGGCGGCGCGCGAGGTGCGGATCGGCCGCTATTTCGAGATCGAGGTGGAAGGAGACGCGGCGGCAGAGGAGCCCAAGCTGCGGGAATTATGCCGCGATCTGCTCTCCAATCCGGTGATCGAGGACTTTCGCCTGGAAATGCCTAACGAACACGCCTAACGAGGCGGCACACCGGCCTCAATTCGTTCGCTGCAGATCGCTCGTCGTGCGCTGGCCGTTGATCGGGTTAACGACGGTAAGTGCGATCCGATCGCCCTCCGGCGTGACCTCGAGCGAGCCGCGCCCACGGATGCCGAGCGTGACCGAATAAAATTCGAAGTCAACATGCCGTCCGCGCAGCGTCCCCTGGCCGTAGGCGGTCACGACCTGGTAGGTGTACTCCGTAAGGGTGACGAGGTCGCCGTCGACGCGCAAGTTATAGGCGGAGCCGGTCGAGGGATCATACCAGTAACCATTGATGTTGGGCGCGTTCGTTTCGGCCGGGGTGGCGGCGCGTTCAGCTTCAGCCCGCCGCGTTTCGATCGCGGCGATCCCGCTCTGGACCGTTTCCTTCTTGCTCTCGGAGAGCTCGGCGATTTTGTGTTCGAGCTCCGCCTGGCGGGTACGGAGGTCGCTGTCTTCGACCGGCTGGACACTTTTTACCTCCGACGGCACCGCCTTGCGCTCTTTCTTTTCGCCGCCCCCGAGGCCGAAGTAGTAAAGCGCCAGCGCCGTCAGAACTGGCGTCGCCACTCCGACGATGATTTTGGTCAAAATTCCTTCCGATTTGGATGATTCGCCTTCCCCCATGATCGACTGCAGGCTATTTCCGAGCTGCCGCGAGTGTAAATTGAAAAGTGCCGCGGTTGGGTCGATAAACCGGCAGGGTTATTTGCCTAACGAATGAAATTCGCCATCGTTCAATTTCCCGGCTCTAACTGCGATCAGGATTGCCTCGCCGCTCTCCGCGGGATCGATGGCATCGAAGCCGACTACGTCTGGCACAAGGAGAGTTCGTTGGGCGATTGGGATGCGATCGTCCTCCCGGGCGGATTTTCCTACGGCGATTATTTGCGCTGCGGCGCGATCGCGCGTTTCTCGCCGATCATGCGCGCGGTCGTGGAAGAAGCGGGGGCGGGCAAACTCGTCATCGGTATCTGCAATGGTTTTCAAATTTTGTGCGAAGCGCGTCTGCTCCCCGGCGCACTCGTGCGCAATCGCTCGCTCCATTTTGTCTGCGATAATGTGACGACGCGGGTGGAGGCGAGCGATTCGCCATTTCTCCACGGGCTCCCGGTTGGGACCCTCTTGCGAATTCCGATCGCCCACGGCGAAGGCTGTTATTTTGCGGATGAGACGATCCTCCGCGAGCTGAATGAGCACAAGCAGGTCCTTCTCCGTTATTGCGACGCGAGTGGGCGCGCGACGCCGGCCGCAAATCCCAACGGCTCGGTTGAAAACATCGCCGGCATCTGCAATCGCGCGCGGAATGTTTTTGGATTGATGCCGCATCCCGATCGCGCCTGCGAGGCCCGACTCGGGAGCAGTGACGGCCGGAGAATTTTCGAGTCGATGCTGCAAACACTCGCGCTCAAGCAGGCAGCCGCGTGAGCGTTTTCATCACCGGGACCGATACTGGCGTCGGTAAAACAGCTTTCAGCGTTTGGTTGCTCAAGCGGTTGCGAGAGCGTGGTCTGCGCGCCGCCGGATACAAACCGATCTGCTGCGGCGATCGCCAGGATGCGGAACTGCTCCTGGACGCCAGCTCCACCGGCCTCACGATCAATGACGTGAATCCAATCTGGCTGCGAACGCCAGCTGCGCCATTGACAGCAGCGCTAGAGGAGAAGCGAGCGATCGAACTTCCCGTGCTGCTCGAGGGGTTCGTTAGGTTGAGAGAGCGCGTCGATTTCGTGGTGGTCGAAGGTGTGGGCGGCTGGATCGTTCCGATCAGCGACAAATATTTTTCAAGTGATCTCGCGACGGATTTGCAGCTGCCGGTCATCGTCGTCGTCCACAACCGGCTCGGTTGTTTGAATCACACTTTTCTCACTGTCCGCGGCATCGAAGCCGCAGGACTGAGATGCGGCGGGGTGGTGTTGAACAAACTCGGCGAAAGCGGTGACTTCGCGGTGACGACGAACGCTGCCATTCTGCGCCGCTGCCTAACGATTTCCGTGGTCGAGGATTTCAATGTCGCAAGCGCGCAGATCCCGCTGCGTTTGCGCGAAATGCTGCCGCAACTCGCGCCTCCGCCGTCGTCGACTGAGCCACCAAATCGCTGACAGTTGTGTATCGCATCTAAACACAAAAACAGTGCCGAAATTGCGCTTCCCTAGGCAGAAAAGGGTTGGCACATGCGTTGCTAAAAGTAGCGCAACAACCAAAATACCTATGCTGCTACAAAAAACTCTTCACATGAGCCAGTCGCTGGATGAGTGCAAAACCCGCCTCGCCAGCATTCAATCCTATCGTCGTCAGTTCGTCATGGTGACGAAAGCCACGGTCACTTCGTCCAAGACCATCGACTTCAGCTTTCGCGGCCCGCTCGGGTTCGAGGCGCACACCGTGATCGCGGCGGTCGAGAGCGATGCGCCGGATCAATTCGCCTTCGAATCGTGGGGCGGCAACGTCGATCTCATGGGCTTGGTCGAATTCACGCCGGTGCGGCCGGACTGCACGGAAGTGACGCTCGCAGTCCACTATGAGATCAAGAACAGGCTCTACGCCTGGGTGGACCGGAGGTTCGGTTTCATGGACGCGTTTCTCACTTCGGAGCTGCGTAGCCTGCGGGCGCATTTCGAAGGAATCGCAGCACCACTGGCGGAACGCGCAGCGTCCTTTGCGCTCCTTGAGCCGATCTCGGCCTAACAAAGAAAATTCTCCATTAAAGAGCGCGGTGCCGGCTGAGTGGTCGGGCCGCGCTTTTTACTTGATGCGGACCGCGCGCGTTTTGTCGAGGCGCAGAACCTGGCCGGGAGCAAGCGTCGGTGTGCTTTGTGAGTCGCGGATTTTTTCACCGTCCAATTGAATGCTGCCCTGCTCGAGCAAACGGCGCGCGTCGCCGCGCGATCTCGTTAGGCCAAATCCATCACGATAAGCAGCGACGACGAGCGAGATGAGGTTGCTGTCTCCGATGCTCGGCGAAAACTCTGGGAGCGCGACCTGGTCGAGACGTCTCTCGCTGAAGCGCCGCTCCCATTCGTCCTGTGCGCGCTCGCCATCTGCGGCGGAGTGATAGGTGGCTACCATCTCGCGGGCAAGTTGTTTTTTTGCCGCCATCGGGTGCAAATCCCGCGGCAATTCCTGCAGAAGAAGGAGCGGGTAATAGCGCGCCATCAGTTCATCCGAGATGCTCATGAGCTTGCCGAAAATTTCATCAGGCGATTCGCTGATGCCGACATAGTTGCCGAGGCTTTTGCTCATCTTCTGCACACCGTCGAGCCCTTCTAGGATCGGCATCAAGAGCACGACCTGCTGGGGCTGACCTTCCTCCTTCTGCAGATCGCGGCCGACAAGAATGTTGAAAAGCTGATCGGTCCCACCTAGCTCGACATCGGCCTGCACCTGCACCGAATCCCACCCCTGCATGATCGGATATTGAATCTCATGCGCGCCGATCGGCTGTTCGGATCCGAGGCGGCTTTTGAAATCTTCGCGCTGCAGCAGTTGTTGCAGGGTAACGCGGCTGTTCAGACGGATCACTTCGGCAAACGGCATCGGCTGGAACCAGTCGCCGTTGAAGACCGTCCGGGTTTTCTCCGGGTCGAGAATTTGAAAAGCTTGCGTTCGGTAGCTTTCAGCGTTGGCGAGCACTTGATCATGCGTCAATTGCGGTCGCGTTACGGAGCGGCCGCTCGGATCGCCGATCATGGCGGTGAAATCGCCGATGATGAGAATTGCTTCGTGACCCAGCTCCTGGAATTGCCGCAACTTCCGGAGGAGCAAAGTATGGCCGAGATGAAGATCGGTGCTGGTGGGATCGACGCCGAGCTTGATCCGAAGCGGCCGCCCTAACGACAACTTCTGCAGCAGCTCCGCTTCGCTGATGATTTGCGCCGCGCCAATTTTGACACGCGCGAGTGCTTCGGCCGGGTTCACTGCGCAAAGTGGGCCAGCTTGGAGTGCAAATCCACCGTCGTGTCGGTTCCAGGTAGCACACACGTCTCGTGTGCTGGCGACGGTGTTTCACCACCACGAACTTTCTCCTTACCGCGAGGTCCTGCCAGATAATGTCGAAGATAAGAAAAGTTCGTCGCTGCTCGAACAGCACAACGAGCACACGAGCCGGTGCGCTACCTCAACGACGGTCACTTGCTCTTATTCAGCAGCTCGCGCACTTCGTCGATCGTCAGGGCATGATCTTGTTCGCTGAGCTGTTGCTGGCGTGTGCCTTTCGCGAGAAACGGCCGGTTGTCGGCGTAATCCCGCACCGGCGACGACTTTTCGGCCTGGGAGGAAGTGTGGATGAGATGGCTCTGATTAGTCGCAAACTCCGTGCTGGCAAAAGGGATCCCCGAGTTCGCCGTGGCATTGGCGGCTGCTTCCGCCCGCGCGTATTTCGCCGTCCCAAATACCTCCGAGAAAAAGCTCCGCAGGCCCCAAAAGCTTTTCGTGCTTTTCTCGTCTCCAGAATCAAAGCCTTTCGCGACAAATTTTCTCTCGATCGAGGTCCCTTCCACTGCCACGAACTTCCGGTCCTGTGCCGGATTCGAGAGTGACATGTTCGGACGCATGATCCGATCCATCATTTGGTTCTCCTGCTCCTGCGCGCGCGCGAGCGAGGCAAAAACGGTCACGCTAAACAGGAGCAGAGACCAGCGCATGCCGTGGAGCGTTGGTGAAAAGCGATGCGCCTGTAAAGCAGAATCCGGCTCCGCGCGTTTTGCCTAACGACTCAACAACCGGAGCAAACCCTCCGCTCCGGCGAGTGGCGTAACTTGCCCGCTCAGGATCGCGCGCGCCCCGACCGGGCGCCCGTAGTAGCGGGCGTTTGCATCTTTCTGCGTCGCGATGACCGCGCCTTCCACCGACGCGCCGGCAAAGAGACCTTCGCTCCGGCTATAAGTGTAGACCGCCGCCGTCGGCGTCACACCGGCTTGCAAGTCGCGGCCCACCGGACCCGCCGCGGCGCTCAGATCCACGCCGATCTTGACGTTGCCGTCTCGCGAAAATGCACGCACCGCTGCGTCCGTGTTCAGGACAAAAATAAAATCGGTCAGTTGCGCGCCGATCTGCCAGCCAATCCCGGCGCCACCGAGCCCGATGAACGACGGGCCCGACCAGCCGTGACGGTTTCGCGCCACGACCACGCCTTCGCCGCCGTTGCCGCTGATACCGAAGCCGACTTTGAGCACGCGGATAATCGCAAGTCCACGCGCGTGGTTGAGGATGCGGCGCGGGATTTGTTTCTCCGGCATGCGGTAGAATTCGCGCAGGACCGCGGCGGAATCATTAACCAGTTCCTGCTCGGTGGCGGCGCCAGCAGTGGCGAGTGCCACGAAGCAGGCGAGCAAAGTGAGCGAGATCTTTTTCATGGCACAAGGATTTCGCTGCTCCGTCGACCAACGGTCGCCTCGCCGCAGTTCGTTAGGCTGGCGCGACCCCGGTTTTGTGCGCTTCGCTTTTCTCCAGCCCCTGCTCGTGGCGCATCGCCACGCTGACAAACTGCGCGTTCTGACTCGGACAAATCCCGGAGCCGAAGCGGCTCGCGTAAACTTTCGTAAACTCCGCGCCGAGCAAAAAAATCGTCGTCGAATAATAGACCCAGACGAGGATGAGAATGAGCGCGCCGGCCGCGCCAAAACTGGAGGCGATGCTGCTCGTGCCGAGGTAGAGACTGATCAAGAATTTCCCAATCGTGAAGAGCAGCCCCGTCACGGTCGCGCCGATCCAGACATCTTCCCAACCGATCTCCACATCGGGCAGCACCTTAAATATAAGGGCGAAGAGCGAAACAATAATGACAAAACTCACCAGCACCGTGAGCGGCGCGACGAAGCTCGGGATCGGCAGGTAACCGATCATGAAATTGTTCAGCGCCTGCAGGACGGCGCTGAGGAGAAGCGAAATGATAAGGAGAAAGCCGCCGCCGAGCACCATCGAGAACGAGAGCAGATATTCCTTCAGCGTCGCCTTGATCCCGCCGCCCGGTTTCAGCATCACCCCCCAGATGGAGTTGAGCGCATCTTTTAGCTGACCGAATACACCCGAGGCACCGATCAAAAGCGTGAACACGCCGATTGCGGTGGCGATGAGACTTTTGCTCGTGTCGCTTGAGGCTTGGATCAGCGTCTGAATTTCCGCCGCCCCTTTCGCACCCAGCAGCCAGGTAAGTTGCTGGTAAATCTGTCCGCGCGCCGCCTCTTCGCCGAAGATCAGGCCGGCGACCGAGATCGCGATGATGACGAGCGGCGCCATCGCGAAGATCGAGTAGTAGGCGAGCGCGGCACTGAAACGGAGGGCGCGATCTTCCAGCCAGCCGTTGAAGCTCTGCACGAAGAGCGGACCCCACGAGTAGAGCGGATGAAATTTTTCTTTTGTCGGCGTCATCTCCGGTTTCTGTAAGGGCAAGTGGTTCGGATTTCAAAAGCGGATCGCGTAAAAATGGATTCGATCATCGATCTACAAAGCGACGCTTATTTTATGGGCGAAGCACTCCGCATGGCAGTCCGCGCGCTCGAGGCCGATGAAGTGCCAATCGGCGCCGTCGTCGTGCGCGAGGGAAGAGTGATCGCGCGCTCTTTCAATCAGATCGAACTGCTCAAAGACGCGACCGCGCATGCCGAGATGCTCGCGCTCACTCAGGCCGAAGCCGCGGTCGGTGATTGGCGACTGACCGATTGCGATCTTTACGTGACGAAAGAGCCGTGCCCGATGTGCGCCGGCGCGCTCGTCCATGTGCGGATGCGCCGTGTCATCTTCGGCTGTGCCGATCCACGCGGCGGGGCGGCTGGCGGTTTGCTCAATCTTTTGCAAAATCCTTCGCTCAACCATCAATGCGAGATTATCGCTGGCCTCCGCGGCGACGAATGTGCGCAACTCCTGCAAAATTTTTTCCGCACAAAACGCACCGCCGCGACTGAGCCTCCGGGGAAGACCAATTGTTAACCTGTGGTTCGGTGCAGTCTGCGCCGAACTGCCGAGGCGTGCTCGCGGACGACGCCTGCGCACCAGTAATTGCGCTGCGCGCAATATGCAGCCGGCAGACTGCCGGACGCGACCGCTAACCGCCCGTCCTCCCCGCGACTCGAACTTGATTGACTGGCAACGCGCGACCGGAGGACTTTTGAGGCGACTTGCGTAGCGCGGCGACTGGGGGTTACGTCTCCTCCCTTCAATGCCTCGTGGTGTAACGGTAGCACGAGAGATTCTGGATCTCTTTGTCAAGGTTCGAATCCTTGCGAGGCAGCATTCCTAGATGGCTGTTGCTTTACTCGTTGGGCGAAAGTTACCACCTTGCGTCTCCGTGCTTCCTACACCGTCTGGATGCTCGCCAAAACTGCTCCTTATCCTCTGCAGTTCCTTCATCAGCAGCGCACGGCGCTGCGATCTCGCGCTCTTCCCGCTCTTTATCTGGGCAGCGTGGGCCGCTCGGCAGAGCAAGTACGGCCTCGGCAACCGCGCTGTCCGGGCCACGATCGATGTTCGGCGTCCGCCGGCTGCTCTCGCGGCAGCTCAATTACAAGATCCGCGAATAGAGCGTGCAACGGGCACTGGCGGGACGGGCACCGTTTCGTCCGCCTTTGCGGAGGCAGATACAGACGAAACAGCGGTCGTCGCTCCAATCATTCACCACAAGTGCCTAACACCGCTCTAACGATTCACTCGTAGCGCAAGGCCACGGTCGGGTTCACCCGCGTGGCCCGGCGCGCGGGCAAATAAGCGGCCACCGCGGCCGCGGTGAAGAGAAGCAAGGTGGCTCCGGCGAAAGCCAGCGGATCAAGCGCCCGCACATCATAGAGCAGGCTCTCGAGCACGCGCATTCCGCCTAACGAAATCGCCGCCCCGCTCGCGCCACCGATCAAAACCAGCCAGACGACCTGCCGAAAGACCAGCCGCAGAACATCCCCGCGTTGCGCCCCCAGGGCCATGCGAATCCCGATCTCGCGCGTGCGTTGCGTGACGGAAAACGCGATCACGCCATACAATCCAATCGTTGCCAGCAAGGTGGCGAGCACTCCGAAGGCGGTCGAGAGCCAGGTAATCAGGCGGTCGCTCGCGATCGACTTGTCGAGTTCGCCGCCTAACGTCGTGACGTCGTAGAGCGGCACCTGCGGGTCGATCTCCTGCAGCGTTTTGCGCAGCGTCCCCACGATCGTGCGCGGATCGCCGGCGGTGCGGACGTGCAAGGTCAGATCGAAAAGCCGCGGCTCCTGCGCAATCGGCAGATAAAAGTGCTGCTGCGGTTTCTCGCGCAGGCTTACATATTTCGCGTCCTGCGCCACGCCGACGATCTCGATATCCGGCGCTGCACTGTCATTTGTCCCGATCTTTTTCCCCAGCGGATTTTGCTTTCCGAAATAATAGCGGGCCATCGTTTGATTGACGATCGCGACCTTCCCGCTCGTTAGGCTATCGCGCTCGTTGAAATCGCGGCCCGCCACGATCGGCATCCGCATGGTCGCGAAGTAACCGGGCGAGACAGTGTCTTCGTAGGGACTCATCTCCTCGCCTTCGCGCGGTTGGTAGCCTTCCACCTTGACGATCAACTGATCCCAGCCACCGGAAAGCACCACGTCGGTCGCGAGCGCCGCGGAACGCACTCCCGGAAAGGCGCGAACCCGGCTCAGGAATTCGTCATAAAGCGCGCGCGTCCGTTCCGCCTTATAGCCGTTGAGCCCGGGATTAAGCGAGGCGAGGACGACATGGCTCTCATCGAAGCCGGGCGAGATTGCTTTCAAATTGCGCAAGCTGTGCAGGAAAAGTCCCGCGCCCACGAGGAGCGGAAGCGAAAGCGCGATCTGCAGCAGGACGAGGGCGCCGCGAAAACGCTTTGGCGACATGTCACTCCGCTGCAGACGGGCATCGCCCTGTTGCGGCGCGAGCGCACCGCGCGCCATTTGCATTGCCGGCACGATCCCGAAGAGCAGCGCGGTCGCGAGGGCCGCCGCGAAAGCAAAAGCAAAGACTCGCGGATCTAATGTGGCGCGACCAATATTCATCCGCTCGCTCGCCGGAAGAAAATAAAGCAGCGCGCTCTGCGTCCAGATCCCGAAGAGCAAACCCAGTCCACCGCCTAACGAGGCAAAAAGAAAGCTCTCGGTCAGCCATTGGCGCACGAGCCGGCGGCGCGTAGCTCCGAGGGCGAGACGCAACGCGATCTCCTGCGTGCGCGCCGCATTTCGCGCCAGGAAAAGGTTCGCCAGATTCGCGCAGGTGATGAGGAGAATGACGATCGTGATTCCAAAGAGAACGAGAAGCGCGTGGGAAAATTGCTTCTGCAATTCGCGCAGACCCTGACTGCCCGGAAGCAGCTTCAAGTGACTCGTGCGCTCGATCCGCTTCTCATAATCGCTCACCCGCGCCGGCTGTTCGCGGATCTCCTTTTCGTGAATCAGCCGGTAGAGAACGTCAGCGCCCGCCTCGGCTTGCGCGCGCGAGAGGCCGGGTTTGCGCCGCGCGATGATTTCGAGCCAGATGTGACCTGGACTCTGCAGGATACCTGGGCTCTGCAGTACACTCCCCGCGCCCGACCGAAAAATCGGCGCCATCATCATCGGGATTCGAATGTCGGTTTCCTCCGCCAGGTTGGTCCCGTAAAAGCCAGGTGGCGTCACGCCGATCACCGTCATCGGGTGATCGTTCAGGATCACTTTGGCGCCGACGATCGATCGATTTGCTCCGAAGCGCCGCTGCCAGTAAGCGTAGCTCAGCACGGCGACGGGATGGGCGCCTGGCTGAAGATCGTCGGTCGGAGTGAAGAGCCGGCCGAGGAACGGTCGCACGCCTAACGTTTCGAAATAATTCCCACTCACCAACTCGCCGCGGACCTTCTCACTCTCTCCTCCGTAAGCCACGTTCAAGGACACGCCCGCCTGAGCGAGGATGCCGTTAAAGACCGCATTGTTATCCCGGAGCTGCCGATACATCGGATGGGAGAAAGAAGTATCCGAGGCCGCGCGTTCGTTAGTCACACTGAGGACGACAAGTTGCTCCGGATGCTGGACCGGCAGCGGGCGAAGGAGGACGCGGTCGAAGAGCGAAAAAAGCGCGGTGTTCGCGCCAAGCCCGATCGCGAGCGCCAGCACCACCACCACGCTGAATCCGGGGTTCTTACAGAGCAGGCGAAACCCGTAACGCAGGTCCTGCAAAAACTCCTCCAGCCAGCGCAGGCCGCGCGCGTCGCGACACTCTTCTTTGCGCTGTTCGATGCCGCCAAGCGCGAGCAATGCCCGGCGGCGCGCTTCCTCACTCGTTAGGCCGCGCGCAATCCCCTCCTCCGTCTTGCGGACGAGATGGTCACGCAGCTCCTCCTCCAATTCCCCTTCCACCTCCCGCCGTCGCCACAAAGCACGGAAACGCAGCGGAATCGTGTAAATCCAGCGCGTCGGATCCACCCTAGGCCTCCTTCAATTTCATCACCGCGAAGATCGCCGCGGAAAGGCGATCCCATTCCTCGGATTCCTTGCTCAACTGTTTCCGCCCCAGCTTGGTCAGCGAATAGAACTTGGCGCGCCGGTTGGTATTGGTCGCCTTCCATTCCGCCTTGATCCAGCCGCGGTCTTCGAGCTTGTGCAACGCCGGATAAAGCGAACCGTCGCTCACCCGCAGATCCCCTTTCGTGACCTGCTGCAATCGCCGACTGATGGCGAACCCATGCAACGACTCGACCGCCAGAATTTTCAATAGCAGAAAATCCAGCGTTCCCTGGACCAGATCGGAAGGTTTACTCATGACATATCGGTTACCGAGATGTGATGATTATTCAACTCCTCTCGCTAAGCAAGTGGAAAAATTGCCGGGCGGTGTTTTGCGCCCGTTTGGTTGGTTGGCGCTTCAGGTTTTGCTTTCTCGTTAGGCATTTCTCGCCTCACTGGAAAGAGTTTGAATACCGCAGTCGTGACGTCGCGCGAACAGCAACCTCAGAACAATACGGGTGGCGGGTGCCAAGCAGAGTCAGCAAGCCGGCGCTGAACCCGGTTCGGAAAACTTCAGCTTCCGGACTACGGCCTATTCGAGTCGAAAAATGCTTTAAGCTGATGCAGTTTTCGATGTGCATTCCAGTAGACGACAAGATTCTGGAAGCACTCTTCGCGCTCAATTTGACGTCCGGTCGGATGACCCGCGTCGTTCCGAGTTAGCCTGATCAATTGAAGGACCGCGCGGTGATATTGAGCTCGAGGTTGTCGGACATCTCGGCCGGAATTTCGGATTTGGTAGAGGAGAGCCTTTTTTGAAATTCTTCGAGTTTGTAGACGTAGAACTGCCTCGGATTGGCCATGATTTCTCGCAGTTTGTCCGCCCTTACCCCAGCCCAATTCACAAAACTATCTGCCGTCTCAAGAGTCGTCGTCTCCGCGGCTACTCCCAACATCACGGAGCTGGCGAGATAGCACTCGGCATCGTAGCTTCTCAATGCTTCATGAAGGTAATCTTGCGCGGTATCTGAAGTGCGCGGATTGCAGGCTAATAGCCGCTCCAGATAACGCGTCGGATCATCCGGATTCGCCGCATCCCCAGCAGCTGCAGCCTTGCCCCGTTTGGTAAGACGGATTGTCCACGAGTGCTTGCGCGGTGTGCTGTATCAATCCAAATCAACCGTCGAGAGATGAGAGACCAGACCCCTTCGTTGAACTCTTCTGAAGTGGCGTCGCACGGAGAGCCGGTGATAGACGCGACTTTAAGGCAGACCCGTTCGTTGGCTCTAGGCCACGTAAGCTCGAGCAGACGGACCCGGCCGCGTTCTAAAGTCTGCAATATCGCTCGTTCAATTTCGGCCTGTTCCATCTTAAAGGAGATGTAGGTGTTGGTCCGCGAATTCGCGGCACAGTTCAGAGACGTCGGCGCGATCGTCACGCCATCGATCGAAATCCGCCGACGTTAGAGCAATGCGTTTAAGGCGTCCTCCGCGCTCGCGCAGAGAAGTGTCGGTGTTCACCTGGCGTTGCCAGTCGAGTGCGCGACGCGGATAGAAGGAGCGGCAGTCCCCGTCACTCGCGGAAGTGACGAGCTGAAACCTGCGACCTTTGCATTCGCCGGCAGCCGAAGCCGCGCCACGATATCGTCGACCGCATCTTTCGCATTGTGCGCGCTCACGACGCGCAGTGTGCGTTAGGCCGGATCACGAATCCAGCCCAGATCGGTGAGGCACTTCCATTTCTTGAGCGGGCCATCACGCAGCGTGACGGAGATGTCGCCGCTTTGCGATTTCTCACGCGAGCAATCGCAGGCCGGCTTCTCTACCGTGTGGCGCTGATTTTCCACGCGGCACAACTTCTTCCCATTCCAGCTTGTCATCCAAATCGTCGCCGCTAAGCTTTCGCTCCACTCGGAACCACTCTCCGCATGTCTTTGGCCAGCCTTTTAACTTCCGAGCAAATCATTCCGGAAATGCAGGCCACCGAGCGTTGGCCGGCGATTGTCGAGTTGATCGATCTGCTCGTTAGATTGGGAAAAATCAATCAAGCCAGCCGCGAGAGCATTCTTGCGGCGCTCAAGCAACGCGAGGAGACGATGAGCACCGGGATCGGCTTCGGCATCGCTATTCCGCATGCTTCTTCTGAAGACGTCACGGAAGTGGTCGCCGCCTTCGGGCGCTCCGCGCAGGGGATCGAGTTCGACGCGCTCGATAACGCGCCCGTGAAGTTCGTCGTCCTCTTCATCGTTCCGAAGAACCAGTTTCAGACCCACCTCCGCACCCTTGCCGCGATCGCGAAATTTCTGAACGACCGCTCGGTACGCGAAAGCCTAGCCGCGGCGACTTCGCAGGAGGAAATCCTCTCGATTTTCCGCGAGCGCGCTCAAGCCTAACGACGGCGCGTTTTCGTTTTATGGAAACGTTGCAAACGTTGCTCGGGCGAAATTTGTCGCGCGCGCTTGCGGCCGCGGGGTTGCCTGATTTGGGCGAAGTCGTCCCCGCGACCGACCGGCGCTTCGGCGACTACCAGACCAACGCGGCGCTCATTCTCGCGAAACAGCGCGGTGAAAATCCGCGACAACTCGCGCAGAAAATTATCGAGCAACTCGATCTCGCGGAATGGTGCGAGCCGCCTGCCATCGCGGGCGCGGGTTTCATCAACTTCACCCTCAAGCCTGAGGCAGTTGCCAGTTACGTCGCGGGATTGTTAGGCGACGAGCGCCTGGGAGTTCCGCGCACGGATTCGCCGCATCGCATCGTGATCGACTTCGGTTCGCCGAACGTCGCCAAACCGATGCACGTCGGTCACATTCGCAGCACCGTCCTCGGCGACGCCCTCGCGCGCATCGCCGCTTTCCTCGGCCACGAAATCGTTCGCGACAATCACATCGGCGATTGGGGAACGCAGTTCGGCATGGTCATCTATGGTTGGAAGAATTTGCTTGATCGTGAAGCGCTTAAGCGCGATCCGATCGCGGAGCTGGTGCGGATCTATAAGACCGCGAACGAACTTGGCGCCGCTGATTCCGCGGTGCGGAACGCCTGCCGTGAAGAACTCGTTAGGCTGCAAGCGAGCGATCCGGAGAACTTCGGGATCTGGCAGGAATGCGTCGCGCTTTCGATGAAGGAGTTCGAAGCCGCTTACGAAATTCTCGACATCCACTACGACATCCAGCGCGGCGAAAGCTTTTATAACGATCGTCTCCCCGGCGTCGTCGAACGCCTCTGCGCCGCGGGGCTGGCGGAGAAAAGCGAGGGCGCGATCTGCGTTTTCTTCCGCGACATTCCTGAGCTGGCGGATAAGCCGTGCATCGTTCGCAAGAGCGACGGCGGCTTCAACTATGCGACGACCGACATCGCCACGGTCGACTACCGGATTAACGATCTCGGCGCCGACACCATTTGGATCGTGACCGGCGCGCCGCAGCAACTGCACTTCAAACAAATTTTCGAAATCGCGCGTCGCGAAGGTTATACCGCGGATTTTCGCCACATCACGCACGGCAGCATTCTCGGCGAAGACCGCAAGCTGATGAAAACGCGCTCGGGCGAGAACGTCGCCCTCCGCGATTTGCTCGGTGAAGCGGTGCGGCGCGCGCAGAAAATTGTCGCGGAGAAAAATCCCGATCTGCCGGAGGCGGAGCGCAATTCCATCGCGAAGACGATCGGTATCGGCGCGATCAAATACGCCGATCTCTCGCAGTATCGGATGACCGATTACATTTTTTCCTGGGATCGGATGCTCTCATTCCAAGGCAACACCGCGCCTTATCTGCAGAATGCCTACGTCCGCATCCGCTCAATTTTTCGCAAGCTGGATGGAGCGTTCTTGCGGCCTAACGGACTGACTTTAAGCGAACCGGCGGAGCTGAACCTGGCAAAACGGCTGGCGCAATTTGCCGAAGTCGTCCCGCAAGTCTTGAACGATTTCCGGCCAAACCTGCTCGCAAATTATCTCTTCGAACTGGCCAACGCCTTTCACGCTTTCTATGAAGCGTGCCCTGTGTTGAAAGCAGACGAGCCAGCACGCGCAACGCGGCTCGCCCTTTGCGAATTGGCCGCGCGCACGCTGCAAAAAGGACTCGATCTCCTCGGTATCGCCGCGCCGGAAAAAATGTAGAAACCTGGACCTGCGGAAGCAGGTTCCTTCGAAGGGCTCGCTCGCTCAGGTAACCTGCAACACTGGCGTGCCGGCGACCTTGCTCGCCTTCATTTCGCGCAGGGCGCGGTTCGCTTCGCCGAACGAATAGGACGTCGTCTGCGGCTTGATCTTGGCGCCGGCAGCTTCCGCGAGCAAGTTGCGCGCGTCTTCGCGGGTGTTGGCTGTGACGCTCCGAATCTCGCGTTCCTGATACAAATGGCGCACATAGTTGAGCGGCGGAACATCGCTCAGGTGAATACCGGCGATCGAACAAATGCCGCCGCGATCGAGAGCTTCCATGATCGGCGGCACCAGTTTTCCCGTCGGCGCGAAAAGGACAGCGGAGTTCATTTTCACCGGCAAATCGCGAAAGTCCGCGCCTGCCCAGGCCGCGCCTAACCACTCCGCTTCCCGAACGTGATTCTCACTTCGGGTGACGACATAAACTTCGTATCCGCGCGCAAGCGCAAGCTGGATGACCAGATGCGCGGAACTCCCGAAGCCGACGAGCAGGATGCGTCCATTCTCCGGCACCGCTGCGCGCTCAAGCGCGCGGTAACCAATCAAGCCACCACAAAGCAACGGCGCGACATGTTCGTCGTCGAACCCTTCCGGCAGCTCGTAAGCGAACTCGTTAGGCACAACCGCATACTCGGCATAACCGCCGTCGGCGTCGTAACCGGTATAGCGCGAATCGCGGCAGAGGTTCTCGCGCCCGCGCCGGCAGAACTCACAGATGCCATCGACGTGCCGCAGCCATCCGATGCCGACACGTTGTCCGATCTGGCGATCACTCACTCCAGCGCCCATCTGATCGATTCTTCCCACAATCTGATGTCCGGGAATGACCGGCGACTTGTGCATTTCGAGATCGCCTTCCGCGATGTGAATGTCGGTCCGGCAGACTGCGCAGACGCTGACTTTCAGCCGCAGCTCGCCGGCGCCGGCCTGCGGTTCTTCGACCTCACGCTCGACCAGGGGCGCGTCTTCAACCGGCTTTTGTTCGTTCAAAAGCATCGCACGCATCGGAAGTCACGATGCCACTATTCCTCCTGCGGTGCCTGTGTCTTCTGAGCAGAGACAACGGTGGCGCAAGAGCTAAAGATTGGTGCCAGTCTGGTGTGTTCCCCACGCTGCCGGTCGCTTCTTCTTCTGTGCGTTGGCTGGCTGTGTCGAGGCATCGGCGCAGGCGCCGAGCAGCAGCGCCGTGGCGCCCAGGAGAGCCAGACGGGAAAGAGATTTTCGGGCGAACCAGGAGGTCCGTGGTTTAACGCGAGCGAAGCTGGTCATATTTGGTAAAGCGAAAATCGCCGCCCCAAATCCACCATTGCGCATAAAAAATGTGGGACGATCCGGGGCGTTGTTGGCATTATGGCAGGGCGAATGAACTCACCCGTTTCATCGAACCGGCAAGTGACGCAGCTCCTCGGCCAATGGCGCGAAGGGGACACCGACGCTTTGGCCGAGCTGATCCCGCTGGTGCAACCGGAACTCCAGCGCCTGGCTCGGCATTACATGAGCCGCGAGCGGCCGGGCCATACTCTTCAGGCGACGGCGTTGCTCGATGACGCTTATCTCCGTCTCTCGGATGGAACGCAACCGCCGCACTGGCAAAACCGCGCTCATTTCTTCGCCGTCGCCGCGCAGCTCATGCGTCGGATCATGGTCGATCATGCGCGCGAGCGGAACGCTGCGAAGCGCGGCGGCGGCGCCATCAGGGTGACCTTGGACGAATCGGCATCGGTGACCGAAACCCGCGCAGACGAACTCCTCGCGCTCGATGAGGCGCTGGAAAAATTAGCCGCGCTCGATCGGCGCAAAGCTGACGTGGTCGAGATGCGCTATTTCGGCGGGCTGACAATGGAAGAGATCGCCAGCGTCCTCAAAATCCATGTGAACACGGTCGGACGAGATTGGACGGTGGCGCGGGCCTGGCTCTTCGCGGCGCTGAGCGGAGAAGAGATGGATGAACTCTGAGCGCTGGCAGAGTTGCACCGAAATCTTCCATCGGGCCGTGCGCCAACCCGCGCGCGAGCGAGCTGCGATTCTCGAACGCAGCTGCCAGGGTGATGAGCCGTTGCGGCGTCGCGTGGAGTTGCTCCTGCGGTCTCACGATAACTCCGGCGACTTCATCGCCTCGCCGGCTTTTGCGGTTGCGCCGGCTTTGCTCGCCGCCGATCCGGAGAGTTTAATCGGCCAATACCTCGGCGCGTATCGAGTGGACGCGATCGCCGGCGTGGGCGGAATGGGCGTTGTCTATCGCGCCTGCGATGAACGGCTCGGGCGCCAGGTAGCGCTCAAGCTCCTCCCGCCCGCGGTCGCGCCTAACGAGGCCGAGCTGGTGCGTTTGCAAAGCGAAGCGCGCATCGCTTCCGCGTTGAATCATCCGAACATCGTCACGATTCACGAGATCGGCCAGGTGGACTCGACTCACTACGTCGCGACGGAGTTCGTCGAAGGCATCACCCTGCGGGAGCGATTGAACGACGGCGCCATCATGCCTAACGAGGCCATCGAGATCGCGCGGCAGGTTGCCAGTGCGCTCGCGGTCGCTCATCGCGCCGGCATCGTGCATCGCGATATCAAACCAGAGAACATCATCCTGCGTCCGGATGGCTATGTGAAGGTGCTCGATTTCGGCATCGCGGCGGCCGGTCTCCCGGGACCGACGGAGTTGGGACGGATCATTGGCACGACCCGCTACATGTCGCCCGAACAAGCTCGCGGTGAAACGGTCGATGCGCGGAGCGATCTTTGGAGTCTCGGCGTCGTCCTTTATGAAATGCGGGCGGGTCGCGTGCCCTTCGAAGGGAAAACGCCCACGTCCGTCATCGCGGACATCCTGCAAGCCAATCCGCTCCCGCTGAAAGAGCGTGCGCTGCAACGCGTCGTCGGCAAATGTCTGCGGAAGAAGCCGGCGCAACGCTACCAGAGCGCCGATGAAATCCTCGCCGCGTTGCGTCCGCTCGTGAGCGAGCCGCCCGCGCATCGCGCCCG
>DASXPA010000093.1:0-3957 GCA_036493915.1 Chthoniobacterales bacterium | reverse complement strand
TCGAACTCATGATAAATTTCCGGCACCGCGACGAGGTAGCCATGGCCGGCGATGAGTGCCGCGAGTCGGCGAATGGGCGCCGTGACTTGAAAGATCTCTGAGTAAAAGAGAACGCCAGGGAAATGCCGTTCCTCCGCCGGTCGAAAAAGGTGCGTGCGCATCGGACCCGTCGGCGTTGGCAGGTCGATCATTTCGGTTTCGCGCAGAGTCATGAGGAGGCGGTTAGTTTCAGTAAGAGACAGCCAGCTGCAAAACAAGGATCAGTTCACTCAAAGCGCAGTCCTTCGATTGGATCAAGCTGCGAAGCTTTTCGCGCCGGATAGTAGCCGAAGAAAACTCCGACGCCGGCGGAGAAGAGGGCGGCGATGATGATGATGTTTGCGGAGAGCGAGATGTCCCAGTGCAAGGTGCTGTGGAGGAGATAGGAGCCGGCGATTCCGGCAGTCACTCCCAAGGCACCGCCGATCAGACTCATGACAAGCGCTTCGCTGATGAATTGCAGCTGGATGTCGCGATCGGTCGCGCCGATGGCGAGGCGAATCCCGATCTCGCGGGTCCGCTCCGTTACCGAGACCAACATGATGTTCATGATGCCGATGCCGCCGACGAGAAGCGACAACGAAGCCGCGCTCCCGAGGAGCAGGGTGAAAACGTTGGCCGCGGCGAGCTGCGTTCGGATGACTTCTTCAGGCGTGCGGATGTTAAAATCATCGGGCTCGCCCGGACGCAGGTGGTGACGCTCGCGGATGAGCGCGACGATCTGCTTCGACGCTTCGGGGACGTCTTCGCGGCGGGCGGCGGAAAAGAAAATATCATCCAGCCATTCGGTCCCGCTGACCCTTTTCTGCGCGGTCGTGATCGGGATGACGAGAAAATCGTCCTGATCCCGTCCGGTGGAGGAGAAGCCCTTGGCCTGCATGACTCCGAGGACTTTGAAGGGCACCCCGTTGACGCGGATGCTCTTGCCGACCGGATTCGTTTTCCCGAATAAGTTTGAAGCGATCGTCTGACCGATCACGCAAACCGTGGAGGCGTGTTCGACATCGTCGTCGATGAAAGCCGCGCCCAACGCGATCGGCCATTTGCGGATCTCGAAAAAATCTGGAGTGACGCCGCGAAAACGGGTTCCCCAGTTTTCGCCGCCGGCGATGACCTGGATGTGTCCGTCCACGTTAGGCGTCCCGCTTTTGATTCCCGGGACCTGTTCGAGGACCGCGCGATAATCGCCCATCACGAGCGTCCGGCTGTCCCGGCTGCCGGTGCGGATGCCGTTGCGCCCGCGGCCGCCGGCTTCGAGCCAGATGAGATTGTCGCCCACGTTGTGAAGCTGTTCTTCGACTCGCAGGGAGCCGGCGCGACCGACCCCGACGACGCAAATGAACGAGCCGACGCCGGCGATGATCCCGAGCATGGTGAGGACGCTGCGAACTTTATTGCGCAGGAGCGCCTTCAGAGCTTCACGCAGGATCGTATCAAAAAACATTTCGTTAGGCGCAGCGGCGATTATTCGTAGCGGAGTGCTTCGATCGGGTCCAGGCCGGCGGCTTTTTGCGCCGGATAATAGCCAAAGAAAACGCCGATCGCGATCGAGACGAGCGCGGCGATAACGATTGCAGTGGCCGAGACCGCAATAGGCCATCCCGCGGTCGAAGAAATAAGAAACGACGAACCGATTCCAGCGAGGATTCCAACCAGGCCACCGAGGAGGCTAATGGTAACAGCCTCGATCAGAAATTGTCGTTGCACGTCGCCCTCGGTGGCGCCGATCGCGATGCGAATGCCGATCTCGCGCGTCCGTTCCGTCACGGAGACGAGCATGATGTTCATGATCCCGAGGCCGCCGACGAAAAGGGAAACGCCGCCGATCGAGCCGAGGAGCACGGTCATGACTTTGCTCGCTTCCGAAGCGACATCCGCGATGTCGGCGAGATTGCGGACGATGAAGTCGTCGGTCTCCCCCGGGCGGATGCGATGACGATCGCGCAAGAGCGAGCGAATCTGTTCTTGAGCGATGTAGCTGGCCGACCGGGAAGTGGCCGAGGCCATCGCGAAACGCAGCCACGGTTGGCCGGTGATTTTTTTCTGCACAGTCGTGAGCGGCGCGATGATGGTGTCGTCCTGGTCTTCGCCGAGAGAGGCGGATTGTCCTTTCGCGACGAGCACGCCCACGACGAGAAACGGCAGATCGCCAACGCGAATCTTTTTTCCGATCGGATTCGCGGATGCGAAAAGATTTCTGCGCACGGTCTCGCCGATGACGGCGACGTTCGCGGCTGTCGTCACGTCATCACGGGTGAAGCTGGTCCCGCTTTGAAACGCCCAGTCGCGGATGTCGAAATAATCCGGCGTCGTTCCGATGACGCGCGTTCCCCAATTCTCACCCTCGTAAACGATCTGCGCGGAAGTTTCGGTGCCGGGCGCGACCGCGATCACGGCCGGACACTCGCGACGGATGGCCGCCACGTCCGCTGTGACTAACGACTTTGTGCTGCCCCAGCCGATGTGCAATCCGCCCCGGCTGCTCGATCCCGGCGAGATAAAGAGCATGTTTGAGCCGAGGGTCGCGATCTGTTTTTGCACGGTCTGAGCGGCCCCCTGGCCGATCCCGATCATGGCGATGACTGCACCGACGCCGATGATAATCCCGAGCATCGTGAGGATGGAGCGGCTCTTGTTGCGCAGGAGCGCACGCAACGCGAGCTGGATCGTGGAAAGGAAATCCATCTCAATCTTCGAGCCGCGGCATCGTCTTGATCACCTCCGCCGCGACGGAACGTTGCGCGATCCCTTCGTCGCGCCGGATGGTGCCGTCGCGGAAAACAATGCTGCGCCGCGCGAACCGCGCAATCTCGGGCTCGTGCGTGACCAGGATGATCGTTAGGCCTTCTTCGTTCAGGTTTTGAAAAATCTCCATCACTTCCACCGAAGTGCGGCTGTCGAGGTTGCCGGTCGGTTCGTCGGCGAGAAGGATGGAAGGACGATTGACGAGCGCGCGCGCGATCGCCACGCGCTGTTGTTGACCGCCGGAGAGTTGCGAGGGGAAATGGTCTGTGCGGTCGCCCAACCCGACGAGGCGGAGCGCTTCCATCGCGCGCTCGTGTCGGGCGGCTTTTTCGATCCGGGCGTAGAGCGTGGGCAGCTCGGTGTTTTCGAGCGCGGTCGTGCGGGCGAGAAGGTTAAAGCCCTGAAAGACGAAACCAATTTTGCGATTTCGGATGCCGGCAAGTTGCGTCTTGTCGAGCGCCGCGACGTCGGTGTCTTCCAATAGATAACGGCCGGCACTCGGCTTATCGAGGCAGCCGAGGATGTTCATGAAGGTCGATTTGCCGCTCCCGCTCGCACCCATGATCGCGACGAATTCGCCGCGCCCGATCTCGAGATCGATGCCGCGCAGGGCATGGACTCGGTTGTCACCCATCTGGTAATATTTGTGCAGGTCCTCGACCCGCAGAACGCTCGCACCCGGCGCGGTGTCGGCAGTCGAAAGTTGAGGCCCGCTCGATAGACCTGGCTTCTCCATTTACGGATGTCCCGGACCCCTCGGCGTCTTCTCACCGCCGTGATCTTGTTCGACGCCGGTGACGACCGCGTCACCTGCCTTGAGGCTGCCATTTACCACCTGTAGAAGTTCAGTGTCGGTGTGATCCGTGATTCCGCTTTTGACGCTCACCGGCATGAGCGTATTGCCGGAAACGAGCTTCCAGATAATGCGCGTCTCTCTTTTGGAGATGGAAGTCGCACCGTCGGGTGCGGTCTTTGCACTGTGGCTGGAATCCGCGGCGTCGCCTTCCTCCGGGATGCCCGCTTTGCGATATAGGGCGCGCAGTTCCTTCGCGGACAAATCCGGCTTGAAACGAAGCGCGGCGTTTGGAATTTTCAGAACGTTTTTTGCGGACGCGACCGGGATGGTGACGTAGGCCGTCATCCCGGGAAACAGTTTCCTCTGCGGATTATCGA
>DASXPA010000092.1:0-28327 GCA_036493915.1 Chthoniobacterales bacterium | reverse complement strand
TGTTGCACCAGAGCCGCAGCGCGCAGAAAAGCGGCGCGACGAGAAGCAGCGCGGGGTGCTGCGCAGATTGCCAGAAACAAGCCGCCGCGGCCGCCGCTGCCACGATGGAAAAGTAGGAGATCGCGTCGGGCGAGATTCTCGTTCGCACGCAAAAGCGCGTCGCTCCGTTCGCCGTCAGCCGAAAGATATTGGCGATCGGCCGGCGCGCCGTTGGCTGACAAATTCCCATCGTCCGACGTATAGCGAAAAGGCCCGGCGGCCGCCAGCAATCATGAGCAATCTCGGCGCGAATCAGCCCGGTCGTCCCAGCGCGTATCATGAATTCGCTCACCCATCCGTTTCCCGGATAGAACCATTGCTCATAGCGCCAGACCATATCGAGCCGTGCGCCGCTCTTTGTCTCCCAGTTGAACCGATAATAAAGGTGGCGTTTCCAGGAGGGGCGACGCGCCGCTCATGAAATTGATCTCGAGCAGGGCCAGCTGAGCAGGCTCCGTTCGATCCGGAAACGCGCCCTCTCGCCCGCGCCCGGCCGGATGGTGCCTGACGAGTCGACTCTTTACCAGAGGGTGATCGATTGGCCGCGACTCTCGGCGCGCAGTTGCCCGCGCTCGTTCAGCTCCAGCCGCAGCGAAGTGGGATGGTTGTTCGGCCCGGCTGTATCGAAAGGAGCGTTGCCCGATCCGGAGCATCCCGCCGCTTGGATCTCCCACGCCAAACTCGACCACCGGATGGAATCGATCTCCGCCGTATGCACGCGGTCCACGAACAAAGATAGCGAGCGGGCACCCGCGACTCACCCGATTTCGGCGATCAACACGCAGAGCAGAACGAGAAAAGTTCGCAGAATAACTCGGCCCATGTCGGTGCGCGCGAGCCTAACGGGCGATTGCTTCTGTTGGAAATCCAATTGGCAGTTCAGGCGAGGCGATTATCTTTCCCGATGGCAACGGAAGTGGCAGTCACCGACATCGCGCAACTCCGCGCCCGCGTGGGCGAACTGCGGAGGTTTCTTTGACCTGCCTGCGCTCCAATCACGCCTGACGGAACTGGAAGCGCGGATGGCTTCCGCGGATTTTTGGTCGAATCGCGAACGCGCCCAGGGCGAAGTCGAGGAGGTTTCGCGGCTGCGCAGTTTGCTCAACCCGATGCGCGAGCTGGAACGCGAGGTGGACGATTTCGAGGCGCTCCAGGAATTGGCCGGGGAGGAGGAAAGTCCGCCGGCGCGCGCCAAGGCCGAGCAGGAAGTCGCGATGGAGCACGCCCGACTCGTTAGGCGACTGGAGGAATTTGAGCTTCGCCAGTTTCTTTCCGGCGAGAACGATCGCTCGAATGCCTTCGTCACGATCCACTCCGGAGCCGGTGGGACGGAGTCGTGCGATTGGGCCGACATGCTTCTGCGGATGTATCAGCGTTGGATCGAGCGGAGCGGTTTCAATTCGCAGACGATCGATATTCAACAAGGCGACGAAGTGGGCATCAAATCAGTCACGCTCCTCGTCAGCGGGGAATACGCCTACGGTTATCTCAACACCGAGCGCGGGGTGCACCGCCTCGTCCGCATCTCGCCCTTCGACGCGAACAAGCGACGCCACACCTCCTTCGCGAGCGTCGATGTCACGCCGGAAATTGCCGATTCCGCGCCGATCGAAGTGAACTCGGCCGATATCGAGGTGGATACCTTTCGCGCCGGCGGCAAAGGCGGCCAGAACGTCAACAAAGTGGAGACCGCCGTCCGGATCGTGCACAAGCCGACGGGGATCGTCGTCGCCTGCCAGGCGGAGCGCAGCCAGGGGCGCAATCGCGAGCTCGCGATGAAGATGTTGAAGGCCAAACTTTACGAGATCGACCAGGACAAGAAGCGCGCCGAGATCGACCGGCAGTACGGCGAGAAGGGCGACGTCGCCTGGGGAAGTCAGATTCGGTCGTATGTGTTTCAGCCGTATCAGATGGTGAAAGATCACCGCACCGGCGCGGAGACGAGCAACGTGCAGGCGGTGATGGATGGTGACATCGACCTGTTCATTCAGGCGAAGCTGCGCGGGCAAAAAGGGCAGAAGGACGAGAACTCCGAAGTTTGATCGTTTGCGGTCTCTAACTTGCTTTTTGTTCAAGCGGTTTCCCATCCATGAAAAAAATCCTCCTTTTTACCCTCCTCATTGCGGTCACCACTTTTGCCCAGGAGCGTCCGAAATCGCGCGAAGAAGCCGAGGCCCTGATCTCGAGTTTGCAATTTAAGGAGGGACAGGTTTCGCTCCGAAGCGGCCTCGCGACTCTGAACGTGCCGGCTGGTTTTCGTTTTCTCGATGCCGAAGACGCGAGCAAAGTCATCTTCCAACTCTGGGGCAATCCGCCGGGCGAAAAGCCGCTCGGACTGCTGATGAACCAGGCCGATCCGATCTCGCGCGAATCGTGGGCCGTCATTATCACCTTCAGTGACGATGGTTACGTCAAAGACCGGGACGCGGAGAAAATCGACTACAACAGACTGCTGAAACAGATGAAAAGCGACGCCCAAAGTGCGAATGCGACGCGGACGAAGAACGGTTACCCGCGATCGAGTTAGTGGGATGGGCGGAGCCGCCGCGTTACGATCGCGCGACCCACAAACTCTACTGGGCGAAAGAACTCAAATTCGGTGGCGAGACCCAGGACACTCTGAACTACAACATCCGCATGCTTGGTCGGCGTGGCGTGCTTGTCTTGAACGCGGTCGCTTCGATGACGCAGTTGCCGGAGATCGAGAAGGCGACGCCGAAGATTCTCGCCGCTGTCGATTTTAACCAGGGAAATCGCTACGCCGATTTCAGCGAATCTGCGGGCGACAAAGTTGCCACCTACGGCGTCGCAGCGCTCGTGGCCGGCGGCATCGCGGCGAAAGCGGGTTTGTTTAAAGGGCTCTGGGTGCTTCTCCTCGCCGCGAAGAAATTCATCATCATCGGAGTGGCGGCAGTGGCGGCCTGGTGCCGCAAAATTGTTGGAAAGAAAAAGGCGGTGGGCACGGTCAGCTCGTCATCCGGTTCACCCTAACGAACGCCAACTGATGTTGCCAGGCTCCGATTCGCACGCTGCAGTTTAAAACGCGGATCGAATTTTCCATGGTTGTGTTCGCGGCAACATGCGAGGCAGGCAGAAGCTCGTCGCAGCGGACGCGCGCGAGGAAAATCACACTGGCAATGCGGACAGACGTAGATGTAGCGGCGCGCAAGGCGATGAATCGGGAACGGCAGATTATGGCAACGCGTTTCGCCCGCGATGCCGAGATCGGAGCACGCGATGCGCCATTCCACACCGTGCGGCGCGACCCGCTGGCGGCCCGCGCGAAACTGCGCGAGCAAATGCGCCAATTCGTGGCGCAGGGTGCGATCGATCTCCGCTTCGCCGTGTCCGCAGAGCCGGCGATTGAGAATCACCCGTGTTGCCTGAAATTCCGCGCGACCCGCCGCACTTCTTAGCCGTCCCGACCATTCGACGTGAACTTTCGCGGCCAAGGCCGCGGCGCCGTTTCGACAAAGCAGTTCGCAGGCAATCGTCTCGAGTGCGTGATCCCGTCCGGCAGGCCTTTCCTCGACCGGCGCAAGCAGCGAAAATTCGAGCTGGCTAAACGAGAGCATGCTCCGGCCGCGCGGCTGCGGTGCGGGTCAGTTGCCGTTCACGGATACGGCGAAGGGCGCTGAGCGTCTCTTTAATTTCTTCTTCGGTGTTTTCCTTCCCTAACGAGAAGCGAACGGCGGAAGCTGCCCGCTCCAGCGGCAGGCCCATCGCGAGGAGGACATGCGAGGCGACGACCGAGCCGACCATGCACGCTGACCCGCTCGAGGCGCAGATGCCTTCGAGATCGAGCGCCATGAGCAGCGTCTCGGAGGAAAAGCCGGGAAAGCTGACGTTGAGGGTGTTTCCGAGACGCGGCGCGGCGGCGCCATTTCCTTCGGATTCGGGAAAAATTTCGGCGATACCGTCGGCAAGCTTGTCGCGCAACGCGAATTCGTTAGGCGGATTGTCGTTGATGAATTGCGCGGCCGCGGCCATACCGGCGATCGCGGCCACGTTCTCCGTACCCGGACGGCGCCGCCCTTCGTGCGCGCCGCCGAACTGGATCGGCTCAATCGGCAAACCCGAGCGCAAATAGAGAAAACCGGCACCTTTCGGGCCGTAAAATTTGTGCGCCGCGAAACTGGCCGCATCACAGGTTGGACGAGCCGAAGTAGTCAGCTTTCCAAACGACTGCACCATGTCGCTGTGCAGAAGTACGCCGCGATCGCGGCAGCAGGCGGCGATTTCTTGGATCGGCTGAAGAACGCCGGTCTCGTTGTTTGCGGTCATGATCGAGACGAGCGTCGTCTCGGGACGAATCGCAGCGCTGAGCTGGTCCGGATCGATGAGGCCGTCGCACGAAAGGTCGAGCCAGGTGACTTCGAAACCTTCTTTTTTTTCCAGGTGTTCAAGCGTGTTGAGCACTGCATGGTGCTCGGCACGGCTGCTAATCAAATGCTTTCCGTTAGGCGCGTTTTGCCACGCAAGACCGAGGAGTGCGAGGTTGTTCGCTTCCGTGCCGCCGCTGGTGAAAATAATCTCATGCGGTTTCGCGCATAATAATGCCGCGAGCTGGTCGCGCGCGTTGTCGATCGCGGCGCGGGCTTCGCGGCCAGCGCGATGGACGCTCGAGGGATTGCCAAAATGCTTTTCCAAATACGGCTGCATCGCTTCGCAGGCCGGAGTGCAGAGCGGCGTGGTGGCGTTGTAATCGAGGTAAATCATTCCGGAAAGGAGTCATCGCCGCTGGCGCCGGCCTTCGCCGGACGCTTTGCCACAATGGCGAGCCTTTTTTCCTCATACGAAACGAGCGAGCGTGGGGGCACGCTGTGGGTGAGAAAAACGTTTGCGCCAATCGTCGAGCCAGCCCCGACCACGGTATCACCGCCCATTACAGTCGTGCCGGCGTAGATCGCGACATGATCCTCGACCGTCGGATGGCGCTTTTGGCCGCGGAGCGCCCGTCCTGCCGAGAGCGACCGGGCGATAAAAGAAACGCCCTGATAGAGTTTCACGTGCGAGCCGATTTTCGTAGTCTCGCCGATCACCACCCCCGTGCCGTGATCAATGAAAAAGTGGCTGCCGATTGTCGCCCCCGGATGAATGTCGATCCCGGTGCGGCCGTGCGCCCATTCCGTCATCATGCGCGGGATGAGAGGCAGGTTGGCCCGGTAGAGGATGTGGGCCATGCGCTGGATGGCGATCGCTTCCAGAGAGGGATAGGCGAGGATGATTTCCTCATAGCTGGTCGCGGCCGGATCGCCTTCGTAGGCGCCGTCAAGATCCGACCAGAGCATCTCGCGCACGCTCGCGAGCTGGCCGAGGAAGTCGGTTAAAATCTGCTCGGCGTCGGGTGCGCCGGGCGGCACCTCGCCCCGGCGGGCGAGGCTTTTTACCATCTCCGGATAAAGACGTGCGCGAAGCGAACGAATCCGGATGCGGGTGACATCCGGCAGATCGCCCGGATCGACGAGCGGCTCGCCGTGAAACCCGGGGAAGAGCAGGCTGAGCAGATCAACGCACGCGGCATCGATCGCCGGGCGCGAGGGGAGTGTCGCGGCGGCGGCGAGATAATTGATTCCACCGCCGACGCTGTAGGTATGCAAGAGGGCTTCGGCGGGATCGGCTGGGCGTTTGTCCATCGGGGGAAATTATCGGTGAGATGGCGGACAATGAAAATCGAAAAGGGTTTTCGACCGTCCTGAGAATTGCGCAGCGTGGAAGCGTGTTGGGCGTCGGGCTCGATCCGTCTTTCAGAACCTCGGACGAAACGGAGGTCGTCGCTCCAGCTTTCGCCTCGGAAAATTGCAATGCCTTCTCGTGCCGTTAGTCTGTTTTTACCTTCATGAGTTCATTTGCCATTCATCCTCTCGATCCGAGCGAAATCGACGCACTTCTCCATGGCGCGCACTCCGACCCCTTCCGCGTGCTTGGTCCGCATGGCGCGGGCGACGATCTCGTGATTCGCGTTTTCCGGCCGGATGCGAGGGCGATCGAGGTCGTGGCGGCGAACGACCAGAGTCAGGTTTTTCCGGCGGATCGGCTGCACGTGGAAGGGCTTTACCAGGCGACGGTGCCTAACGAAACCCGCAGCTTTTCCTACCTCATCAAGGTGATCGCATTCGATGGCTCCGAGCAGCTTCTGCGCGATCCCTACAGCTACGGCCCGATAATGGGCGAGATGGATTTACACCTGTTCGCGGAGGGAAATCACAAGCGCCTCTACCATCACTTTGGCGCGCAGCTGCGCGAGATCGGCCCGCCTACGCCAGGCCCCGGCGCGGCGGGCGGCGAGCGCGGGGTTTATTTTGCGGTCTGGGCGCCGAACGCGGCGCGTGTCAGCGTGGTGGGAGATTTCAATGGCTGGGACGGCCGCGTCCATCCGATGCGAAGGCTGCTCGGGAGCGGCGTTTGGGAAATTTTCATTCCGGGCGTGAAGGAGGGCGCGCACTACAAGTTTGAAATCAAGACGCAGTCGGGCGCGCTCTTGTTGAAGAGCGATCCATTCGGGTTTTTCAGTCAGCACGGAGAGCAGACTTCCTCGATGGTTTACGACCTCAGGCGGTATCAATGGAGCGATTCGGAGTGGATGGCGGCGCGGCCGGAGAAGGAATGGCACCGCAGCGCGATCAGCATTTACGAAGTGCATCTCGGCTCGTGGCGGCGCGTCGCGGAGGAGCGGAATCGCTTTCTCAGTTATCTCGAGTTTGCCGAGACGCTCCTGCCGTATGTGCTCGAAATGGGCTTCACTCACATCGAACTGATGCCGATCGCAGAGCATCCGTTTGAAGGTTCGTGGGGTTATCAGGTCACGAACTACTACGCGCCCACCAGCCGCTTCGGGAACCCCGATGAGCTGCGACATTTTATCGATGCCTGCCATCGCGCCGGGGTGGGCGTGATCATGGATTGGGTGCCGGCGCATTTCCCGAAAGATGCGCACGGCCTGGCCGAGTTTGACGGCACGGATCTTTACGAGCACGCCGATCCGCGCCAGGGCGAGCATCAGGATTGGGGGACGTTGATCTTTAACTTCGGTCGCAACGAAGTGCGCAACTTTCTCACCGCCAACGCGCTTTTCTGGCTCGACGAATATCACATCGATGGCCTGCGCGTGGATGCGGTCGCTTCCATGCTTTACCTCGACTACTCGCGGCAGCCTGGTCAGTGGATTCCGAACGCATTCGGCGGCCGCGAGAATCTCGACGCCGTTTTTTTCCTGAAACAGACGAACGAACTCTGCTACGGCAGCTTTCCCGGCGTGATCACGATCGCAGAAGAATCCACCGCCTGGCCCGCCGTCTCACGGCCGACGTATCTCGGCGGCCTCGGCTTTGGCTTCAAATGGAACATGGGTTGGATGCACGACTTCCTCCATTACATGGCGCTCGATCCGATCTATCGGCGTTTTCATCAGGGCAACGTCACCTTCTCGATCATGTATGCCTTTCAAGAGCATTTCATTCTCGTCCTCAGCCATGACGAGGTGGTGCACGGGAAGGGTTCGCTCGTCAACAAAATGCCCGGCGACGAGTGGCAGAAGTTCGCCAACCTGCGGATGTTCTACGCTTGGATGTTCGCCCATCCGGGCAAGAAGCTCCTCTTCATGGGCGGCGAATTCGGCCAGTACCGCGAGTGGAATCACGACCGCAGCCTCGATTGGGAACTGATGGATCGGCCGTTGCACGACGGACTGCGACGACTCGTGCAGCATCTGAATCACGTCTATCGCAAGGAGCCTGCGCTCTGGGATCTCGACGACACCCACGAAAGCTTCGAGTGGATCGACTTTCACGACTCCGAGAACAGCGTCGTCGCTTTCTTCCGGCGATCGAAGGAGGGGGAGATCGTGGTCGTGGCGGTCAATGCCACCCCGGTGGTGCGCTACAACTATCGGTTGGGCGTGCCTCACGAAGGCTTTTACCGTGAGATTGTGAACACCGACGGCGAGACCTATGGCGGGAGCAACGTTGGCAACCTCGGCGGTATGGAGGCCGAGGCGGTCGAATGGCAGGGGCGGAGGCATTCGATGGGCGTGAATCTGCCGCCGCTGGCACTGGTGGCCTTCAAATGGGAGCCGCCGGCAGCCAGCTGACGCTGTAGGGTGCGCCGTCACCAGCCCACCCGAGTCACCGAGGCAACCGCCGCACGCGATCGCCAAAGACCGCGCATTTTCGTATCCCCTAACAGTGGTTATCGGAGCCGATCGCTGAGCGAGCGGACGCCGCAGTAGTACCGTAGAGCGGAGCGACCGTCGCGGAAGTTACTTGACGCTCCCAGCGTGGCCAGAGATTCTCGCCGCCTTGTAATGAAGCGAAATCCCTCCGGCTTCACCTTGATCGAGCTTCTGGTCGTGATCACGATCATCGCGATTTTGGCGAGTATCGCGCTGCCGGTTTTTAACGGTGTCACCGAGCGGGCTAATCAAACCAAGGACCTCTCGAACGCCAAGCAAATAGCCCTCGCGGCGAAATTGTTCGCGACCGATAACAACGGCAACTTCCCTTCGAAATTGCCCGCCGCCGATTATGACAGCGCCACGGATTTGACCGCCGATGGCGCCTCGAACGACGCCTTCTGGTGGCTCTTTCCTAACTATCTTCAGACTGAAGATATTTTTGTTGTTCCGGGCTCACGTTGGAGCACCGGCGTGGACAACAAGATCGATCCCGCGACCGCGACCACGCGGAACAATACCCTGCGGGCGGGTGAGAATAATTACGCCTACGTTGCGAACTTGACCGACACGGCGAATCCCGCATTTCCGCTCATCGCGGATGGCTTCGCCGAAGGCAACGTCGGCACCTATGTTACGAGCAAGTCGGCAAAAGGCGGAATCTGGGCGGCGAAAAAAGCGATCGTGATTTTCTGCGATGCGAGTGGCCAGATCATGAAAGTTGACCCCACTACGCACAAGGTGCTTCGGCCGGGGCACGACACCAGCCTATTTACCGGTTCGAACGACCCGAACGATCCGTGGCTCGATCTCTCGAACGATCCGATCCTCAATCCCCAGTAAGCTGGCCTGCGTTAGGCGCTCGCGAACGAAACGGGGCATATCCCGAGGCGCGGAGAAACATTATCGATTCGTTAGTCTGCGGTCGATTCGAAGTCGCCATCACGCACACGCGATCTGATTTTCATCCGCGGTGCCACCGCCGTCACGCTACGAATGACGTTGCCGTGCGCGTCGCGAGTGATGCTATAACCGCGCTCGAGCGTCGCTTCCGGGCCGAGAATACGGAGCATGCCGGCGGTGCGCTCCCAGCGCCGCCGGGTTTCCGCGAAGTGGTGCTGCAAAGATTTCGTCAGGATGCGTTGTGATTCTTGTAACAGCTGCCGTCGCGCGGCCAGCTCACGCGCCGGATTGTGGGCTTTGAGGGTGAGTGAAGCGTTCGTCAGGCGCGATTGGGTGAGATTGCGACAGCTTTCGGTTTTGCGGAGGACCGCGTCCTTCGTGAGGTCGAGTTGCTGTTGCGCATCCCGCAGCCGCTGCCGCAGCTCGCGGGCGAGCGTTTTTTCCGAAAGCGCGCTCAGCTGCTGGCGCGCTCGGATGAGAAAATTGCGCCCGCATTTCTCGACACAGCTTTGCAACTCGCTCACGCGGCGGAGCAGCTCGCGCAGGTCAGGCGCGATCAGTTCCGCTGCCGCGCTCGGAGTCGGCGCGCGGAGGTCGGCGACGAAATCTGCGATCGTAAAATCCACCTCATGACCGACCGCCGACACCACCGGAAGCGCAGAATGAAAAATCGCCCGGGCGACAGCTTCTTCGTTGAACTCCCACAAGTCTTCAATGCTCCCGCCCCCGCGCGCGAGGACAAGGAGGTCGAGCGGTTTCCAGGCATCGTTAGGCGTGTTCATTTCGCGAATGGCTTGAGCGATTTCCGCCGCCGCGCCAACTCCTTGAACGCGTACCGGATTGATCAGGACTGCGACGCCGGGTGCGCGCCGGCGCAGAATGTTGAGGATGTCCTGAATCGCCGCGCCGCTCGCCGACGTGATGATCCCAATGCGGCGCGGATATTTCGGGAGCGGCCGTTTCCGCGCGGCTTGGAAAAAACCTTCCGCTTCCAGCTTGCGCTTGAGCGCCTCGAACTTTGCCTGCAGCAGCCCGAGCCCGCGCGATTGCAAAATCTGCACGCTCAGTTGGTATTGCCCGCGCGCTTCGAAGACGGTGACGTTGCCGTAGACCTGCACCTGCATGCCATCGGCGAGCGCCTTCGGGAAAGGCGGAATCGTGTTGCGGAAAATCACGCAAGCGATCGCGGCGCGGCCATCCTTAAGCGTGAAATACTGGTGACCGGACGGATGCTTTTTGTAGTTGGAAATTTCTCCCTGCACCCAAACCGCGCCGAAGCGCGTCTCGAGCAGCCCGCGGATCGCGCGAGTCAGCTCGGCGACGGTGAGGACGCGCGCGACGTTTGGGAAGAGTTCGCCGGCAGCCATGATGCGAACGTAGCACAGCCGTCTCGGCTGAGGGGCGACACGGCATTTTGCCGGTCGGTCAAATACGGGGCAAGACGCCCGCTCGCACCACGGGCAGGATGCGATGCTACGACGACGAACCGAATAGCTCGCTTTGCGGCCCGACTGGCGGCTTCATTCCCAGTTTCCGATAAGCGTTAGGCAACGCCATCCGCCCCTGCGCGGTCCGCTTGATGTAGCCTTCCATGATCAGATACGGCTCGTTTACTTCTTCCAGCGTCCCCGCTTCTTCGCCCACCGCCACCGCGAGTGAGCTTAGACCGACCGGCCCGCCGTTAAACTTGTAGATCAGCGTCTCGATGATGCGCTTGTCCCATTGATCGAACCCATCGCGATCGATTTCGAGCATCGTTAGGGCGCGGTCCGCTAGCTCGGCGGTAATGCGGCCGTCCGCCTTCACCTGCACGTAATCGCGCACCCAGCGCAGGAGATTATTCGCCGTTCGCGGCGTCCCGCGCGTGCGGGTCGCGATCTCGGCGGCACCCGCCGGATCGATCTCGACATTCAATAACCCGGCGCTGCGCAGGATGATTTTCTGCATCTCCTCGGCGCTGTAGTAATCGAGCCGCGCCGTCATTCCGAAGCGCGAGCGTAAGGGCGCGCTCAACATCCCCGAGCGCGTTGTCGCGCCGATAAGAGTGAACTTCGGCAGGCGCAATTGCAGACTGCGCGCCTGCGGTCCCTGGTCGATGATGATGTCGAGTTTGTAATCCTCCATCGCCGGATAGAGATACTCTTCGATCGTCGGCTGGAGCCGATGGATTTCATCGATGAAAAGAACGTCGCCTTTCTCGAGACTGGTGAGGAGACCCGCGAGCTCGCCTGCCTTTTCGATCACTGGTCCGCTCGTGTTCTTGATGTTCACGCCCATCGCGTTGGCGATGATGTGGGCGAGTGTTGTTTTGCCTAAACCCGGAGGCCCGCTGAGCAAAATATGCTCAAGAACATCGCTGCGTTTTTTCGCCGCTTCGACGAGCACTTCGATCCGTTCACAGACCTTCTCCTGCCCGGTGAACTCGCTGAACATCGGCGGCCGGAGCGACATCTCGAAGGTAGGATCGGGTGCGGGCGGCGGATTCATGGTGAAGAATGAACCACGGATTAGATGGATGACACGGCTCTAAAAACCTTTTGCGTCTTCAGTGGCCGCAAACCCTCTCCGTGAAATTGGTGTGATCCGAGGTCAGAAAGAGCCGTTATGAATCCAGATTCTTCGTCAGCACCAATTCCGTGCCGCGGCTGCGCAGGACGTAGTCGACTTGATCGAAGGCATTGCGGATCAAGTGCAGGCCGAGGCCGCCCGGTTTGATCAAATCTGCCGGACGGCTTTTCAGCGAGTTCGGCGCCGCTTTTTTTCCGTAATCGCGCAGGCGCAGGCAAACGCAATCGGCTTTCTCTTCCAGCGAAAGCGAAATGAGTTGGTCGTCGCGGCGATGGTAGGCGTGGCGAATGATGTTGGTGCAAGCCTCATCCACGCCGAGCACCATGAGGGTGCGCTGGCGCTCGGAAAACGGAAACGACTCGAGGAAGCGCCGCACGTAATTGCGCATGAGGGCGAGGTTTCCAGTATGACTGGAGAACTCGATTTTCTTTTTCGTTTTCTTCATCGCTCCCCGGCGCCCGCGAGCCTCGGCCGAAACATCAACCTGACAAATCCGGAAGGAGTCGCAATAATATTCCGCCGCGCACTCGAGTTTCACAAAGCGAACAACAGTGGCGAGAATCGTTTCGGCCTTCATCAGAAAATGTTTGGCATTGCCATCCCGAGGCAGGTGAAGCGCGCCGAGGGATCTCTCGAAAGCTCTGGCGAAGGCGTGTCAACTTGAAGACCGCGGGCACCGTTGGTGAGATCCCTCCCTCAGCTCGGGGGTAACGGGCATTTATCGGAACTGGCACTGGTAAACGGCGCCCAGTCATGCACTATTTTTGAATGGGAAAATGGCTGATCGCACTTCTTCTCTGCGCCACTCCGACTTTTGCTCAGGACTGGCCGACCGCTTATCAAGCAATGCGCACGGTTGGCACCAAAATGAATCGCGATCTGGTCAATCACGTTATTTCCATCACCGGTAAGCATGGGACGCCCCAGCCGGAGACATGGACGCTTTTGCTCGATGATTCGCGGGCGCGCGGGGGCGTGCGGGAGGTGGAAGTAGCGCACGACCAGATCGTTTCGGAGCGAACGCCGCTGCGCTCTTCGGTTCAGAGTTCATTAGGCCCGGTCGTGGATACGGGAAGACTCAATCTCGATTCCAGCGGCGCCTACACCGTGGCCCAGCAAGCCGCGGCGAGCGCCCATCTCAATTTCGCGACCGCCGATTACACCCTGCACGTCGGCGCGCGCGGCAACCCCGTCTGGATCGTGACGCTGCAGCGCGGGGAGGGCGAAGCGGCCGGGAAAATTTTCATCGCAGCGAATGATGGCACAATTACACGGACGGAGGGCTTGTTTGGCGGCGGCGATCAGGTCACCTCCAATGAGGAACGGCGTCGAAGTTCAGATGACGGCGGCGACCCGATCGGACAGGAGATCCAAGACTCATTCCGCACGCTCGGGCACGATGCGAAACGCGACTTCAATAGGGTGCGCCAGTCGTTCGTTAATTTCTTCACCGACAAGTGACCGCTCCGGCGTGCCCGCTCATGACAGTCTTGCAATCTGCGGCGTGCACCCGAAAATAGCGACGATGAATTCCGAAACCCCAGCGCAGGCCGCCTGGGCTGATGTGCGCCACGGCTGGCGACAGCTCTACGGCGGCTTCGACGAGATGGGAATTAGTCTCGAGTGGCACGATTTCAAGACCAGTCAGCTGCTTGATTGGGGCGAAAGCTTCCGCCCGCGAAGCGTGGAGTTTTGCCTCAATCTCGACGGCCGCGGCGCAATCGATGCCGGGCCGCGCGCGCAGCTCGATTACCTGCCGAGCAGCTCCGGTTACTACGCGATTGGCGATGAGCCCCTCCGCGCGACCCGCCGGGCGCACGATCATCACCGCTTCGTCACGCTCGAATTTTCGCGCGGCCATTTGCAGGCCCAGCTTGCCGATTCGGAAGGGGAACTGACGCCGGCGATGCGCGAGATCATTTTTCCAACAAAGGAGCGCAGTGTCGTCTCGCAGCCGCAACCGATGTCGCAAACGCAGCGCGCGATCGTGGCCAGCCTAACGACGCCGCCGGTGCCGAAGGCGGCGCAGATTCTTTGGTATCAAAGCAAGGCGATCGAGTTGATGGCGCACTTTCTCTTCGAGCCGAAAGATCCGGAATTTTTCTGCATGCGACAGAAACGCGTTGCGCGCGACCGGGTCGTGCGAACGAAGGAATTGCTCGTGCGTGATCTCACAAATCCGCCTTCGCTGGAAATGCTCGGTCAGGAAGTCGGCTGCAGTCCGTATTACCTGAGCCGGATTTTTTCCCGGGAAGTTGGCCTAACGATTCCGCAATTTCTGCGCAATGCGCGGATGGAACGCGCGGCGGAACTTCTCCGCAGCGGTCGCTACAACGTGACCGAAGCCGCGACCGAAGTCGGCTACTCCAGTCTGAGCCACTTCAGCAAAGCCTTCTGCGAGACAATCGGCTGTTGTCCGGTCCTTTATCCCGCCGCCAAACACATCGTGCTCGATCGTTAGGCCGGAATGAGCGCAGAGGCCGTCAGTGCCGGAGGGAAACGCTCCGGCTTTTTCTTTTATCTGCAGCGGCGCTCTGGCAGCGCGAGGTCGTCCGCTCATCGCCAGCGCAATCGTCGGATCATCGACGCTTCTTTCGCCGCTCGTTTTCTGGTTCCTCGTCGGTTCGGTCATTGGCTCGTCCTTCCGCGTCGGGGCCGCACCTAACGGCATGTCCTACTTCGAATATTTGTATCCGGGGACGCTCATTCTCATCATGCTTTTCATCATCTTCTCGATCATCGAGAATCGGCGCGAAGGTTTTCTACAATCGGTTCTGGTTCCACCGATCTCGCCGGGGAGCATCGTCTGCGGCAAGATTCTTGACGGCACCACTCTCGCGCTTTTGCAGGGCTTGATCTTTCTCTTCCTTGCGTCTTTTGCCGGTCTCCACCTCACGCTCGCCCGGATTCTGGTTTGCCTGGTCACCCTTTTTGTTGTCGGATTTGGTCTCACCGGTCTCGTCGCTTGGCCGACGGAATCAACCAAGGCCTTCACGCCAACATGAACTTTGTTCTCATCCCGCTCTGGCTCATCTCCGGCACACCTTTTTCCGCGACCAAGCCACACCCCTGGATTTTTTGGGCGGCCCACATCAACCCGGGTTACTACGGTCTCGCGGCCGTGCGTCGCGCGCTTTACGCTGGCGATCCGGGCGTGCTGCATTTGTCGCGCTTCGCGCTTTCCATCGCAGTCACGTTCGCTTTCGGCCTCGTCATGTACGCGGTCGCCTATCTTCTCGTGCAGCGAAAATCTTCATGAAAATCAAACGCGCTCTCATCTCTGTCTCTGATAAAACCGGCGTTCCCGATTTCGCTCGCGCGCTCCAGGAAATGGGCATCGAAATTATTTCCACCGGCGGGACAGCGAGTCTCCTGCGCCAGGAAGGAATTAATGCGCGCGACATTTCCGACTTCACCGGTTGTCCGGAAATGCTCGAGGGCCGGGTGAAAACGTTGCACCCGAAAGTACATGGCGGACTCCTTTATCTTCGTGGCAACAAGGAACACGAAATGGCTACGCAAAAGCACGGGATCGAACCGATCGATCTCGTGGTCGTGAATCTCTACCCTTTCGAAGCCACGGTCGCGAAGCCCGCCGTCACGCTCGCGGAAGCGATCGAGCAAATCGACATTGGCGGACCTTCGATGTTGCGAAGCGCGGCGAAGAATTATCAGTCGGTCACCGTTGTTGTCGATCCTGCGGATTACGAGGCGGTGCTCGAGGAGATGCGCGATCGCGACGGCGCGACGACTTCAAAGTTACGCGAGCGACTGGCGATCAAAGTGTTTCTGAAGACATCCGATTACGACCGCGCGATCGCAACTTTCCTGAACGAGAAGCAAAAAACTGAGACATCGTTTTCGCTCTCACTTCCGCTCGTCAGCCGCTTGCGGTACGGAGAGAATCCACATCAGACCGCGTCGATTTACGGCAACTTTACTGAGCATTTCGAGAAGCTGCATGGGAAGGAATTGTCGTTTAACAACCTGCTCGATATCACCGCCGCGGCCGATCTGATTGAGGAATTTTCCGAGCCGACGGTCGCGATTCTCAAGCACACCAACCCGTGCGGCGTCGGCAGCGATTCCGATCTTCGCGAGGCCTGGCTCAAAGCCTTCGCGACCGACAAGCAGGCGCCGTTCGGGGGCATTATCATCTGCAATCGGCCGCTCAATCTCCCGATCGCGAAAGCGATCAGCGAGATCTTCAGCGAGGTCATCATTGCGCCGGAATTTGCAAGCGATGCGCGCGCGCTTTTGCAGAAGAAGAAAAATCTTCGACTCATGCGGATGTTGCCGCAAAGCTTGCCTAACGAAAAGGCAGAGTTAGATGTGCGCTCCGTCCGCGGCGGCTTGCTCGTGCAGCAAAAGGACGCGACGGAACTCGGCGCGATCGAGAGCAAAGTCGTCACCAAACGTCCGCCCACTCGCAAGGAAACCGCCGCGATGCTTTTCGGCTGGCGCGTCGTGAAACATGTGAAGTCGAACGCGATTGTTTACGCGGGGGCAGATCGAACCTTGGGCATCGGTGCCGGGCAGATGTCGCGCGTCGATGCTTCCCGCATCGCGGTCTGGAAAGCCGCGGAAGCGAAGTTGTCCCTCAAGGGAAGCGCAGTCGCGAGCGACGCGTTTTTCCCTTTCCCGGATGGTTTGATTGCGGCCGCCGAAGCGGGCGCGACCGCGGCGATCCAGCCGGGCGGTTCCGTGCGCGACGAAGAAGTGATTGCCGCCGCCGACGAGCGCGACGTTGCGATGGTCTTCACTGGCGTCCGCCATTTTCGGCATTAGCAAGTGGCGCTGCCATACGCGCAAAGTGGCGGCTGATACGAATTGAGATTGAGGCTGATGTTTTCGCAGACGACTCCGATTTTGGGTTTCCGGTGAATAGCCGGCATCGCGATCAAGTCTCTGCTTGCACACCTCATTACGGTAACAATGAAAACCAAATTATCTTTCGTCGCGCTTGCGGCGCTGCTCTTTGCCGGGCTGCCCGTGGCTTCTTCTTCCGCTTATGTCGGCATCTCGGTCGGGATCGCGCCGCCTGCGATTCCGGTTTACGAGCAGCCTTACTGCCCCGCTCCTGGTTACATCTGGACTCCGGGCTACTGGGCCTACGCCGACTTCGGCTACTACTGGGTTCCCGGAGTTTGGGTCCAGCCTCCCAGCATCGGGCTGCTTTGGACTCCGGGCTACTGGGGCTATCGGGGCGGCAGCTACGTTTTCAATAATGGCTATTGGGGCTCGACCGTCGGGTTCTACGGCGGGATCAATTACGGCTACGGCTACGGCGGGCACGGCTATTACGGTGGTGAATGGCGCGGGAACACCTTCGCTTACAACACCGCTGTCAGTCGGGTGAACACCTCCGTGATTCACAACACCTATGTGAACAAAAACGTCGCGAGGGAGACCGGCAGCCGAGCCGGTTTTAACGGCCCGGGCGGCGCCCAAGCCAAAGCTAATGCGCGAGAACAAGCGGCTGCGAAAGCGAAGCACGTTCCGCCCACCTCCGCGCAACGCTCGCGTGCCGAAGCGGCGAAAAAGGATCCTGCGTTGCATGCCGCGAACAACACGGGCAAACCGAAAGCCTCCGCTGTGAAGGCTCTCGAAAAAAACAATCAATCGAACGCCGCCGCCGCGGGCAATAACCGGACCAGCAAGCAGGGGGCGGCCGAGAAGGCGACGCGCACCGCAAAGGCGGCGACAGGCCAGCAAACCGCTGCGGAAAAGGGGCCGAACAAAGCGAAAAAGGCGAATCATTCCGCTGCTCGCACCGTGAAGAACAAACCGGCATCGCACAATCAAAACGCTGCCCACACGCAACGCCATCGTTCGACGGTCCAACACGCCAATCCGCCGCACGCCCGGCCAGTGCGAGCAACCGCCCATCGGCAGGCGCCCGCGCATACGCGGCAGGCGGCTCCTGCGGCCCGCGGGCACAATCCGGCGCAAGCCCAGCAAAATCCGAAGAAGAAGAAGAAGGGCAAGCAGCCGGGCGGCCGATAAGGAACCGGCACCTAACGACGGCTTCTGATCCCGCTCTGCGGCGAGTCGGCGAAACCCAGATCACCTCTTCGTTGGCCGGGGTCGTAGGACGTTGGGAGCGCGAATTTATTGCCTGCGGATAACGCACGCGTCGGATCAGCGCCGCGCGCTTGCCGAACCACACCGGGAGAGCGATGCCCCCGGAACGGCAACCCGCATGAGATCGAAGCCTAACGACGGATAGCAGCTTTTCTTCTTAGGACGCCAACCGCGATTGCGGCCAGGGCGACACAGAGGATCCCCGATCCCGCTTCGATGAACAACATTCCGGCGCTCCCGAAACGATCGTGGGCCCAGCCGTCGAGAGCCGTCACGTAGATCACGGGAAGATTTCCAAAGGACGAAAGCAATGCATATTTCGTCGAAGCCACCCCCTTTCCGATCGCGAGGAGAACGATCGCGGAGAACGCCGCATAGGCGAGCCCGCAGGCGAACGCGTAGCAAAGCACCCAGGTGGAAAACGCTGAGGGATTTCGCGCCGCGACAGCCATTGCGATCGCGACTAATCCGATCAAAATCCCGGAACCAAAGTAAGCCCACCAGCGGCCGACCCGATCGGTGATCCAGCCGCCGGCGACGCAGCCGATTGCGCTGAGGACGCCGTTCAAAACGCCGGTAACGAGCGCGACGGTGTTGGCGTTTGCGTGCCAGTCGGGCGCGACCGCGGACCACAAGTTGTTCATCGCGCCGGCGCCGATCGGCGATGCGACGAGCAGCGTCGTGAGCAGCCCGATGGGAGTGCGCAGAAGGCTGACCAAATCGCGGCCCATGCTGCGCAATCGATGCACCGCGCTCTCGCTCGTGAACGGCTTCACGTTCGGGACAAAGCACAGCGCGATCGCCGAGATCGACATCATCAGGGCTAGCGCCGCGCTCGCGACGAAGAACGAATAATGAGTTGTTATCCAGATGCCGGCGCCGCCACTGATACCCATGCCACCGAGATTTCCCGCCTGATACCAACCGGCGGCGCGACCTTTCACTTCTTCCGGCACAGTGTGCGCGATGAAGCCGCCGACTGGGATGATGACCAGGTTGGCGCCGACTTGCGCGATAAAAACGACAACCGTGAGCAGCACCGCGTTGTCGAGGCGCAACGGCATCAGACCAACCCCAATCAAGGTGACGACGCAAGCGACCAGGCCAAACAAATACCAGCGACGCAAACTCAGCGTCAGATCGACAATCGGCGCGCCAACAAAGCGCCAGAGATTGGCCGATAACCCGAGCGCCACGACCGACGCCGCGGCCGCCACAGAAAAACCCTCGTGCACGAGCACGAAGGGCAGCGTGATGCTGCAAAAGCCGCTGCTGATCCCGTAAGGAAGAACGAGATAGAGGTAACTGATCGGATTCGACAGATGCGGCTCACGCTTCACGCGGCGCAGCATGATCGACGCCAACCCTGCACCAGCCGAAAATCGTCGTTAGGGCAGACCCCGGTGCCGCCGGGCAAACATCGCCGCCTGCACGAAGATGCCGAAGATCACAAGGACGATGAAAATGATGGCCGCGCCTTTTGGCGGGACGTGCAGATTGCTCGTGATCAAATCGGCGCCTGCGATCGACGAGAAGAAAATTAGCGCCCAATCGAAAAGCACGAGCAGAAGAATCGCGCCAATGATTCCGCCGATAACAAAAGCGATGCCGTGATATTGCGCGTGGGTGTTGACGAACGCCGCCATGAGCGCTGTCGCGATGTGCCCGCCGACGATAAAACCGGCGATCGCGATCGCCACCTTTTGCAGAACGAAGGCGAGAACCGCGCCGATCACACCGAGCACGATCGCGACGACGAGGGTGAGCCACTCCGGAGGGTGATGCAGCAGTTGGGGCGTAAGCTCGAAGCCGATCCAGAAACCGACGGCCGCGACGAAAAGCCAGAAAAGCCGGCGCCCGAAAAGGAGCACGAGCGCGCCAATGAGGATGCTGACGATCGGAACGGTCTGCGGATTCATGCGCTCAAGCTAACGACTGCCTATTTCCGATGCGACATCATTTCGGCGCGCTTCGCTTTGAACTCGGATCCAGGAAGCCAGGTTGGATACTGATCGCCGTTCGCGACCTGATAGCCGACCTCGAAAAGTAATTGATCGTCCTGGACCGCACCTGAAAGGTCCCACTTCGGATTCACTTCGTCCGTCACCTGGTGGTAATGATGAAGCGTGTAGTCATCGGCTTTTTCCTCGCCGTAGCCGACCGGTTTCCCAATGAAATCCTTCGGCTTGTATCCCGGGTAAAGGGCGGGCACGCCTAACTTTGAAAGCTCGAAATGATCGGCGCGAAAGAACATGCCTTTCTCCGGTTCGCTATCCGGCTTGGCGACGCGTCCCTGTCGCTGCGCCGCCTGCGCAAATAGCTGGTCGAGCGTCGAGTTCCCGTAGCTGATGTCCTCGATGTCACGTGATTTTCCCCAGGCGTTGACGATATCGATGTTGATGTCGGCAAGGGTATGATCGAGTGGGTAAAGCGGATGCTCCGCGTAATATTTTGTGCCTAACAATCCCGCTTCCTCCGCGGTCGTAGCGAGGAAAAGAATGCTGCGCGGCGGCGGCTGCGGAAGCTTGGTGAAGGCCTGCGCGATTTCGAGAATCGACGCGACACCGGAAGCGTTGTCGAGCGCGCCGTTGTAAATTTGGTCTCCCTTCAGTTTCGGATCGCGACCGAGATGGTCCCAATGCGCGCTATAAATCACATACTCGTTTTTCTTCGCCGGATCGCTCCCTTCGATCTTGCCGACGACGTTGTGCGATTTGAATTCGTGAATCTTGTTTTGGAGCGTGAAATCGGCGGTTGCGCCTAACGAGACTGGCTTGAAGTCTTTGCTCAGCGCCTGCTTTTTCAAGTCGTCAAAATTTTTCCCGGCAGCCGCAAACAGCTTCTTCGCGGTATCGAGCGTGATCCAGGAACGGACCGCCACCGTGTCCCTGTTTTTGTCCGGCGCATCGGTCACAAAATTCTCCTTCGAGTTGCTGTTCTCGACCACGCTCCACGGGTACGCGGCCGGGATCGTCTCGTGCACAATGACCGCCGCGGCGGCGCCTTTCTGCGCGGCGATTTCGTATTTGTAGGTCCAGCGACCGTAGTAGGTCATCGCCTTACCCTTGAACATTTTCGGGTCGAGTTTCGACGGATCGCTTGGATCAGGCAACGGAGGATCGTTGATCAGAAAGACGAGCGTCTTCCCTTTGACATCGACGCCTTTGTAGTCATCCCAGCCATACTCGGGCGCGACCACGCCATAGCCAACGAAGACGAGATCGGAATCTTTCACCGTCACTTCCGGCGTGATCCGATTCGTGAAAGCAACAAAGTCGTTAGGCGACTGCAAGTGCATCTTCTTGCCATCGACGTTGAACGATCCGGTCGGCGTGCCGAGGATGCCGGCGAGCGGAACTTCCTGCGTGTAGGTGCCGTTCGGATTGCCCGGCTTCAAACCGAGCTTTTTGAATTGCTCGGTGATGTAGTTAACCGATTCGATTTCTCCCTTGCTGCCCGGGGCGCGGCCTTCGAATTTATCCGAGGAGAGGACTTTGATATGTGCAAGGAGACCGGCGGCATCGATCGCGTTCTCCGCATCCTTCGGCGGCTTGATAGGAGTGACAGCGGCAAGAAGAGAAGTGGTGGCAGCGAACAACGACAAGAGGACAAGTTTCTTCATGATCACGAGCAGCCTAGCGTAAAACGGTCGCGGCTTCACCCAGCCAGCTGCAACCCTCGGGAAGGGCGCGCTTTCATTTTGTCATCCTGAGCGGAGCGAAGGATCTCTCATTGCTCAAAAAGGCTCTTCGAGAGATCGGCCCACTTCGGGTTCTTTCTCTCAACGAGTTCATTTTCCTGCGCCGCACCCGGCCTTAGATCTCGGTTTCGCGGGCAAGCGTCGCGGATGTCGTGGAAGGTCTCGTTGGTAGACGAGAAGGTGAAGTTTGTTCTTCTTCGTAAAGCCCTCAATTTTCCCATTTGATGTTCCCAGACGCAGCGCGTGAGGTTGTTCGTCACGCCGGTGTAGAGGACGACTTTTGTCCGATTGGTCATCATATAGACGAAGTACGATTTCATCTCGCTTGAGAGGTCCTTCGCTCCGCTCAGGATGACACCCGGGGGCAGCCGTTATTTCAGGTAAACGTACTTATAAGGATGATGGTCCAAAATCGTCGGCCACCAGCCGTGCACACTTGGCCGGATGAGGAAGGCGTGGGTATAAAAATAAACCGGCAAAACCGGCGCGTCGTGGAGGAGGATCGCCTCCGCCTTTTCAAACGCCTCGTAGCGGGCGGCGCGGTCATTCATCTGCGCGGCTTCGGCGATGAGCTCGTCGTAGGTTGAGTTGGACCAGCCGGTTTCATTATTAGGGCCGTTCGTTACCCAAAGGTTGAGAAAGGAGTTCGGATCGACATAGTCGCCGATCCAGGTCGAGCGAATGACCTGATAATTCATCTGTCGGCGCGTGTCGTAGTAGACCTTTAACTCCTGATTCACGAGTCGCGCGTCGATGTTAAGAGTTTTACGCCACATCTGTTGCACCGCTTCGGCGATGATCTTGTGGTTCTCGGAACTGTTGAACAAAATCTCGATCGGCGGGATGCCCCGGCCACTGGGAAAGCCGGCGTCCGCGAGCGCGCGTTTCGCTAACGTGGGATTGTAGGGGAGCGTCGCATCGCAAGTGTAACCGGCGGTGTTTGGCGGCGTGAAACAGAAAGCGGGCAATTGTCCTCCGCGAGTGACGTTGTCCACGATGCTTTGGCGATCGATGGCCATCCCGAGCGCACGCCTAACGAGTCGGAGATTCAGAATTGGTTTAGTGACGTTGATGCGAAAAAAGTAAGTACCGAGATAGGGATCAATGCGCAGGAACTGCGGTTGTTCGTGCCGATAGCGATCAATGCGATTGACGGGAACCGTGTCGGTGACGTGTAACTGTCCGGAGCGGAAGGCACGTTCTTCGACGTTGTTGCTATCGATGGTGTGAAAAACGATGCCGTTGAGGCGAACGCGCTGGGCGTCCCAGTAGGTGAGGCTTTTTTTTACTCGGATGTCTTGATTGAGTCGCCACTCTTGCAGAGTAAAAGGTCCGTTGCCGACGAAGCGGCCCGGCTTTGTCCAATAACTGCCTCGCTCGTACAACGGGCCGTATTGTTTCACCGTGGGAATGTGCACAGGGAACCAGGCATCGTAGTTGAGCAGAGAGAGGAAGTAGGGAGTTGGATTCGTTAGGCCGATTTTCAAAGTCCACTGATCGAGCACGTGGAAGCCGACCTGCTTAAAGTCAGTGAGGGTGCCCTTGTTGAAGGCCTCGGCATTGCGCACGACGTAGAGCATGTAGGCGTTGTCCGCGCCGAGTCCGGGGGAGAGAATGCGGTGATATGAGGCGACAAAGTCCTGCGCGGTAACCGGCTCGCCATTTGACCACTTGGCGTTGTGTCGCAGGTGAAAGATGTAGGTCTTGCCGTCGGCCGAAATGTCCCAACGCTGAGCGACGCCGGGAACGGGATGGAGATCGTGCGGATCCTCCGAAACCAAGCCTTCGAGTAGGGCGGAGATGACGTTGTACTCGCCGACGCCATTGACGATTTGCGGATCGAGGTCCTGCACTTCCTGGCCGTTGCCTTTGTGCAGGATCTGAAGTCGGTCGCCTTTATCGACGTTGGTTTCGGGAGGATGACAACCTGCCAGGAGGAAGCAAAAAGCAACCGTCAAGCCGAGGCGATGAAGCACAGTTAGCCTCCCAAGCTTGTCATCCTGAGCGCAGCGAAGAATCTCACGAGTCACTGCGATGCTGTTATGATAAATGACCGCCTGGAGCAGTCCGTGAGATCCTTCGCTGCGCTCAGGATGACAACTTGTTAGGGCTTCGGCGGTGGGGCGGCGCCGGTGCCGCTTTCCTGCGATGGGCCACCTTTGGCTTTCGGTGGTGCCTTGATGCCTAATGTCTTCAGGAACGGCTGAATGGAACGGTCGCGACCGAGGAAGTTGTGAATCGACACATCGATGTCGCGCGAGCCGCCGGGCGCATAGATCTCGTTGCGTAATTTCATTCCGACGGTCTTATCGAGAAATCCGTGAGGCGCTTTCTCGAAGACGGTCGCCATGTCGGCGGCGATGGCGTCGGCCCAGGCGTAACCATAGTAGCCGCCATCGTAGCCGACGAGGTGACCGAAGTAGGCGACAAAGGCGGTGTTCGGGTCGATTGGGAGGAAAACCTTTTGCAGGATCGGGTTCGACATCGCGACGCAGTCATAGGGCTGACCTTCCGGATGGACGTCGTGCAAGGTGAGGTCGATGTCGGCAAAGGCGAACTGGCGCCGATAATTTACCGCCACCGTCGCGAGCTTCGCTTTCTTCATTTTCGCGATCGTCTCCGCCGGAATTTTCTTCGACGGATCGCGATAATCAGCAGCGAAGGTATCAAGCACCTTCTTGTCCCAGACCCAGTTTTGCAGCATCTGCGAGGGCGCTTCGACGAAGTCGGCCGGAACATTGGTGCCGGAGAAGCGCGCCGTCGTTGCCGTCGTGACAATAGCATGCAGCGCGTGGCCGAACTCATGGAAGAGCGTCTCGACATCCGCATGACTCAGGAGCGAGGGCGTGTCCTTACTCGGCGGCGGAAAGTTACAAAGCAGCGCGACGGTCGGACGCTGATACTTCCGATTCAACAGTAACTTGCCCGGGATGATCTGGAATTCCGCAAAGTGATTGAACTTCCCGTCGCGTGGGAACATATCGAGATAAAACAGCCCAAGCGGCTTACCACTGGCGGCATCGGCGACGAGATAAAGTTGTAGGTCATTGACCCATTTCTGCGGCGCTTCAATGCGGGTAAATTTCAGGCCAAAGATGCTCTGATAGATATTGAACATTCCCTCCAGCGTTTGCTGGAAGGGGAAGTAGACGCGGAGCGCTTCGGTATCGACGGTGTATTTCTCTTTCTTGAGTTCATTCGCGAAATAGCGCCAATCCCAGAGATTGATTTGCGCGTTCGGATCCTTCGTTTCCGCAATCTTCAATTTGCGGAGCGCTGCAATCTCGGAATCGAACTTTGGCTGAATCCCGGCGATGAGATCATTGATGAAGGCCTTGGCTGCGGCGCCAGTCTTGGCCATCTTGATTTCGATCTGAAAGTCGTCCCAGGATTTGTAACCGAGCTTAAGGGCGATTTCGTTGCGATGTGCGAGGATGTTGTTGAGCACCGGGACGTTCTTGTCCCGGGCGAGGTTGAAGCGCACTTCGTAGAAATGCTTCCGGGTCTCTTCCTTCTTCGCCGTCTCTTCGAGCGTGTTGTAATGAAAGGTGACGTTCGCGAGTAAGGTATAGGAGTTATCACCAGTCTTGATCCCCGGTAGCCCGAGCAGACTATCCGGCACCCCTTCCAGCTCCGCCTTGGTAAAGGTGACCGGCGCTTTGACGGCGACAATATTCGCCTGAAAGTCCGTCTCTAGTGTGGCTAACTCTTTGCGCAGCTTTTCCACCGCGGCGCGCTTTGCCGGTGGCAGCGCAAGCCCTGCCCGGCGGTAATCCCGCAGCGTGTACTCGAGCAGCCTTTGCTCTTCCCCTTCGAGCTTCGGTTTCGTGTCGGCGAATGCCTTCACCGCCTTGTAGACATCTTCGCGGTAATCGACCCCGACCGCCCAATCCTGGAAAATCTTGATCGCTTTCTCGGCGGCATCGCGCATCGCAGCCTGCTGGTTGGTCTGCTGGATGATGACTGTTTTATTGATTGCGATCTGCGCTTCGTTCTGCATGAGATCGAGTGCGCCGAGGGTGCTATCGTAAGTCACCTTGCTCAGATCCTGTTTGCCGATGGCATCGAGTGCGGCATTAGCCTTCGCGATCGCGGTGTTGATGCCGCCCTGTACCGCGATCGGCGTTTGAGGCCAATCGGGAATGGTGAGGATTTCATTCGCCTTCTCTGCGGCCGCTTGAAAATCGGCGAGCTTTTTCACCTCGTCGGCGCGGAGCGACGCGGCGGCGCAGGCAATTGCGAGGAGACCAACGAGAAGGAAGTGTTTCATGAAAAGAATTGAAGCGTTAAAGCGTCGAAGCGGTTTCCAGCTTCTTCTCGCTTCAACGCTTTAAAACTTCAACTCTCCAACGCGCGATTTGGCAATTGGAAATTGGCAATCGGCAATGAACAGTGCGGCTGTGCGCGATTTCGTCACCAAATTCCTCGTCGCTTTCATCCCGATCTTCGTCGCCATCGACGCCATCGGGATGGTCGCGATCTTCATCGGTCTGGGCGCGAACGTGGATCCGAAACGCCGCCAGCACGAAGCGATTCTCGGCATCGCCACCGCTCTCGGCATTTCGGTCGGGTTCATGTTTCTTGGCAAGCTTGTCTTCCAAGCGCTCGGCATCACGGTCGCAGACTTCCAGGTCGCGGGAGGTCTGATCCTGCTCGCTTTCGCCGTGCGGGACCTCCTCGACCTCGGCGGGGAAAAGCGCGTGGCCACGCAAGCCTTCGGCATCGTTCCGCTCGGGATGCCGCTCATCGCCGGGCCGGCGCTGCTCACCGCGCTTCTGGTCTTGATCGATCGCGTCGGAGCGGCTTTAACGGTGCTGTCGCTGCTTGTGAATTTGTTGATTGTCGCGGTGGTTTTCCGCTACGCGGATTTGCTCACGAAATGGATGGGCCGCCAGGGCATCAACGGAATCTCAAAGCTCGTCTCGCTCCTCCTCGCGGCTATCGCCGTGAGCCTGATCCGGCGCGGGTGGCTGGGAAGATGAAAAAAGGTGGAGGCGCGCGGTTCCGACTTCTGTGCGGAAATTGCCGTTCATGAGCCGCATCTGACGCCGCTTACCGATGAAAGAGGCGGGGGCGGGAATCGAACCCGCGAATAGAGGTTTTGCAGACCCCGACCTTACCACTTGGCTACCCCGCCGCTGTTGCGAAGGCGAGCGTAGGCGCGTGCTCCGAAGGTGTCAACGAAGTCGGCCGCGCGATTGTCGCGTTGCGCGCCGGCGTCTGGCCGTGAACGTTAGGCGCCATGTCCGCGCCATCCGCCGAACTTTTTGCTCGCGCCAAACGCCGCATTCCGGGTGGCGTGAATTCGCCGGTGCGCGCGTTTCGCGGTCTCGGTCGCGAGCCGTTTTTCGTCGAGCGCGCCGCGGGCGCGACCATCTGGGATGTTGAAGGGAAGAAATACATCGATTACGTCGGCACTTGGGGACCGGCGATTCTGGGGCACGCGCCCGAAGTTGTTGTCGACGCAGTGAAAAATGCTGCCGCGCGCGGCGTGAGCTTTGGAATTCCCAACCCGCTTGAAGTCGAAATGGCGGAGCTGATCTGCCGCTGGGTTCCTTCGATCGAGAAGGTCCGAATGGTCAACAGCGGGACGGAGGCGACGATGTCGTGTATCCGCCTGGCACGCGGCTTCACCGGGCGCAGCAAGATCATCAAGTTTGAAGGCTGTTATCATGGTCACGTGGACGCGCTTCTCGTTCACGCTGGGAGCGGCGCCCTCACCCACGGCCAGCCTGACAGCGCCGGCGTGCCTGATGAATTCGCCAGCCTCACAATCGCGCTCCCATTCAACGATCTCGCGGCTGTTCGCGACACATTTCGCAATCACCGCAACGAGATCGCCGCGATCATTCTCGAGCCCATCCCGGCCAATGCCGGCCTCTTCTTTCCGCGGCCTGGTTTTCTCGAAGCGTTGCGCGAAGAATGTACAAACCACGGGGCGCTCCTCATCTTCGACGAGGTCATGACCGGATTCCGCGTCGCGCGCGGTGGCGCGCAGGAAATTTACGGGATTCGCCCTGATCTTACCGCGCTTGGCAAAGTAATCGGCGGCGGCCTGCCGGTCGGCGCCTTCGGCGGGCGCGCCGAAATCATGGACCGGATTTCTCCGCTCGGCCCGGTCTATCAGGCGGGCACGCTTTCCGGTAATCCGCTCGCGATGGCAGCCGGCTTGGCGCAATTGCGCGAATTGGAACGGATCGACGGCTGGAAATTGCTCGAAGAACTCGGGAGGCAGCTCGAACAGGCGACCCGCGATTCGTTAGGCAAAACCGGCGCGGCGGCAATTTTTCATCGAATCGGCTCGATGTTTTGCCTCTTCTTCACTCCCGATCCCGTGATCGATCTGGCGAGCGCGAAACGGAGCGACCTCGCGAAATTCGCCGCCTTCTTTAATTCCTCCCTCGATGCCGGCGTTTATTTCGCACCTTCGCAATTCGAGACCGGCTTTATTTCGACCGCGCATACGCCGGCGCAGATCGAGGAGACCGCGCGGGTGGTTTATGACGCCTTGGCGCATTCCGCCGGCTGAGCCGATTTCTTCTCGGCGCCCGAATCGCGCGGGAAAAAGCGGCGCAGAGCAAAATCTGAGCGTCGACGTTTCCGCCAAGAAGGTTGTCATCCTGACCGAAGCGAAGGATGCAATTGACGCCATCCCCTAAGGAGTAGACGTCGCTTCCAGTTGTGAGGTCCTTCGCCGTCTTCGCGGCTCAGGATGACAAGGTGCGGCCAAAATCTTTGCGTCCCGCCACGCCCTGCACTAGGAAGGTTCCTCGTGAATCAGCCCTCGCCGGTCCGCGTCCGCGCACGTGCCAAATTTTTCTTCGAGGGCGATCAAAAATTTTTCGTCAAAGGCGCGACTTATG
>DASXPA010000091.1:0-28485 GCA_036493915.1 Chthoniobacterales bacterium | reverse complement strand
TTCGCGATCTTCAGCGCCTCCGTCTCGTTCTCCACGAGGCCGTCGCTGCCGGGGGTGACTGGGACGCCTGCCTTGCGCGCGGTGGCGCGCGCCGTGTTCTTGTCGCCCATCGCGCGGATGGAATCCGGCGTCGGCCCGATGAATTTGATGTTGCAACTGCCGCAGACTTCCGCGAAATGCGCATTCTCCGCCAGGAATCCGTAGCCGGGATGGATCGCATCCACGTCGCCGATCTCCGCGGCGCTGATGATGCGGTCGATCTTCAGGTAGCTGCTGTGGCTCGGAGCGGGCCCGATGCAGATGGCTTCGTCCGCGAGCTGCACGTGGAGCGAATCGATGTCCGCTTCCGAGTAGACCGCCAGCGTGCGCACGCCGAGTTCCTTGCAGGCGCGGATGACGCGGAGGGCGATCTCGCCGCGATTTGCGATCAGAATTTTTTCAAACATGGGTGGCGCGAACTTCCGGCTTGCGAGGTGCTCCGCGCAAGCGGGAAGCTCGCGCTACCGAACTTTGAAGAGCGGCTCGCCGAACTGGACTGGCTTGCCGTTTTCCGCCACGACCTCGGCGATCGTGCCGCTCACTTCGGCTTTGATTTCGTTCATCACCTTCATCGCTTCGATGATGCAGACGACGGTTTCGGCGTTCACTTCCTGGCCGATATCGATGAAGGGCGGCGACTCCGGCGAAGCGGCTCGGTAAAAAGTCCCAACCATGGGCGAAGTAATCTCTTTGCCCGCGGGCGTGGAGGACGCGGCAGCGGGCGCGACGGAAGCCTGTGGAGAAGCGGCGCCGGCAACTGCGGCCGACGGCGCCACGGCGGCAGGGAAGGCGGGCGGCGCAATGTAAACCGGATTTTCGTTCCCTTTTTCCAATTTCAATTTGAAACCGTCCTTCTCCATTTCGAAAACGGAGAGGTCATTTTTCTTCATCAAATCGATGATGGCTTTGATGTCTTTTAGTTCCAAATGAGCTCCTTTCCCCGGCGGCGGTGAGACGTTAGGTAAAGCGGTTTTGCGGGCGGGGTCAAGCCGCGCCTGCGTTGCCGTCCGGCTGCGGGAAGTGCTCCCGCCGATAATTGAAAATCCGCTCGAGCTGCGGCCTAACGATGAAGCGGTTGAGAAGAGCGCCGAACGGGCCAAACGGCGGCGCGTAGGTCACGAGATCGTGCACCTCCGTCCCGCCTTTGGGTGTCACCCGGAAGGAATGCTCATGATGCCAAAGGCGGTACGGACCGGAACGCTGTTCGTCGACGAAACGATGCGGCGCGTCGACGTGTACGATCTCCGTGAGCCAAGTGAGGGGGATGCCTAACAATGGCGCGACAGTGTATTCGATCATGAGGCCGGGATAGACTTCTGCCGGCAGCTTGCTTTTGATTGTGAAGTGCATGGAGGACGGCGTGATCTGTTCGAGATTGCGCGGATCGGAAAAGAAGCGCCAGCATTCCTCGACGCCTAACGAGACGATTTGGCTGCGTTCGAGTTGGTAGATTGACATTTCGTTAGGCAAGAAGAAATATCGTCATCAGCAGCATCGCGGAATTTCTACGCGTTCCCCCCTTCTCGTCCTGGGCGAGATCAAAAGGTGGCGCGAAGCGCTTCATCCTCCCACTACGCCCACCGCGCGATCGCTGACGATTCTGCCGTCGCGCATTTCGATGAGCCGCGTCGCCATCGCCGCGACTTCCGGGCTGTGCGTCACGAGGAGGAGCGTCGCCCGGCGTTCGTCCGCAATTTTCCGGAGCAAATCGAGCACGCGCTCGGCCGACGCGGTGTCGAGGTTTCCGGTCGGCTCGTCCGCAATGAGGAGCGACGGTCGATGCACGAGAGCGCGCGCGATTGCGGTGCGTTGCTGTTCGCCGCCGCTCAGTTGATGGACGAAATGCTCCGCCCTTTCCGTTAGGCCAACGAGTCGTAGCAACTCGCCGGCGCGTGCATCGCACTCCTCCAGCCGGACGCCTTGCAAGAGCAACGGCAGGCTCACATTTTCGCGCACGTTCATCGTCGGGAGGAGATTGAAAAATTGAAAGACGAGCCCGAGCTGACGCCGACGAAAATTCGTCAGCGCTGCATCGTCTGCTGTCGTAAGGCTCAAGCCATCGACAACGATTTCGCCCGCGGTCGGCCGGTCGAGCCCGGCGATTAAGTGCATCAATGTGCTCTTCCCGCAGCCGCTCGGCCCGACCACGGCGACGAACTCGTGCCGCGGGATCGTGAGCGAAACGCCATCGAGCGCATGGACGGACCGCTCGCCGGAGTGGTAATAGCGGGTAACGTTCTGAAGCGAAATCATGCCGGCGTCCGCTCATCTACTTGCGGCTACGGAGCAAGCAAGGTTTCCTCTCGACTTCCGGATCGTCGATGAGTCGGACGATTACCTTGTGGTCGACAAGCCACCGTTCCTGCTCATTCATCCGAGCAAACCGAACGGCGCCCCGACTCTCTGGGCGGCGCTGCGCGAGCTGCTTGCTTTTGAGTTGGTCAATGGCGGGCAAGTTTCCATCGTCAACCGGCTCGATCGCGAAACTAGCGGCCTCGTCCTGATCGCGAAAACCGCGGCCGCTGCGGGCCGGTTCGGACGTGCGATGGAAGAGCACCGTATCGAGAAGGAATATCTCGCGATCGTCCATGGCTGGCCTGCGTGGGAATGGACTGCCGTCGACGCGCCTCTCGCCAGACAAGGGGAACATCGGCCATCGGCGATCTGGCTAAAGCAAGCGATTCACGCGCAAGGAGCGCCCGCGCGCACAGAGTTTCGAGCCGAAGGAAGTTTCGTTAGTTCGCAAAACCCGGCGGAAAAGTTCGCGATCGTGCGCGCACTCCCGCGCACCGGCCGGACCCATCAGATTCGCGTCCATCTTGCGCATCTCGGACATCCGATCGTTGGCGACAAGATTTATGGGCCTGACGAGAATCTTTATCTCCGCTTTATCGAAACCGGTTGGACAACGGAATTGCAGCGAGAGCTGCTTCTGCCACGACACGCGCTTCACTCCGCGCGGCTCCGCATTGAGGATCAGTTCGATTGGCGAAGCCCGCTCCCGCCCGATCTCCGGGCGTGGTTGCAGTTGTCATCCTGAGCGCAGCGAAAGATCTCACGGACCATTCCGTGTTCGATTCGCAATCCCGCGTCCCGCGATCGCGGCGAGCGCTCGGAAGTGCGTCTGCTACTTATCCGTCACCTTCAAATCCAGAATCCGAATCTGCAGGCCGCCGTCTCCCTTGTGATCGGTCGCCAAAGTTAAGCCCCCGCTCTTCTGGTAATCCTCCCAAGTAAAATGCGAAGTCTTTCCGGGCGCCGGCATATAATCCCACGAGGTCACCTGGTTGGTCGCCGGATCGATATAGAGTCGATACTGGTCGCTAGGAGTGAGGCCGACTTTACCGAAGCTCAGCCGCAAAACCTGCCGCTTCGCCCCATCGATTTCCTTCGTCCCTTCGGCAGCTACCGTCAGTCCGCGGTCGCGCAACTTTAGCGGCATGAGAAGCCAGTAGGAGTCGTTCGTCCACCGCGCGAAGGCTGTCTTCGCTTCATCTGTCTGCGCCGGGTCGGCCAGATTCACCGTTACGTCCTTCCCTTTCCATTTCACTTCATCGGTCTGCGCCGCGACATCCCAGTGATGTTGTGCGCGCGCGATTATCTTGCCGTCTTTCTCGACCGCAAAAGTAAAATCGATCGTCTTCACGTTCGACCACGCCGGACCGCCACTCGCGTTCCAGACTTTCCCCGCCAGCTCTTCCCCCTTTGCCAAATCATCCGTCGCCGCTGCACTCCAAAGCGGCAGCATGCTCATCATCATCGCCAACAAAAAACCGAGAGAATTTTTCATTCCGACATCATGCGAAGTGGACCGCTCAATTGCAATTGCGGGAACTCGAAATATGCTTCCGCGCTTTCATGAAAATCTCTCGAGTTGCGGTCGCCGCCGTCTTCGGCGGTCTTTTGCTTTCAGGGGCCCAACTGCGAGCCGGGGAGTCGGCTCCGCCCCACCCCGCGATGGAAGTGGCCACCTCCAGCGCCCTCGACGCGCCGCACCTCGAATACTCCGCCGAGACCGCGTATCTCGCTTCCATCGCCGGTAACCCGAACAGCTACGAGATCGGCGCCGAGTTCCTGACCGCGCGGCTTCGCTGGGGCGTGAACGATAACGACGAAAGCTTCTTCCGTGGCTACAACCAGATCTACGGGCTGGTCATGGGAGAAGGCTTCATCCGCGGAATCGAGAACCACTACTTCGGCATCTCCACCGGGCTCCGTCACGTTTTCGTCCGCCCGGGCTGGCGGTTGCAATTCTACACCTCCGCTGGTGTTGGACTCGGTTTCATCGACAGCCAGGATCCGAAATTTCAGGGCCAGGGGCAGGATTTCACTTTTAACGTCCTCAGCGCCGGCGGACTCGAATACCGGGTGAACGACCATTTCAAAGTCGAGGCCGGTATTCTTTATCAGCATCTTTCCAACGGGGGTCAGACCGATCCCAATCCGAGCCTCAACCTTCTCGGTCCGCAGGTCGGCGCGACGTTTTCCTTCTAAAGTCGTGATCCTGCTCGTGATCGACCAGCCACAGCATCGATCCCGATCACGAGCACGAGGAAGATGAGCGCGCCTAACGAAAACGTGCTCGTCGTTCGGCGGAAGCTCTTCGACGAACTCGGCAGCTTTCACGGCCTTTGCTTCGAACCGCAGCGTTACCTCGACGTCCTACTCGCCCGCGGGAACAACCATTTTCTCGCCCGCGCGACCGCAGAAAACGATCCCAGCCATAAGCAACTCATCCCCTACGCCCTCCTTGCTTGCGGCGATCGCGTTCTCCATTACGTCCGCGGGAAAAAAGCCGGCGAGCAACGCCTCGTCGCCAAGGGCTCCATCGGCATCGGCGGCCACATGAACGACCAAGACGAATCTCTTTTCGCCTGGGATGAGCAAGCTTATCGCGCCGGCGTCGAGCGCGAGGTGAATGAGGAAGTGCGAATCGAGACGCCATTTGAAGACCGGATTGTCGCGCTGCTCAACGACGACACCACCGAGGTCGGCCGCGTCCATCTCGGGATTGTGCATCTCTTCCAGTTGGAGGGAGCCGAGGTGCAAAAGCGCGAAGCAATGATCACAAATCTGAACTTCCTGACCAAAGCCGAACTCCTCACCCGCCGCGACGATCTCGAAACCTGGTCGCAAATCTGTGTCGACCAACTGGAGAGGTTGTTGGCCTAACGAAAAGTTCACTTCTCTGTTATCGTGAGCTCAGCGAAGGATCTCACGGGCGCTGTGGGCCGCCCCTTTCGGTGTAACTTTGGCGCAGACTCGTGAGGCCCTTCGCTTCGCTCAGGATGGCAAGGTGGCCGCGCAGGTCCAAAGCAATGGATCCAGCTCCTCCCGCGCCCGCTCCGTGAGCGCATCGGCCGCCTCCGCCTCTCGCAACGCGGCAAACACCGTCGAACCCGAACCCGAAAGCAACGCCGCCGCGACCTCCGGTTGCGCCCGTAACCAGCCCTTCAGTCGCGCGAGAAAAACATATTTCTCAAACACTGGCCGCTCGAGATCGTTCTCCAAAATCACCTCGCCTAACGACTGCGCCGCGTAATCCACGCCCGCCAATTCTCGCGAGTCGTGCCAATGCTGGTAAGCCCACGGCGTCGGCACGCCAAACTCCGGCTTCAAGAGCAGCAATGGCAGTCGCGGCAGCGCGACGGCAACTGGCTCAACAATCTCTCCGCGCCCCCCGCAGATCGCAGCGCTCTCCGCCAAGAAAAACGGCACATCCGATCCCAGCGCCGTACTCAGACTCGTTAGGCGAGCACGCGAAAGCGGATCGCCGTGCATTCGGTTCAAGCCCAACAGCGTGCTCGCAGCATCGCTGCTCCCGCCCCCCAGCCCCGCGCCATGCGGAATCTTCTTTCGCAGCTCAATCCGCACTCCCGGTTCCAGATGCGTCTCCGCGAAAAACGCCCGCGCCGCCCGGGTGACAAGATTGTCCTCACCCGCCGGCAAAACCGGCTCGTCACAGGAGAATTCGAGACCGCTGTCGTTAGGGGTGAGGATGATCTCGTCGCGCAGCGAGATCGGCACTATCAGCGTTTCGATCTCGTGAAAGCCATCCTCCCGCCGGCGCAGGATTTTAAAGCGCAAATTGATCTTCGCGGGTGCAAAAAGCTGCATAGGTTGCCGCAGCCTGTAAGGAACTCGATGAACACGCAAGCCACCGCCGCGAATCCACACGCTCGGATCATTGTCGCGCTCGATCTGCCAGGCCGCGATGAGGCGCTTGATCTGGCGCGCGCTTTGTCGCCCCATCCCGGGCTTTTCAAAATCGGCCTCCAGCTTTTCACTGCCGCCGGACCGGCGATCGTCCGCGACGTTTGCGATCTCGGCAGTCGCGTTTTTCTCGACCTTAAGTTGCATGACATTCCGAACACGGTGGGGCGCGCGGTTGAAAGCGTGAGTTCGTTAGGCGCAGAAATGTTGACGATTCATTTAAGCGGCGGACGCGCGATGATCGAGGCCGCGGTGAAAGCGGCGCCGAAGGAAATGCTGCTCCTCGGAGTTACCGTGCTGACGAGCTCAAACGAGGAAACGCTGCATGAAACTGGTGTGGACGCGAAGGTCGAAGCGCAGGTGTTGCGCCTGGCGAAACTCGGCGTCGAGAGCGGCATCGGCGGCCTGGTCGCAAGCCCGCACGAGCTGGCGCCACTGCGGGGCGTGTATGGTAACTCGATCAAAATCGTCACGCCCGGCATTCGTCCGGCGGGCGCGGATCATCACGACCAAAAACGAGCTCTGACGCCAAGAGAGGCTTTGCGAGCGGGCGCTGACTTTCTCGTCATCGGGCGTCCCATTACGGCTGCGCCCGATCCACGCGCGGCGCTTGAGAAGATCGTGGCCGATGCTCTTTGATCGCCTCGTCGTTTACGACGATCGCAGCCAAGCCGACGCCGCGACGAATATGGCGATCGACGAAACGTTATTCGAGCTGAGCAACGGCCCGGTGTTACGCTTTTACGGATGGCAGAGGCCTGCACTCTCGTTTGGATATTTCGGGAGGTTCGCCGAGGCCGCCGAGCAAGTTGCCAACCGTGATCTCGTGAGGCGATGGACCGGCGGCGGAAGCGTGCCGCATGGCGACGATCTGACGTATTCGCTCATTACTCCCGCCACGCATCCAGCGTTCGCTCTCGGACCAAGGGCGATTTACGCCGAGCTGCATCGTGCGATTCGCGATGCACTGACGGCCGAAGGTTTTGCTGCCGAACTTGCCTCTGCGGCCGCTCCAAAAATCTCCGACGCCTGTTTCGCTAATCCGGTCCGCGACGACGTGCTCATTGGCGACCGTAAAATCGCCGGCGCGGCCCAACGTCGCACCCGCCGCGGATTCCTTCAGCAAGGCAGCATCCAGCTCGGCAACCTTTCGATAGAATTCCGCGAACGCTTTTGCCAGGAACTTTCCACGAAGGCGGAGCGCCGTGAAATTCCCTCGCAAATTCGCACCCGCGCGGCCATCCTTGCCGCCCAAAAATACCGCACCGACGAGTGGTTGCGGCGCTGCTAGCTCCCCTCTATTCTCCGCTTGTGAAACTCTCCGCCAACGGAACCGCCGCGCCCTCCAGCGTCGCCAGTTCGTTGGCGCGCGTTTTCCAACCGGTACAAAGCGAGCTCGACCAAGTCGATCGGCGTATCACAGCGCAAGTGCAGGCGTTCGATCCGGCGCTCGAAGGTTATGTCGCCTACGCAATCGGGGGGGGCGGCAAACGGCTGCGTCCGCTCCTCGCTTTGCTCAGCGGCGGGGCCACCGGTTCGTTAGGCGCGGAGCATCTCGAACTCGCCGTGATCGTAGAATTGATCCATCTCGCCACCCTCGTGCACGACGACATCATGGACGACGCGGAACGGCGTCGTGGTCAGCCGACGGTGAACGCGCGCTGGGGCAATTCGCTCAGCGTTCTTCTTGGCGACGTGCTCTTCGCACACGCGCTGAATTTGGCGACCGATTTCGACGATACTCGCATCAGCCGCACGATTGCGCGGACGGCGACGGAAGTTTGCTCGGGGGAAATGATTCAGACCCAGCGCCGCTTCGATCTTCAGCTCTCGCGCGAGGAGTATTTCCGGATCATCGCAATGAAAACCGGCTCACTTTTTGCCTGCGCTGCGGAGCTCGGAGCGGTCATTAACGGCGCGCCCGGAGAGATCGTTAGGCAACTGAAAAACTACGGCGCGCAAATCGGCACCGCCTATCAAATTTACGACGACTGCCTCGACATCGCGGGGGACGAAGCCGAAACCGGCAAAACGCTCGGGACTGATCTCCGCAAAGGGAAGCTCACCTTGCCTGTGTTGACGTTGCTCGAGTCCGCCTCGGATTTCGATCGCGAACGCTGCGCCGCGCTCGTGCTCGACGGGAAGCTCGAAGAAGTGGCTGCGCTGCTACAGAGCGCTCCGACTGACGGCGCCTTGTCCTCGGCGATCGCGACCGCGTTACGCTTCATCGAAAAGGCTGAGGTTGAGCTCGTCGATCTGGCGCCGAATCATTATGTCGATTCGCTCTTTGGGCTGGCCGAAGCGCTCCGCGAGCTACTCGAGCCACTGCGTAGTTGAGGCGATAGGACCCAGGCGAGCCATACGACCTATGCGATGCCGGCGCCGCTGAAAATCCGCGAGCTGCCGGTCGACGATCGGCCGCGCGAGAAGCTGGCCAGTCGCGGCGCGAGCGCGTTGAGTGATGCCGAGCTAATTGCGATTCTCCTTCGGACCGGCGTGGAAGGCGCAAACGCGATCGAAGTCGCGCGGCAGTTGATCGAGGAATACGGATCGTTAGGCGCACTCAGCCGTTGCTCGGTGCGGGAGCTGGCGAAAATCAAAGGCGTCGGCGCAGCGAAGGGCGCGCAGTTGGCCGCTGCCTTCGGGCTCGGCCATCGTCTCGCGCGGGAGAATTTTGCGAGCCGCAAAGTCGAAACGCCGGAGCAGGTTTACGAATTGGTTGGCTCGGAAATGCGGGCCCTGCGTAAGGAATCGCTCCGCATCATTCTTCTCGATACCCGCTACCATCTTCTTCGCATCGAGGAGGTGTCGTTAGGCAGCTTGAACGAAAGTCTCGCCCATCCGCGCGACATTTTTCGGCCGGCGCTGATCTATTCGGCCTATGCCGTGGTCGTGGTGCACAATCATCCCTCGGGCGACCCCTCCCCGAGCCAGGCCGATCATAGCCTAACGAGACGCTTGCGCGAAGCGGCGGAGTTACTTCAGATCAAGCTGCTCGATCACGTCATTGTCGGCGCGCCGGCGAAGGACAGGCTGCCGTATTTCAGCTTCAAGGAAATGGGCACACTTTGAAAATTCACTCCACGGCGATCGTTAGTCCGGCGACCCGACTGGCCGAAGATGCGGAGGTGGGCGCGTATGCCTGCATCGGTGAGGAAGTCGAGATCGGCGCGCGCACAGTTGTGCAATCGCATGTAGTGCTCGAAGGCGCGGTGCGGGTCGGAGATGACAACTTCATTGGACATGGCGCAATCATCGGGGCCGCGCCGCAGGATTTGGGCTTCGCCCCCGGCACGCGCAGCGGGATCGAGATCGGGCGCGGCAACGTCATTCGCGAGCACGTGACCATCCATCGCGGCACCGCGACCGACAGCCTAACGACGATCGGCGACGACAACCTTCTCATGGTCGGCGCCCACCTCGGGCACAACTGCGCGATCGGAAGCAAGGTGATCATCGCGAATAATTGCCTCCTCGGCGGCTACGTCACGATCGAAGATGGCGCCTTCCTCGGCGGCGGCTGCGTTTTCCATCAATTCATGCGCGTCGGCCAACTCGCGATCACTCAGGGGCTTTCCGGGTTTGGAAAAGATCTGCCCCCGTTCGTCATCGGCGCGGGCGTGAACAAGGTCATCGGATTGAACATCATCGGATTACGCCGCGCGGGCTTAAGTGCGGAAGAGCGAGAGGAAATCAAAGCCGCCTTCGCCCTTCTCTATGAGAGCGGGCTCAATGTCAGCCAGGCAATCGCGCGCGCGGGCGAACGCTCCTGGGGTAAGCCTGCGCAAGCGTTCTTCGATTTTGTGGCGCAGGCGAAACGCCGCGGGATTTGCGGTCTGCGCCGGAGCGCGAACGCTCGTTAGGGACTCAGTGTCGGCGTTTCCGTCGGAACCGTCGGATTGTTGATCTTGATCCCGAACTTGTTCACAATCTGCTTCGCGGCGTCATCGGTTTTCGAAAGGTCGACGAGGCCGCGAACGATTTTCTCGAGCTCGCCTTGCACGTGCTTCGCCTGGTCAACGACGCGCAGTTGTTGGTCGCGCAACTGCTCGGCGTTCTGGCGAGCGACGATTCCGACCTGGATTTCCCAAACGAGGATCATGGCGAGGCTGCAACCAATGATAAAGACCGGCCAAAAGCCGTGATAACGCTCGGTCTGAGCTGGAGACGGCGTGGGCGGCGACTGAGATTCCTCGTCCATCGTTAGGGCGTCGGCGCGGCGGCGTTGCTGTTGTTTGAAACGTCGTAACCGTTGTCGTGCAGTAACTGCTTCATTTTCTCATCGGTCTGCGCGACGACCGCCATCTCGCGAACAAGTTTTGCGCCGATCTGCTGGCTGAGCGCACCTTTGTTGATCGTGACCTGTTGGGCCTGGACGTCGGCCTGAAGTTTCTGGTTTTGCCGGGCAAAAACGATGCTGACGAGAGACAGGCAAATACACCCGACGGCCACAAGCATGAGGAGAGCAAACTGCCAGCGTTTCATTCGGCTAACGGGTAGCAGGGGGTGAACGCGCTCGTCAACGAAAAGATGGGAGAGCGCGGCATATCGCTTTCGCAGTTCCTTCTGGGGAGGATCCGAAAGCTTTCGGGATCGCAGCCTTTGGCCGCAGCGCAGCAAGTTAGGTTGTTTTTCGCTGGGCCGACAAGGCGAGGAGCGCGAGCATCCGACCGGTGCGGGCTTTTTCGGCGCGATAGGAATAATAATGGACGAGATCGCAGGCGGTGCAGCGACCGGAATCGTGCACTTCAGTGACGCCGGCCGCGCGTGCCTGCCGAACGATCTCAGCCGCGAAATCGATTTCGTAATGCGGGGGACGAATGCAGGGACTGAGCTGGACGACGAGATCGCCTGGGCGCGCGCCGAATTTCGTCTGCATCGTTTCGATCGCCCCCGGGACAATGGCCAGCGCGGTGCCTTTTTTTCCGGAATGAACGAGCCCAATGCTTCGCGTGACCGGGTCGACCAGGAAAACCGCGCAGCAGTCGGCGACGTAAATGCCTAACGAAATCCCAGGCTGGCTCGTGACCAGACCGTCCGTGCCTTCGAAGCAGCGACCCACTGCGAGCGGCTGTTCGATCACCGCCACCTGGTTACCGTGAACCTGCTCAGCAGTCGCGAATGCATTGTCGACCATCCCCAATTCCGCGCGCGTGGCGCGATGGATGCTATCGAGGCGGTTGAGCGATTCTTCTCGATCGGTCGCGACATCGATCCCGGGAATGCGCCCGACGAAAGCGTGCCGGACGAAGTCAAGCGCCGTCAGCGGCGGGAAAAGTTCAACTGCCGAAGCTGGAGCGGCAGCGTCAGCTCGCATGCCCCCCGTCCTATTTCCCCGATGATTCGACGCGCGTCTTCGCTCTCTTGTCCGTCTTGGTCATCCGCGTCTCGCTCCTGAGCCCGAGGCCGGCATGATAGATCGTGTCCGTGGCTGTCGCGCGATCGAATTCTGCGAGGTCGGAATTATAAGCGGCAAGGGCCGAGAGCCGGGTGGATTGCGCCTGAGTGAGCTGGACCTGCGCATTCAGGACATCGAGTTGCACGCCAGCACCGACCCCGAGACGGGCGCTCGCCAGGCGGAGGGCTTCGCGCGCCTGATCGACGTTCTTTGTCTGGCTGAAATAAAGTTCGCGATCCTGCTGGAGATTCGAATAGGCCTGCTGCACTTCCAGCTCCACCTGTCGCACCGCATCGTCGTAGTTGATCCGAGCCTCGCTCAAAAGTGCTCGCTGCTGTTTGATTCTTCCCACCGTTGCCAAACCGTCGAAGATCGGCCAGCTGCCGGTGACTCCGAAGAACCAACCCTTGTTGATATCGTTGAGTGAGTCGGAAAAAGACGAGCTGGTCCATTCGTAGCCGGCATTCGCGCTCAGCATCGGTTGGAATCCGGCATAGGCCCCCTGCACCGCTTGCAGTTGCACCAGGACGTTGGCTCGCTGCTGCTTCAGGAACGGGCGACGCTCCTTCCCGAGCTCGACGGCCATATCCAGCGGAATGTCGCGCGGCTGGTAGGTGAGATCGCCGACAGCGCGAAGAGGTGCCTTGGCCCGTCGTTCGGGGTTGTAGTCGAGCCCAATCGTCTTCGCGAGTTGGAGCTGCGCGATGCGATAATTGTTGCGCGCCGTGATGAGGGCTGGCTGCTGGTTGGCCAGCGCCACTTCCGCCTGGAGGACATTAAAGCGCGGAACCGTTCCCGCCTCGAAGCGGTTCTGCTGATCCTTGAGCTGACTTTGGAGCAGGCGCACCGATTCTTCCTGCACCCCGATGAGCGCCCGATTCAGGATGACCTGATAAAACTGCTCACGCGTGGTAGCAATGACGCGATCGAGCGTGTCGCGCAGAGCAAAGATGGTCGCGTCCTGGGCGTAGCGCGCGCCGCGGATCGCCGGGATGATTGAACCGTTGTAGAGAAGCTGCGAGGCCGTGAGCGTAAGGTCGTAGGAGTTGTCGGTGATGCCCACGGAACTTTCCGTGACCGTCGGGGTCGCGCTCGGAATTGGTGTCCCAACTGGCGTCGGAGTCGGTACTCCCCCCGTCGAGCTGACGATGGTCGAGCGACTGCCGCCCATCAGATTAGGATCGGTCTTTCTGAAGAATGCGTCCGCATTGAGGTGAGGAAGCGCTTCTGCCCGCACTTCGATCTGCACCCCCTTTGTCCGCCGGATCTCCTGTCGCGCATTCAGAATTTGTGGGTTGTGCTGAAACGCGAAGCGAATTGCCTCGTCGAGAGTGAAGTGGCGCGCGTTGGCGTCATCCGAGACATAACCTTCCATTCCCGATTCCGCCCCGGCCAGCGCGGGATCCCCTGGCAGAAGGAAAAGGCTGGCGATCAGCCAGCACAACGGTGTTAAAGAAAATCGAGTGCGGCAGAAGCACTCGAGACACTGAAAGGCGGATGAAAGAACTGCCCCCGCCGGGTAACGAATCATTTCTTTTGGCAGTAGTCGTATATCTTACTGTAGATCTGCAGCCACGATTTCTGTTCATCAGGTGAGAGATGAGACATCATCTTCATCAGGTTGCAGATCATTTCTTCACGGATGCGGCGGACGAGCGCCGATCCGCGCTCGGTGATGCAAACCATCACTTTGCGCCGATCATCCGAGGCGTGGGAACGCATAACATAACCAAGAGTCTGTAGGCGGCTGACGAGTCCACTGGCCGCAGCGGTCGTGTGCCTCATCTTCTGCGCGATCGCCGACATGGTGAGGACTTCGTTGTGGTCGAGGTAGGTGAGGAGGAAGAACTGCGGGAAGGAGACATTCCCCGGCGCCAGTTCCTTCGAGAGACGCAGGATAAAACAACGCTGCATCTCCATGACGATATGGGCGAGTCGCTCCGCGTCTTCGCGCAGGTCATCTCTCTCAGTAGGCAAAAAAGCGGTGGCAACTCCCATCTCGAACCGGGCCTAAGCTAAGAGGCACGGCCGGGGTGTCAAACGAAGCCCCCGTCCGCTTCCCATTTCTTGTGCTTCCGCTCTGGCTCGTAATCGTGCTCGAGCGTGTCCACAGGAGAAGGAGTTCGACTCTGCCGACGGATTCCTTTTATAATCTCAGACCACGCCGCTCAGTCCGAGACTCGGCGCCGGCGAGATCGCGACCAATTTCGCGGACATCGCGCCGCCTTACACCGGCCAGCAGGCACTCGTCGAATCCAGCCGTTGCCTCTTTTGTTTCGACGCCCCCTGCATCAGCGCCTGCCCGATCGACATCGACATCCCGTCCTTCATCAAGAAAATTGACCGACAACGTGACCGGCGCCGCGCGGACCATCCTTAGCGCCAAAATCCTTGGCGCGAGCTGCGCGCGCGCCTGCCCAACCGAAGTGCTCTGCGAAGGGGCCTGCGTCATGCTCGACCGCGATAGCGATCCGATCAAAATCGGACGTCTCCAGCGTTACGCGATCGATCATGTGAACGAAAACCAGATCGCCGTTTTGCGGCCGGCAGCGAAGAAATCTGGCAGATGCATGGCCATCATCGGCGGCGGACCGGCCGGTCTCGGCTGCGCCGAGGAGCTGTCGCAGCTTGAGCATGACGCCGTTCACCCGGATGGATCACAAGATCGATCCGCCTAACGACGCCGAGGTGATCGATGCGACTGGAAAATATGTCTTCCCCGGCTTCATCGATCCGCACGTTCACATTTATCTTCCTTTCATGGGCACCTTCGCTAAGGAGACCCATGAGACCGCGAGCCAGGCAGCGCTCGTCGGCGGCACGACGACCTTCATTGAAATGATCTGTCCTGGACGGGAGGAGAATCGCTCGAAGCCCTCGAGCTTTGGTTGGGCAAAGCGCAGCGTGCGAGCGCATGTGACTTCAGTTTTCAGCTCGGAGTGACTCGCTATGACGCCGATGCGGAAGCCGCATTTCGCGAGATCGTTAGGCGGGGTCAGCAGCCTTAAGATTTTCCTCGCCTACAAAGGGCCCTTGCCGTGACGGATGGCGAGCTTTATCAAACTCTGCTGCTCGCGAAGTCGTTAGGCGTAATCACGACCGCGCATTGCGAGAACGCCGATCTCGTTCAACAACTGCAGGAAAAGTTTCTGCGTGAAGGCAAGACCGGTCCGGAGTGGCATTACTGGAGCCGGCCGCCGGCGGGTGGAAGCGGAAGGAGTGCATCACCTCATGACCTTCGCGGAGATGGCCGGCGCGCACGTATTATATCGTCCATCTGAGTTGTGAGGAGGCGCTGCGCGAAAAGGATCGCGGCGTTCACGTCTGGGTCGAAACGTTGATTCAATATCTGCTGCTCGATCGCACCGAAGCGGAAAAGCCGGACTTCGAAGGCGCGAAAGCTGGCCGCCGCTCCGGAACAAGAAGAATCAGGAAGTGCTTTGGAACGGATTGCGGCAGGGCTTCCTGGCGAAGGATCATGCGCCTTTCGATTTCGCGACGCAGAAGGTGAGGGGCCGCGATGATTTCACAAAAATTCCGAATGAAATTCTTTCCTTGGAAGATCGGATTAATCTTTACTACATCCACGGGGCGAAAGGGGTCGCATCGATCTCCATCAATTCGTCGCAACCGCGAGCACACAGACAGCGAAACTCTTTGGTCGCTTTCCGCGCAAGGGCACGATCGAACCTGGGAGCGATGCCGATCTGGTCGTCTACGATCCAGATTATCGGGGAACCATCTCAGCAAAAGCCGAGATGAATCTTGACTCTAACTCCTTCGAAGGTTTTGAGATTGAAGGGCGGCTCCACGTCGTGATGGTGCGCGGCAAAGTCGCAGCGCAAGGAAGGCAAGTTCGTCGGGGAGACTGGACGCGGAAAGTTTCTCCGGCGCGAGCCGAATCATTCATGAAGGATTGGCATTCCGAGCGGATTAGGGATCGTATCGCGCTAGCTGGCAGGCTCGGACTTCAACCGCGCGCCTCCTTTGCGATAAGGCGGTAGGTCGGAATCGAGAAAACCGAGGGCGTGCGGTGGCCTGATCACCCGCACACCGGATGCTCTTTGTTGTTCCGCAATTTGGTCGTGAAAAGCCTGCATCCGCGTCCAGTGCACCTTGGGCCGGAAATGGTGCTCGGCATGATAACCATTGTAGAACCAGATCCAGTTATACAGCTTTTCATAGCTGCTCACGCCCCACGCAATCGGATCGTCCGGGTTACCGCCGTAGTGACGGTAGTAACCATTCAAGTAGGACAAGCTATGACCAAAATAATAGAAAGGAATGAGAAAGAAACAGACGTAGTGCCAGTTGAAGATTCCCAAAACAAGGAAGGTGGTGACAAAAAGAGTTAGCTCGGTTACTCCCCAAAAAGCTTCGCGTGGGTTCTTCCGTTTTAGCTCGCGATACACCGTCTTCGGGTCTTCCCGGAAGAAGCTGAAGAAGGCGTACTTGAAAGGATGCTCGGGCTCCCCATCCTCACCGTGTTTGTAAATCGAGATCCAATCGACGGTTTCTCCGTTTTCGCCCGGGCGATCGGCGTTCCCCTTATGATGCTGCATGTGAATGCACTCATAAAAGATCTGGCTAAAGCCGACGGTGATTGACTCCAGGATGCTGAAAAGACGATTCAGGAGTGGCGAGCGGAAATAGGGGTTATGAATGAAGTTGTGTGAGATGCCATTGATGTTCCACGAAATGCTCACCGAGTAGATGAAACCGAGGATGAGCATGATCCAGAGAGGTGTGCGCGGAAACAGCCAGAAGAGGGCGAAGAAGTAGGCGCAATGCAGAAGCGCCGCCAAAACCGGAATGGTATCCCAGCGGGTGTAAGCGAAAAGCTTCGAATCCGTCTGCAACCGTTCCACGGCGATGTCCTTTTTTTTCATAGCGAGCTTTTTCTGGTGAGTTCTCACCTCCGAGACTTGAGAAGATTGCCGCGGCGAGGTCAGATTTCAAGTGACTCTGGCGGCTGACCGTGAGTCCCGGCGTTTTGTCATTCGCCGATCGGCGAGCCGTCGGGAATGCGGGCAGGCCGAGGAAATGTGAGCTGTGCCGGATTGCGCCGGAACTCTTCGATGCGATGCAACAGATAGTTGTCTTGCGCGTCCTCGGCGGGATCATTCCCCGAGCGCGCTTTCCATTTCGTTTCCAGCGTCGCGATCTGTTGTAGAGCGTAAGCATTCACCTGCAGCTCGGTCTTCTGATTCAAAGCCAGTTGCAGGAGATGATCGAGGAATGCCTTCTCCAGTGCGCGAGCGATCTCCCGTTGCGAAGCCGTCTCGCTTGTCGCGCGATCGGCGGTCCGGAGAATCGCACCGAAAAGCTCATTCACGGTGAGCGCGTTTTGCTCGACGAGCCGCGAAAGACGCTGCGGATTCAGGAGAAGATCGAGCTCGGTGTTGATCCAGCTTTCCGCCGCCGCGAGGGGATCGAAGATCATCCCGGTGTGCGAATCAAAGGACTCGCGATCACGCGGATAACCCGGCGGAGGAGGCGGGATCAGTGCAACCAGCTTCGGCGGCATTTCCAAAAAATCAGGACGCAAGGTTAGCAGGACTGCTTGCAGCGCAGCGCGTTGTTGGTCCGGCGGGAGCGGCTCGTCCGTCGGCTGGCCATCGCCGCGTGCGGCGTAGGCGTAGTTCACGCCGCCGATGAGTTTGGTGGCGGCTTCCGCCTGGAAACGATGCATGAGGTAAACCGGCACCAGTACCTTTTCGAGGGTCGCCATGGGCGCGCCGGGCGGGATGTGCTTCTCACTCAAACGGCTCAAGGCCAGCGCGCGCACTTTGATGAGCCGGTTCAACTCTGCGGGCGCCGACGCGCCGCTATCCCAGAGATGCGCGATCGGGCTCGCACTGCCCGGCGGGCGCGCGTCGTCGTCGGAGAGATAGCGAAAACTCTTTGCGATATTTTCCTGCAAAATGGCGGCGAGACCAGCGGCCTCCTTAGTCTCGTTAGGGAAATCCTCGTAGCCGTAAAGGATGGTTCGCTTATCCCAGGCGCCGATGCCAGTCGCGTAAGCGTGACTCAGATCGATATCGCCTTTCGCATCGATCGTCACGAGCGGCGGCGGATAATCCATCACTGAAGCGCGATCCTGGGTGCTGGCGGCGAAGTTATGCTGGAGACCCAGCGTGTGCCCGACCTCGTGCGCCGCCAGTTGCCGCAGTCGCGCGAGCGACATCTTGAGCAGGCGCGGATCGGGCGTGGAGCCGTTTGCATAAGCTTCAATCAAGCCCTGCGCGATGAGAAAATCCTGGCGCACACGGAGCGAGCCTAGCGACACATGGCCTTTGATGATCTCACCCGTGCGCGGATCGATCACAGAATTGCCATAGGACCAGCCGCGGGTCGAGCGATGCACCCACTCGATTACGTTGTAGCGGAGGTCCATCGGGTCAGCTCCTTCCGGCAATTCCTTTACTTGAAAGGCATCTTTGTAACCCGCCGCCTCAAAGGCCTGATTCCACCACGACGCGCCCTCCATCAGCGCCGACCGGATCGGCTCCGGCGCGCCGCGATCGACATAATAAATGATTGGCTGCACTGGCTCGCTCATCGCCGCTTCCGGATTCTTCTTGCGCAAGCGATGCCGAATGATGAACCGCTTCACCAGCGGCGCCTCGATCGGCGTCGCGTAGTCCGCATAACTCATCGGGTAGTAGCCGGAGCGCGGCTCGAAGGCGCGCGGCTGATACTTGTCGTCAGGCAACTCGACGAAGGAATGATGCTCGCGCACCGTCACGGCTTGCGGGGTCGGCGTGACGGAACGAATCCAATCGCCGGTCGGTTCGCCGGCAAAAGTCAGCGTCGCCTCGAACTCCGTGTTCTTCGGAAAGTTCCTGGTAAATGGCAGGTAGATCGCCGACCGCGCGTCATCGACCTTGTAGGTTCCCTGCTTCTTCTCTTTCAGTTTCGCGGCGACACCGTGAGCATCATTTAACAAAAACGGCGTCGCTTCGACGAGGACGCGCCCTTTCTCTTCCGCCTCGACTTTGAAACCCCAGAGCACGGAACGGGCAAACGCTTCTTCGACCGCGCGCTTCTCATCCGCGTTCTCCGTCACCGCGCGATAGGTGAGATTTTTCTCGATGAGTAAGACCTTTGGCCCGATGCGCTCGAACCGCACCAGGTGCTCGCCGCTGCCGTTGCCTTCGAGATCGCCGAACTCTCCGCGGTCCAGCCCGATGTCATTCGAACCGATTCCGGCCGCGAGCGAGGCAACATAGAGAAAGTCGGAGTCGAACTTCGAAATCTCGAGCCAGACTTTTCCAGCGCGCGCGTCCCAGTAAATATTGAAAAATCCCGGCATCGCCTCCATACCTCGTGTCTTTTCCGCGATTGTCGGGGCCGGTTTGGTTTCGTTTTCGTTAGGCTGTTTTTTCCTGGCCGCGTTCAGGAGCGAGGCGACGAGAAAGGTGAGAGCAATCGAAAGGATGCGCATCTTGCGGTGAGAGGTAACAGCTTCCGTCGGCGGAAGCTCGACGAAAATACGGGCGCCATCCGAGCTGACGGTGGAAAGGACACGATTATTTCGCGTCTTGCGAATCGAACGCCGCTTCACAGATTGTCTCTGTGTCAGGAGCAACAACCGCGAAACCCGATGAAGTTCGCGCCTTACTGGGCGATTTCCGGACCGACTCGCGCATGCTGGTGCTGATCGCGCTCGCCGTCCCGATCGGCGTCGTCGCGGCGCTCGTTGCCAAGGTGCTCCTCTGGCTCATCGCAGAACTGACAAATCTCGTTTTTTTCCAACGCTTCTCGCCACTCCTGCCGCCGCTCACGGCGCATCATTTGGGCGCGTGGGTCATCGCCGCGCCGGTGGTGGGCGCTTTGGTCATCGGCCTGATGGCGCGCTTCGGCTCGGAGAAAATCCGCGGCCACGGCATTCCGGAGGCGCTCGAGGCGATTTTGCTCGGCGGCAGTCTGGTCGAACCAAAGGTGGCGCTGCTCAAGCCGATCTCCTCCGCCATTTCCATCGGCACGGGCGGACCTTTCGGCGCGGAAGGACCTATCATCATGACCGGCGGCGCTTTCGGTTCGATCATTGCGCAGCTCTTTCATCTGACCGCTGCCGAGCGCAAGACGCTGCTCGTGGCGGGCGCAGCGGGCGGCATGGCCGCAGTTTTTTCCGCGCCGATCGCGGCCACTTTGCTCGCCATTGAACTGCTCCTTTTCGAATGGCGCCCGCGCAGTTTTATTCCGGTGGCGGTGGCGTCGGTAGTGGCGGCCTTGCTCCGTGTACCACTGCTTGGCGCCGGTCCCATCTTTCCCATCGCTTCACACGCCGGACTCGGTCCGAGCGCGATCTTCTGGGCAATCGGGATCGGGATTCTCGCCGGCTTCGGCTCCGGATTGCTCACCGGGCTGGTTTATTTTTGCGAAGACATTTTTCTCAAACTCCCGATCCATTGGATGTGGTGGCCGGCAATCGGAGCGGTCTTTGTCGGTCTCGGCGGCTGGCTCGATCCCCGCGTGCTCGGCGTCGGCTATTACCTGATTAATGATTTACTCCACGGGCAAATTCTCGGCGTCGCCGTGCTCACACTCCTCGTCCTCAAAGCGGTCGTCTGGTCGATCTCGTTAGGCTCGGGCACTTCCGGCGGCGTCCTCGCGCCTCTCCTCATCATCGGCGGCGCGCTCGGCAGCTACGTCGGCCAATGGCTGCCCGCAGGCGACGCCGGACTCTGGGCGATGGTGGCGATGGCCGGAATGATGGGCGGGACAATGCGTTCGCCGCTCACGGGAATGTTTTTCATGCTCGAACTCACCGGCGATTTCGGCGCATTGCCGGCACTATTATGCGGGTCGGTCGCGGCGCTTGCAGTGACGGTGCTCCTGATGCGGCGCTCGATTTTAACCGAAAAACTGGCGCGTCGAGGTCAGCACATCGCGCGCGAGTACAGCGTCGATCTCTTTGAATTGATGCGAGTGGCGGATGTGATGGATCGCGACTTTACCGTGCTGCCCGCGAGCACGCCGCTGCGGCGTTATTCCGCGCGCGTCGCCAGCGGTGATCCGCTCATTTGTTCGCACCAAGGCACGTTGCTCGCGAACGAAGCCGGTGAGTTGGTCGGGATCATTACTCGCGGTGATGTCGTGCGCTCCTTCGAGCGTTCGAACGATGAGACTCTGACCGTGCTCGAGGCGGGGCAGAGCAACTTGATCGTCACCTATTCGGACGAGACTTTGTATGACGCGATCGCAAGGATGTTGCGCCACAATGTTGGCCGTCTTCCGGTGGTGGATCGGGATGCGCCGCAGACGGCGATCGGCTACCTCGGCCGCGCCGGGATTCTCGCCGCGCGGCAACGTTATCACCGCGAAGAAGACATTCGGGAAAGCGGCGCCAGCATTCGCGAAGCGGCACGGCGGCTAAAGGCGTAACAAAGAACGCTCGACCGCCGCGCGAGCGAAGTGGCACGATTCGTCGATAAGGCCAGAGCGCCGTCGCCAACTGCATCGGCGCCGCAACCGATCGAGACAAGCGCCTTAATCAATGAGGATCTCGCGCCGGTGCCGATGAGCAGGCGCACCTGGTCGATGTGGAGCATCGCCGCACTCTGGGTCGGGATGGCGATCTGCATTACTACCTACACGCTCGCGAGCAGCTTGATCGAGCAGGGCATGAGTTGGCAGCAGGCCGTGCTCACGATTTTTCTCGGCAACCTCATCGTCCTGGTCCCGATGATGTTGAATGCGCACCCGGGAACCGCTTACGGAATTCCTTTCCCGGTTTTGATTCGGTCGTCCTTGGAGCGTTAGGCTTGAACATTCCGGCCTTGATGCGCGCGCTCGTTGCTTGCGGCTGGTTTCGGGATTCAGGCCTGGATCGGCGGCGGGCGGCATCATCACCGGCACCATCGGCATTCTCATGTTTCCCTGGAAACTTTACGCCGATCCGAGCGGCTACATTTTCACCTGGCTGATCGGCTACAGCGCATTGTTAGGCCCGATCGCCGACTATTTCGTGCATCGGAAACGGCGAACCGTCGTGGAAGACCTTTACCGGAGCGAGGGATGCTACCGTTACAGCGGCGGGTTTAGCGGGATCGCGATTGTCACGCTGGTCCTGAGCGTTCTGCCGAACCTTCCTGGATTTCTAGTCGCGATCAAAGTGCTGTAGAAAACGTCCGTCGCGTCGCTCTTCTTTCCCTTTATCATTACGCGTGGTTCGTCGGGTTGGCCTCGCCTTTGTCCTTTATCTGGCGGGACGGAAAATCGCGCCCGACGACCCGCCCTAACAATGAAGACAAACCAAATTATGCATGGATCCGAACTACCGCCTTTTGATTATCAACCTCAGCCTTATACCGGTCCCTCGCCTGAGGAGATCCTCCGCTTGCGCAAAAAATTTCTGAATCCGGGAATTTTCCTCTACTACAAAACACCGCTCACTCTGGTGGAAGGAAAGATGCAGTACGTTTGGGACGAAACCGGACGGCGGTATCTCGACGCGCTCGGTGGAATCGTCACTATCAGCGTCGGCCATTGTCATCCCGATGTGGTTGCGGCGGCGCAGAAGCAGAACGCACTGCTCCAGCATGCGACGACGATTTACCTGCATCCGAATATCGCCGAGTACGCCGAAGCCCTGGCCGCGAAAATGCCGGGCGAACTCAAGGTCTGCTATTTCGTCAACTCCGGCTCGGAAGCAAACGACCTCGCCCTTCTCATGGCGCGTGCCTACACCGGCAACTACGACGTGATCGCGCTGCGCAACGCCTACCACGGCGGCAACGCCTCCGGCATGGGATTGACCGCGCATGGCACCTGGAAATTTAACGTGCCCCACAGCTTCGGCGTCCATCACGCGATCGCGCCCGATCCTTATCGCGGCGCCTGGGGCCGCGACGATCCCGAGGCCGGGAAAAAATATGCGGCCGACGTGAAGAACCTGATTGAGTACGCGACCTCCGGACAAGTCGCCGCATTCATCGCCGAATCGATCCAGGGCGTCGGCGGTTGCATCGTCTTCCCTAACGACTACCTGAAGCACGCTTACGAACACGTGCGCGCGGCGGGCGGCGTTTGTATCGCGGATGAAGTGCAGGCCGGCTTCGGGCGGACCGGGACGCATTACTGGGGCTTCGAAACGCAAGGCGTGATTCCCGACATCGTGACAATGGCGAAAGGGATCGGCAACGGCGCGCCGTTAGGCGCAGTCGTGACGACGCCGAAAATCGCGGCCGCTCTGCAGCAGCGAATTCATTTCAACACCTTCGGCGGAAACCCCGTCGTGTCTGCGCAAGGGAAAGCGGTCCTGGAAGTGATCGATCGCGAGAAGTTGCAGGCCAACGCACTCACTATCGGGGACCAACTTTCGGCCGGGCTGCAACGTTTGCAGGAGAAACACAACATCATCGGCGACGCGCGCGGCAAAGGTTTGATGCTCGGGATCGAGCTGGTGAAGGACCGCGTGACGAAGGAGCCGGCCAAGGCGGAGTGTGCGCAAGTGCTCGAGACCTGTCGCGAGCTTGGTTTATTGTTAGGCAAAGGTGGATTGCAAGGTCAGACGATCCGCTTCTCGCCGCCGATGTGCATCCATCAGCAGGATGCCGATTTCATTCTTGAGGTCTTGGATCAGGCGCTCGCTCAGCTTTAATCGACGATCTCTTTAGCCCGCTGTAGCGTCCGTGTCTGAGTGGACTTTCTTCGCATTCGCGGCGAGCAGGTGAGCTGAGACTGTGGACGCTACAATGCGACTCACGAGGGTGGAGCGTGAGCAGGTTGCCGTAGCCGCTGAGGCGTGAAGCGGTGTCGTTAGGCCGATTCGATCTGTGCGGTCGTGCCCTCTTCACGAGCTGCGAGCCGTACCCGATGTGTCTGGCAGCGATCTATTGGGCTCGTCTCGACAAAGCTTACTACCCGCATGCGGCACGACGCGGCCGAGATCGGCTTCGACGACATCTCATCTACGAACAACCGCCGTTCGAAATCGCCAGCGCGCCCTCCCGATAGAACAGGTGGAACGGGAGAGTTCGTTAGGTTGCTAAGGGAATGGCTGTCCACCCCGAGCGGATGAACTATGAAGCCGGCGGGGCGCGTTGCGCCTCGGGCTGACACCCGTTTCCCCGGAAGCGCAACTGCCTAACGAGCGTAGGGTACACTCCGTAGCGCGCTGTCGACGGTGCGGAGTAACTTCTCGCGTGAGTGCGGTTTCAAGAGACAGGCCTCCACGTCGAGCGATTTGACGTGCTGAGATTGCGCCTCTTGGTCGCGCCCCGTGGAGATGACGATCCTCTGCTCCGGATTCAGTTTACGCAACGCGCGGATCAGCGTGACGCCATCCATTAGTGGCATGACCAGATCAGTGAGAACCAGATCGAACTGCGCCGGGCACTTCGCGTAAAGGGCAAGCGCGGTGACGCCATCCTCTGCGAGGAGCGCATTGTAGCCGCATCCTTCGAGGAGCGTCTGCGCCGCGGTGCGAATGGAAGGCTCGTCATCGACGACGAGAATTTTTTCCCCGCGTCCCTGCGGCAATGGGAGCGACTCAACGCTCTCCGGCTTGTCGGAAAGCGCATTGCTCGCGGGCAAAAAAACTTTGAAGCTGGTATGGCCGGGCTCGCTGTAAACGTTAACGAAGCCGCCATAGCTTTTCACGATCCCGATGACGGTGGAGAGCCCGAGCCCCGTGCCCTCGCCGATTTCCTTGGTCGTAAAAAAGGGATCGAAGATCTTGTCGATGACATGGCGGGGAATGCCAGTTCCGTTGTCGGAAATTTGCAGCATGACATGCGGCCCGGGCCGCGCCCCTGCGGTCATGCTCGCGTAGTGCTCGTCAACGGTGAAATTCTCCGCCGAAATGCGGAGACTGCCGCCCTCGGGCATGGCATCGCGCGCGTTCACGCAAAGGTTGAGCAGGACCTGCTGCAGCTGCGTCGGATCGGCTTCGACCATCCAAAGGTCCTGCGGAAATTTCGTGCGCACGACGATCGACTTGGGAAAAGTTTCACCCGCGATCTTGGCTACTTCCTCCATCAGGTAAGAAGGCTGGACGAGGACCCGCTCCCCATCGGCGCCTCGCGCGAAGGTGAGCATTTGCTTCACCAGTTGCGCGCCCCGTTCCGCGCTCGACTGCACCAGATTGATAAAAGTGTCCTTTTCCTCAGCAGGGAGATCGGAGTGGAGGAGCGGCGAGACGAGCAGAATGGGCGCGAGAATGTTGTTCAGGTCGTGGGCCACGCCGGCCGCGAGCGTTCCGATGCTTTCCACTCGTTGCGACCGCAGAAATTGCACTTCCAATTTTTTCTGCTCAGTCACGTCGGTGTAGATCACGAAGATCGATTCCGCTTCGCCGCGTTCGCTGAGGACGAGAGTCTTGCGCCCGGAGACGATCATCTTCCCGCCATCTTTGCGAACGTGCTTAAGTTCGCCGCGCCATTGTCCCTCGCGGATCAAGGCTTCATTCGCGGCCTCGAAATCGGCGGGATCCTGATAAAGAAAATCCGCCGCATGTTTGCCGACGGCTTCCGCCGCGCTCCAGCCGTAGATCCGCTCCGCTCCCCGATTCCACATGCGAATGACCCCGGCGAGATCGCGCACCAGAATCGCGTCGGGCGCGAGATCGATCAGCGCCGCCTGTTCGCCTAACAATCGCTCCGCGCGCCGCCGCTCGGTCAGGTCCTGGACCGTACCGGCCATTTTTACCAGCCGCCCGGTAACGTCGCGCACGGTATCGGATTGGACATGAACAATGCGTTCGGAGCCGTCGGGGCGAATGATGCGATGATCGATCCTGTACGGCGCGCCGGTGCGAAGTTGCTGGATGAACGTCTCGCGCGCCAGCTCTCGCTCGTCGGGATGGAGAAGATGGAAAAAACTCTCGTGCGTGACCTCGATCTCGCCCGGCTCAAAACCAAAAATTCGAAAGGTCTCATCCGACCAGCGCGGCGGATGATTTTCGCGGTCTTCGCGATTCGTTAGGTCAACTTCCCAGCTGCCCATGTGCGCGACCCGTTGGGCGAGGGCGAGATTGGCAGCGGTCTGGCGAATTTTTTCCGCAGCCAACTGTTGCTCGGTCACGTCGGTCGCCACGACCATCCGCGCGTCCTGATTTCCAAAACGAATCGGGCTGGAATAAATCGAAGCGATGAGAAGCGAACCATCCTTGCGCCGGTGGCGGGAAATGCCGGTCGCACTCGGACCGCGCAGACTACGAACGATGCGTTCGAGACGGGCGACATCCTCCGGCAGGCGGAGGTCGCGCAAGTTGAGCGTAAGAAACTCTTCGCGCCCGTAACCGTATTGCGCGATTGCGGCGCGGTTCACCGCGAGCAGCTCGAGCGTAGTCGTCGAGTAAATGAACATGGGCGCCGGATGCACCTCAAAGAGAATCTCCATCCCCTTCGGGGAAAAGGCATCGGCGGCCGCAGCGCCGGCGGTCTCCGCTGCAAATGAGGATCTCATCTCGTTAGGCTGATCCGACGTCGCATATTCTACAAAGCGTCTGTCTAAAGCAGGTTTCCCGCCAACTCCCGCGTTTCGCGAGGGCTTTCCCCTGCGGATTTTCCTCGAGAGCGGCTTGGACTTCCGCGAGGTCTTCTGAGATGCTCGCGCCGTGCTCTCCCGGATCTATTCCGCCGCCCTGTTTGGCGTCGATGCCTATGAAGTCGAGATCGAGGTCAACGCGGGCGCGGGCGACCCTGCGATCGTGATCGTGGGCTTACCCGACACGGCGGTGAAAGAAAGCCGTGATCGCGTCACGACGGCGATCGCCAACAGCGGCTACCGCTGGCCGCGCTCGCGCACCACGATCAATCTCGCGCCTGCCGACATTAAGAAGGAAGGCCCGAGCTTCGACCTGCCGATCGCACTCGGCATGATCGCGGTCAGTCAGGAAACCGATCCGGCAAAAATCGAGAGCTACAGCTTCGTCGGAGAACTCGCCCTCACCGGCGCGATTCGCCCGGTCAAAGGCGTTTTGCCGATCGCCCTCGAAGCCCGCCGCCGAGGCAAGAGCGGCCTCATCGTGGCCGAAGCGAACGCACAGGAAGCGGCGATGGTTGAAGGCATCGACGTCTTCGGCGTGCGCAACCTGCGGGAGGCGTTCCAATTTCTCACCGGCGAAACGGATCTCGCGCGGGTGCGCGGCGACCTCACGCAGTTCTTCGCCACCCACCAAAATTACGAGGTCGATTTCGCCGATGTGAAAGGCCAGGCCCACGTGAAGCGCGCGGTCGAAGTTGCCGTCGCCGGCGGTCACAACATTCTCATGGTCGGCCCGCCCGGCTCCGGCAAATCGATGCTTTCGAAACGCATCGCCACGATCATGCCGCCGATGGTTTTGGAGGAAGCGATCGAGACGACAAAAATCCACAGCATCGCGGGATTGTTAGGCGGCGAGCGCTCGTTCGTCGCGACCCGCCCATTTCGCTCGCCGCATCACACTATCTCCGACGTGGGATTGTTAGGCGGCTCGGCCACGCCCGCGCCCGGCGAGGTGAGTCTCGCGCATAATGGTGTCCTCTTTCTCGACGAGCTGCCGGAATTCAAACGGTCGACCCTCGAGGTCATGCGCCAGCCGCTGGAAGACGGGCGCGTCACCGTCTCCCGCGCGGCCGGCACCGTGACGTTTCCTTCCGAGTTCATGCTCGTAGCGGCAATGAACCCCTGCCCATGCGGCTATTTCGGCGATCTCAAACGCGAATGCCGTTGCAGCCCGGTGCAGGTGCAACGCTATCGCCAACGCATCTCCGGCCCGCTCCTCGACCGGATCGATCTCCATATCGAAGTGCCGGCAGTCGAATACCGCGACATCTCAAGCGATCGCGCGGAGGAGCATTCCAGCGCGATTCGAGAACGCATCGGCGCGGCGCGCGAGCGGCAACGCGATCGCTTTCGTTTCGACAAAAATATCACCTGCAACGCCCGCATGACGCCGCGCGCGATCAAAGCGCACTGTTCATTAGGCGACGACTCGCAAGAGCTGATTCGCATCGCCATGACGGAGCTGAACCTGAGCGCGCGCGCCTACGATCGTATCCTCAAAGTCTCGCGAACGATTGCCGACCTCGCGGAGGCGGACTCGATCTCACCCGAGCATGTGAGCGAAGCGATCCAGTATCGCACCTTCGACCGCACGTTATGGATTTGAGGCGAAGACTTCCGGCAACTATCGCTACCCTGGGCGCGCTCTTCGCCCTCGGTTGCAGCCGCACGCCGCCGATGGTTTCTGGAGCGCTGCCGCAGCGCGGCTATCTCTGGCAGCGCGACTGGACTCCCGCGGTCGACAACGCGCTGGTGGAAGCAAAGCAACATTTCGGTGGCGTAGTTTTGTTAGGCGCGGAAATCGAATGGTCCGGCCAAACTCCGCGAGTCGTTAGGGCAAACATCGACTGGGAGGAGGTCCGCAGGACAGAACATGGCCGCTGCAGTCTCGCCTTGCGCGTAGCGCCGTTCGCCTTTCCAAAGGAGGGCGCCCCCCGCTTGCGTGCGATCGAGTCAGTGGCCCGATCGTTAGTCGCGGAGGCGGACGCGCACCACGTTGCGGTGCAAGAATTCCAGCTCGATTACGATTGCGCACAGCGGAACCTCGGCGCGTATCGCGCCTGGCTGCAGCAGCTCCGCAGCGCGATTCATCCCGTCCGCTTTGTCATTACGACATTGCCTTCGTGGCTCGATGAATCCGAGTTCGCCGCCCTCGTGCGAGAAGTGGATGGGTACGTTCTGCAAGTTCATTCAGTTCCTTTGGGTGGCGCTCGCGGGGGCGCGCTTTGCGATCCGAAACGCGCGCGGCAATGGGTGCTGCAAGCGGCGCGTTTGCGGCGACCTTTCTCCGTCGCACTGCCGACTTATCGTTGCACGGCCGGCTACGATCAGAGCGGCCG
>DASXPA010000090.1:0-3011 GCA_036493915.1 Chthoniobacterales bacterium | reverse complement strand
AGCTATGTGGGCCGCTGTTCATCGAGCTCGTCCCGCAGGCGCGGGAACAAACCGGTCGCTTTGCGTCGTAAGAAGCGAAAGTCCCAGAGCCGTCAACTAGCGGAACGGCCATGGGACTTGCCTCGTTCTCCGAAAAAGCGGTGGCAAGCTAACCGCGCCCTCTGACCTGTCAAAAAAATTTCTCAACCCAAGGATCGCCCTGCGGGAAGAAAGGCCTTCCTACTTCTCGACCGTCGGTTCGCGTCGCGCCCGGGTACGCGCCCAGAAGAGGATCGCCATGATAATGATAACGAGGATGATAACGCCGTAGGTGATGGTGAGCGGCGTGAGAGCAAAGGCGCTCGGAACCGGCGTCGGCGCAGGGGTTGGAGTCGGCGGCGGCGGCGGCGGCGGCGTCATGGCCGCTTGAGCGATCTGGTTTTTCACGAATTGGATCCGCTGCATCGTGGCAGGATCGTTCGGCTTGAGGCGCAGGGCCGTTTCGAGATCGGGCAGAGCCTGGGCAAATTGGCCCGTCGCGACGTAGACGTCGGCCCGCCGGTTGTAGGCGTTCAGATCGTTAGGGTCGAGCTGGATCGCTTTGGCGTAATCCTGAACCGCCTGATCGAACTTTCGCTCATGATATTCGGTAAGGCCACGCCGGTAGTAGGCATCGGTGTCGTTAGGGCTTAACTCAATCGCCTTGTTCAAATCGGTCAGCGCGGGCTCATACTGATTCTGGCTCAGCTCGGTTTTGCCACGCTCGAAATAGCCGGCGGCGTCCTGCGGCGCGAGCTCGATTGCTTTGCCAAAGTCGGCCACCGCTTCGGGGATTTTATTCGCGACCCGATAGACCCGCCCGCGATCGAGATAAAAGCGCGGATCTTTCACATTTTCGTTGATCGCGGCGCTGAACTCCTTGATTGCCTCATCGTATTTGCCTTGCTGCGCGAGGGCATTGCCTTGGTTGCCGTGCTTCGCCGCTTCCGGCGAGACGGCGAAAAGCGAAGTGCTCAGACCGATCAAGAAAATCAACGCGGTGGCCGCGACTTTGCTGGTTGCTGTAGGTGGATGGTGCATGGGTTTCTCAGGTAGGATTACGTTTTTGAGCGAGGAATCGATTGTAGGCCAGCAAATTAAACTGCCGAAATCTCGCCCCCCGCCACGTCATCAACGGATCGCGACGCGCGTGTCTCATACCGTTAGGCGACTGAAGCGGGTTCCTGCACTTTTGCACAAGCCTTGATTGAAAGGAACGGGCGCTGTCCGGTCCGTGTTTGGCCGAGGAATCAGACACGGAGGTCGTCCCTCCAGACCTGTAAAAGCGTGTGAGCCGTTCTAATGACAGCCGCAGCCAGGACCGCAACCGCCGCGCGATGGCGCCGCAGTGGAAGCAACTGCTCTGCCCGCAACGTGCACGCCATAACCGCCGGAGATAACACGTCGGACCGCTTCGCCGGTCTCGGGATCGACCCGCAGCGGCTCATCTTTCATTCCCTGCTTCACCTCGAAGCATCGCGCCGGCTTCGCCGGATCGGTGGTTTCGTAAACGTAGATTGGCATAACGAACGAGCGACTACTCAGCCGCGTGCCGTTTCGGCGTCTCTTTTGGCTCGGTTCTCTTTTCTTCCCCCCCGCTTCCCATCCAGTCGGTGTGGAAAATCCCCGGCTTATCCACGCGCTCGTAAGTGTGCGCGCCGAAGAAGTCGCGCTGCGCCTGGAGGAGGTTGGAGGACAAGCGCGCCTGCCGATAGCTGTCGTAGTAGCCTAACGACGCGCTGAATGCCGGCACCGCGACGCCTTGCCGCACCGCGGTCGCGATCGCGATGCGCCAGTTGTGTTGCGTCTTCGCGATAATGTCGGTGAAATAGGAATCGAGGAGCAGGTTGTGAAGGTTGGGATTGCGTTTGTAGGCTTCGACGATCCGGTTCAAGAATTTCGCGCGAATGATGCAGCCGCCGCGCCAGATCGTGGCGATGTCGCCGAAATTCAGGTTCCACTTGAACTCCTTGCTCGCTGCGCCTAACAAATCCATTCCCTGCGCGTAGGAGACGATCTTGGAGGCGTAAAGCGCGTCGTGCACCGCCGCGATGAGATCGTCACGATTGCCGCTGAACTTCTCGACCTTCGGCGCCGGCAGAACTTTCGAGGCCGCGACGCGATCGTCTTTGTGCGAGGAGATAACGCGCGCTTCGACGGCAGCATTGATCGTGGAGATGACGACCGACTGCGAAATCGCCGACTGCAACGTCCAGATGCCGGTTCCCTTTTGACCGGCTTTGTCGAGGATCACATCGATCATCGGTTTGCCTGTCTCGGCGTCGTGTTTGCGGAAAATTTGCGAAGTGATTTCGATCAGGTAGCTGTCGAGGTCGCCGCGATTCCATTCCGTGAAGATGTCGGCCAACTCATCTGTCGTTAGGCCAAGAACGCCGCTCAAAATCGCATACGCTTCGCAGATCAACTGCATGTCGCCATACTCGATGCCGTTGTGCACCATTTTGACGTAGTGGCCAGCGCCGTCGGATCCCATGTAGCGGCAGCACGGTTCGCCTTCCACGAGCGCGGCGATTTTTTGATAGATCGGTGCGATGATTTCCCACGATGCTCGCGGGCCGCCGGGCATGAGTGACGGACCTTTGAGCGCGCCTTCTTCGCCGCCGGAAACGCCGCACCCAACGAAATGAATTCCTTTTGCCTCAAGATCCTTGCAGCGGCGCTGCGTGTCGGTGAAAAGTGAATTGCCGCCGTCGATAATGACGTCGCCTTGTTCCAGGAGCGGCACGAGTTGGTCGATGACAGCGTCGACCGGCTTGCCGGCCTTAACCATGATCATCGCTTTGCGCGGACGCGAAAGCGCTCCGACAAATTCATCCATCGTCTTCGTCGGCTGGATGTTTTTTCCTTTGCCGCGATTGGTCGCGAACTTGTCTGTGACCTCGGTGGTGCGGTTGTAAACTGCGACATTGAAGCCTTTCGACTCCATGTTGAGGACGAGGTTTTCGCCCATCACGGCGAGGCCAATGAGGCCA
>DASXPA010000089.1:0-2532 GCA_036493915.1 Chthoniobacterales bacterium | reverse complement strand
GGGAGACACTTTTCCGCACCTATCCCGCCGAAGCCGGCCGCTCGTTCGATTCCCAGACGACCACGTCCGCGTGTTCGTCGAGTCGGAAAAATTCCACGGGCGGAGCTTCCTCGCTCGTTTTGATCAACTTCCCGGGATTCGAAGAGAGCGGCTTTAGCTCCGGAATGTGCGCGGCCGCGATCGCGCCCGCTGCCTTCTGCACCGCCTCATCGCTCATTGGCGACGATCCTTGATGCTGCGCCTTCACAAACACTTCTGCCTTCCGTTTTTCGTCGTCTGGAAAAGCAAAAAACCGAAACAGATAAGTCTTGAATTTCATGACTCAAAATACGCCGCGAAACTCGGCGGACGAGCAGAAATAACGGGAAGTCTTCGTCGAGATTCAGCCCATCAGTTGCCTGGCATACACAGCCTGAGTCTTGATCTGGTTATAACCCAAAGCCGGATAAAAAATATGGCTGTCCATCCGCTGCGTGTTGCTGCGCACGACCACCGCCTCTGCGCCGCTGCTCGCCGCCCACTGTTCCACTTCGGCGATTAACCTCCTCCCGATCCCACCGCGCCGCGCCTTTGCCGACACCACCAGCCCAAGAATCTCCACGCGAAAACCGGCTTCGATAATGCAGACGCGATGCGCCTGGATGAACGCGACCGGCCGATCCGCTGCCGTCACTGCGACGAGCAGCAAATCGGCGTCGCCGATCTTTTCGATACGCGCGCGGATCGTCTCCGCTTCGCCCGGATAACCAAGCTCCCCGGCCAGTTCAGCCACGGCGACAGCATCCGCCTCGATCATGCGCCGGACTTGCAAACCCTCGCTCTGACTCTCCTTCATTGGTCAACGCTTGTGCGCGAGACGCCAGGATCAGCTCCCTCCTTCGGGTCGGAAGACTGGCGATCGGATAACTGCAGGGCGAGCTCGCGCGCTCTCTCTCGCAGCAGCTTCTCCGTGTCGCGATAAGACGGGCTCGTGTCGTTCAGCGCAATCACTGCGTCAAAGAGTTCACCCGGCTCCTTGCCCTCCGCTTGTCCGACAATTGCGAAAACGCGTTTGCCGGCGGCCCGCGCGAGCCGTGCCACACCGGCCGGGGCTTTGCCCGAGAGAGTTTGCCGATCCAATTTTCCTTCCCCCGTGATCACGACGTCGGCGCGCGTAATTTTTTCGCGCAATCCAATTAACTCCGCGACGACTTCGAAACCGGATCGAACCGTCGCACCGCAAAAGGTCAGGAGCCCAAAGCCGAGGCCGCCGGCCGCGCCCGCGCCCGCCGTCGCGCGATGATCGCTGCCGAAGGTCTCAGCTGCCACGTCGGCCAGCCGGCGCAACGCGCGCTCGAGGATTTCCGTTTGCTTCGGCGTAGCGCCTTTCTGCGCGCCGAAAGTGCGGGTGGCGCCGGTCGGCCCGAGGAGAGGGTTGCGCACATCGCAGGCCGCGACCACTCGCGGTAAACTTGGTTCGTTAGGCACTGCGATTCGCGCCAGATCGAGCAGGTCGGGAACTGCTCCGCTCAATTCCCGGCCGGCGGCCGTGAAAAACTGAAAGCCGAGGGCGCGCGCCAGGCCAAAGCCGCCGTCGTTTGTCGCGCTCCCGCCCAGTCCGAGAGTGATCTCTTCCGCTCCGCGGGCGGCGGCGCAACGGAGCATCTCCCCGACCCCGAAGGTGGAGGCAGTGAGCGGATCGCGTTCGTTAGGCTGAAGACGGAAGAGCCCGGCGGCGGCGCTCATCTCCATGACCGCGCGGCGGGATGCCGGCACCCAGCCATAACCAGCCTCGACCGGCCGACCCCGGGCGTCGTGCACCGGACAGGAAATCCTTTCGCCCCCGAGCGCGAGGCGGATCACCTCCGCGGTGCCTTCGCCGCCATCGGCCAGCGGACAAATCTCCACTTCCGCCGCGGGTAACGCCTCTCGCACTCCCGCCGCCAGCGCCGCGCCGACCTCGTGCGCGCCTAACGAGCCCTTGAACTTGTCGGGCGCGATTAAAATTCGCATTCGCAGTTTCGCACTTCCGAAGTTTCCACCATTCCCGACGGAGAAGCCAGATTCGTCTCGCCGTGCCTAACGAGCATTTTCATCGCTCGGAATCGACTCGGCGGGCGGTCCTTCGCCGCATGCGGAAACATCCGTCCCGCGGCGGTGCGGCGATTTCCACTTGTCTGAGTTTCGGAAAACCGCAAGCTAGCTTCCATGAATTTCTCGCTTTTTTCGGCCAATGAATAAGCCTCCCGAACTGCGCCTCGCCCAACGCATGGCGCGTCTCGGCACCGAGACGGCATTCGAAGTGTTGGTGAAGGCGCGCGCCCTCGAGGCCGGGGGCCGCGACATTGTTCATCTCGAGATCGGCGAGCCCGACTTCAATACTCCCGCCAACATCATCGAGGCGGGTTGCGACGCGCTGCATAAGGGCTTCACCCATTACGGGCCCTCGGCCGGCCTGCCGCCCCTCCGCGAGACGATCGCGCAATACGTGAGTGAAACGCGCGGAGTCACCGCGACTCCCGAGGAAGTGGTCGTTGTCCCCGGCGGGAAGCC
>DASXPA010000088.1:0-4558 GCA_036493915.1 Chthoniobacterales bacterium | reverse complement strand
GGAGAGCGCGGGTGGCGCGTGCTCGAAGATGCGCGCGCCAAGAAATGGCGCCGCGACCCAGATGGGAGCGAGCGCCGGAATTTTCTCGAAAAGGACCGCAGGCTGCGGCGCCACGAAGACCGGCGGCGCATCCGCCTGCTGGTATTTTCCGGTCGCAAGAAGGGTGACGGCGCACTCGTGGTTCGGCGAACCGGCGTCGGCGTGAAAGCGCGCGTGCAACTCGGGCGACGCGACGAGCGTAAGGGCAAAGAGAAAGGCGCCAAGCAAGCTACTCGCGACGATTGCGCGAAGTGTGTTGTGGCGGCTCATGCGGCAAACATCTTTCGTCGAGAGATTGCCTAACGACAAGCGTTTTCTGGCACATGAGGCCGCGCCGGTGGTCCGCGTCACGAGATTGTAACACTAAAGATTTTGACCCTTCGGAGGGCTCTGCGGCACGGTGACAGCACGATGAAACTTCACTCCACCACTCGCAAATTCCTCGCTGGTTTGCTCGTCTTCGGCGTCGCCGCCACGGCTTCGGCGCAGATGACGATCAACGGCGCAGGCGCCACTTTTCCCTATCCGATTTACTCGAAATGGTTCGACGCTTACGCGAAGATCGATCCGTCGGTCCGGTTTAATTATCAGTCGATCGGTTCCGGCGGCGGCCAGAAACAAATCCTCGCGCAGACGGTGGACTTCGGCGCCTCGGACGGCCCGATGAGCGACGCCAATCTCGCCAAAGCTCCAAGCAAGTTGCTCCATATCCCGACGGTCGCGGGCGCAGTGGTCATCACTTACAACCTGCCGGGCGATCCGACTTTGAAACTCGACGGCGCGACGATCGCCGACATTTACCTCGGCAAAATCAAGAAGTGGAACGACCCGCGGATCGCCGGGCTCAATCCCGGGGCGCAATTGCCTAACGAGGATATCGTGGTGGTGCATCGCTCTGATGGCAGCGGCACGACTTTTATCTTCACCGATTACCTGAGCAAGGTGAGCCCGGAATGGAAATCGAAGGTCGGCAATAACACCTCGGTGAGCTGGCCGACCGGTCTGGGCGGCAAGGGCAATGAGGGTGTCTCCGGCCAGGTGAAGCAAACGCCGAACTCGATCGGTTACGTCGAGCTCATCTACGCGCTGCAAAACAAAATGCCCTATGCCGATTTGGAAAATGCGGCGGGCAAATTTGTGAAGCCGACGCTGGAGTCGGTCACCGCTGCCCTCGCGACGGCGGAAGTTCCGGAAGACTTCCGCTTCTCCATGACAAACGCGCCGGGAGAAAACGCCTACCCGATCGCGGGCGCGACCTGGCTGCTGGTTTATCAGCAGCAAAAGGATGCGACCAAGGGGAAGAAGCTGGTTGAGTTCTTGAAATGGGCCGAGACCGACGGCGAGAAAATGGCGAAGGATTTGGATTACGCGCCGCTCCCCGATGCGTTGCAAAAGCGCGTTCTGCAGCGGATCGGCGAGATTAAGTACTGATGCTCCAGCCTGCGAGCAGCGACCCGGCAGAACCTGGACATGCGGGAGCATGTTTCTCCGGAGGGACGCGCTTCCGCGCGTCGAGGATGGTTCTGGCGAATCCTGCTTTTATCTCCGTCGCTCTCGCGCGCCAACCGGCCTAACGAGTAAAGGGCATGCCCGTCGTCGCACCAATGCCTGTCGCCGCGGCATCTCCACGCGCCCGCGTGGAGATGCCGGCGCCTTCGCGCTTTGCCGACAAAGCATTCGAATGGCTCACCCTCGCGATGGCCCTGGCGGTGGTCGTGCTCGTTTTTCTTGTCGGATGGCAACTTGCTCGCGGCTCGGAATTGTCGATCAAGAAGTTCGGCTTCCATTTCCTCGCGACGTCGACCTGGGATCCGGTGGCCGAGCAATTCGGCGCTCTCCCGTTTATCTATGGGACGATCGTTTCCTCGCTCATCGCGCTTATCATCGCGGTGCCGTTGAGCATCGCGACGGCGGTTTACCTGACGGAGCTGGCGCCGCTCTGGATTCGGCAGCCGCTCACCTCGCTCATCGAAATGCTCGCCGCGATCCCGAGCGTGATCCTTGGACTTTGGGGCATCTTCGTCATGATCCCGTGGTTGCGGGATTATCCATTCCCGTTTTTGAAAAAATACTTCGCCTGGACCGGGCTTTTCACCGGCCCGATCTACGGCGTCTGCATGTTCGCCGGCGGGATCATCATCGCGATCATGATCCTGCCGATCATCACCTCGGTCTCGCGCGAAATTTTGCGGAGCGTTCCCGATCTGCAGCGCGAAGCGGCTTATGCGCTCGGTGCGACACGCTGGGAAGTGACGCGCATCGCCGTCCTCAGCTATGCGAAGCGCGGACTCTTCGGCGCAGTCATTCTCGGGCTCGGCCGCGCCCTCGGCGAAACCATGGCGGTTACGATGGTGATCGGAAACACGCCGCAGATCGCCGCCTCACTTTTCGCGCCCGGCTACACGCTCGCGAGCGTGATCGCGAATGAATTTACCGAAGCGACGACCGATCTCTATCTGCAGGCCTTGTTTGAAATCGGCCTCGTCCTCTTCGGCATCACCATTCTCGCCAACCTGATCGGGCAACTCCTGCTCCGGACCTTGCGAAACTCCGCTGCGACGCGGGGCACCTGACCATACCTAACGAGAAAATATCTGAGGAAAGCAGGAACGCAGGAAGAAAAAAGATGATTAACAAATTTCCTGCTTTCCTGCGTTCCTTAGCAATTCTTGCCGAACAATGACGACGGAACGACGCGACTATCACAGCTGGCGCAAAACCAAAAGCGCCCTCGCCTCCGGCCTCTCCATGCTCGCCGCGGTCCTCGTCGTCGCGCCGCTCGGTCTCGTCTTCTTTTACCTCCTGCAGAAAGGCGCCGGCTCGGTCAACCTGAACTTCTTCACCCAACTTCCGAAGCCGGTCGGCGAGCTCGGCGGCGGGATGGCCAACGCTATCATGGGCACCCTCGAGCTGCTTGGTTTGGCGTCGCTTATCGGCATTCCGGTCGGCGTCCTGGGCGGCGTGCATCTCGCGGAATACGGCTCGGCCCGGAGCAACTGGTGGCTGCGTTTCGTCGCCGACATTCTCAACGGCGTCCCCTCCATCACTTGGGGGGTGGTGGTTTACGGGCTCGTTGTTTTGCGCTTCAAAAGTTTCTCCGCTTATGCCGGCGGACTCGCCCTCGGTTTTATGATGATCCCGCTCATCATGCGCACGACCGAAGAAGTCCTCCTCCTTGTGCCTAACGGATATCGCGAAGCGTCCCTCGCGCTCGGGATCAGCCGCTGGCGAACGATCATCCACATCGTCATGAAGACGGCGTCGAAGGGCATCATCACCGGCATTCTTCTCGCCCTCGCGCGCATCGCCGGCGAGACCGCGCCGCTCCTTTTCACTGCTTTCGGCAACCGCTTTTGGAATCGCAACCTGGCCGAGCCGATCGCCGCGCTCCCGCTGCAAATTTTCTCCTACGCGATCTCGCCGTATGAAGATTGGCACCGGCAGGCCTGGGCCGGCGCACTCGTCCTCGTCGTGGGAATTTTTGTCATCAACATCTCCGTCCGCTTCCTCACTCGCGACCGCGCCGCCCGGGTCACCTAACGAAATGTCCAACCTCACGATGTCACCACCGACGCCTCCTCAAAGCAGCGCCATCACGCCCGCGCCCGCGGTTGCGCCCGCCGCGCCACCATCGACGCCCGCCTTCGACGTCAAAAATCTCTCGATCTGGTACGGCGAAAAACAGGCGATCAAAAACATCACCATTCAAATCCCGGCGCAAACCGTCACCGCGATCATCGGACCAAGCGGTTGTGGCAAATCGACTTTCCTCCGTTGCCTCAACCGGATGCACGAACTCGTCCCGCGCACCCGCATCGAGGGCGAGATTCTTTTCCACGGCGAGAATCTTTATCGTGCGGAGAGCGACCCCGCGATGGCGCGCCGACGCATCGGGATGGTCTTTCAAAAGTCGAATCCGTTTCCAACCATGTCGATCGAGGAAAACGTCCTCGTCGGCCTGCGCCTGAACGGCGTGCGCGATCGTCATCTCCTCAACGAGCGTCTCGAGAAATCGCTCCGCATGGCGGCGCTCTGGGATGAAGTGAAGAACGACCTGAAGAAGCCGGGCATGAGCATTTCCGGTGGCCAGCAACAGCGGCTCTGCATCGCGCGCGCCATCGCCGTCGAACCGGAAGTGCTCTTGATGGACGAACCCTGTAGCGCGCTCGACCCGATCGCGACCGCGCGGGTCGAAGAGCTGATCCGCGAGCTGCGCGAGCAGTACACGATCGTCATCGTGACGCACAACATGCAACAGGCCAGTCGCGTCTCCGATAAAACCGCCTTCTTCTACGTCGGCGAACTGATCGAGTTCGGCGACACCGCGCAGCTCTTCAGCGCGCCGCGCGAACGCAAGACCGAAGACTACATCACCGGTCGCTTCGGTTGATCGAGATGGACGAGTCCCGCCAGACCGAATCGGCGATTACCTTGAGCTGCTTTTCATCGCGAGTCGGCGATCACGCCAAGAACATCGGCGAAGACGCCCTCTTCACCGCCGAAGCGGAAGACATTCCGC
>DASXPA010000087.1:0-3486 GCA_036493915.1 Chthoniobacterales bacterium | reverse complement strand
TTCATGCGCTGCATTTGCGCCATCATCCGTTTCATTTTGCCGGCGTTCTTCATTAGTTTGCGCATCTGGTTGAATCGCTGGAGCAGATCGTTGACCTGAGTCACCGTGCTGCCGCTCCCGGCGGCGATCCGTTGGCGGCGGCGGGCGTTGAGAATGTCGGGACGCCGGCGTTCGTGATCGGTCATCGAAAGGACGATCGCTTCGGTGCGTTTGATCTGTTTTTCGTCCACGTTGACTCCGCCTTTGATCTGATTCATGCCCGGGAGCATGCCGAGGATGTTCTCGAGCGGGCCGAGCTTTTTCATCATCTTGAACTGGGCGAGGAAATCATTGAAATCGAACGACGCTGTCCGCAGCTTTTGCTCCATTCGCGCCGCCTCCTCTTCGTCGATCGCTTCCGCTGCCTTCTCGACCAGGCCGACGATGTCGCCCATCCCGAGAATCCGGCCGGCGAGCCGATCCGGAACGAAGGGCTCGAACTGATCGAGCTTCTCGCCGACACCGCCGAACTTGATCGGCCGCTGCGTTACCTCGCGCATCGAAAGGGCCGCGCCGCCGCGCGCGTCGCCGTCGAGCTTCGTCAGGACGATCCCGGTGATACCGAGGGCTTCGTGAAAGTGCGTCGCCACGCTCACCGCCTGCTGGCCGGTCGCGGCATCGGCGACGAGGAGCACTTCCTGCGGCTTGAGAAATTCCTTCAGCTGCTTGATCTCCTCGATCAACGCGGTGTCGATCTCCTGTCGTCCCGCGGTGTCGAAAATTTGCACGTTGCCGCCTTGCTCCGCAGCCCAATCGAGGCTCGCGGCGGCTACGCGCTTCACGTTCTTTTCGTTAGGCGCGGGCGTGTAAACGGGAACCTCGACCTGTTTGCCTAACGTTGCCAATTGCTCAATCGCCGCCGGTCGCTGCAGATCGCAGGCGATGAGAAGCGGCGCGCGCCCTTCTTTCTTCAGGTAACGCGCGAGTTTGGCGGAGGAAGTGGTCTTGCCGGCGCCATTCAGCCCGACCATGAGAATGCGCGCGGGCTTTTGCAGGTTGAGCGGCTCGGCGTCGCCGCCGAGGAGCGTAGTCAGCTCGTCGTGAAAAATCTTCACGACCTGTTGTCCGGGCGTGATGCTACGCAGCACTTCCTCGCCCATCGCCTTTTCCTTCACCCGCGCGACAAAAGTCTTCGCGACCTGGTAATCGACATCGGCCTCGAGCAAAGCGAGGCGCACCTGACGCATGGCATTGCTGATGTTCGTCTCGCTGATCGCGCCGTGCCCGCGCAGATCCTTGAAGATATCCTGAAGCTTGTCGCCGAGTTGGGAAAACATGATTCGTTAGGCGAAGCGCTCGCCCGGGCGCTTCTCTAGCATGAACTGCAGCATCTTGCCAGCCGGTGCGCCGAAGCCAGATTCGCAAAACAATTCACTCCGCTTCATGTTTCGGCGATGACTCGCCCGCGATGAATAACTCCGTCCTCCTCCACATCGTCGAACGTCTCGAAGGTTTCCTCGGCAAGCTCCCGGAATCGATGCAAAAGCCGATCCTGCACGAGCTCACGCCGCTCAAGGAATTGTTCCTCCAACAGCGCACGCCGCGCTTTGTCCTCGCCGGATCGCATCCGATCCCGCTGCTCGATTTTGTCGCGCGCATTTTTGCCGATGCCGATTGCGATGAGCCGTCGCGCGAGACGCTGACGGGCCTTTTTCGCTGGCAAAACGTTGTCGTCGGCCACCACGGCGCGCTGCAGTTGCTCGATGCGCGCGGCGCCGATGAGGCTGCGCTTGCGCTCATTCGCGAGGAGCTCAAGTCACAGCCGGCCGATCTCTTTTTCTTCCTCCCGGCCGAGCGGGCGGCGAAGGTGGCGACCGGCAAAGAGATTGAGCGTTTGGAGAAATTGCTCGCCTGGAATGCTGAAGCCAGTGGACCACCGAAGTTGATCGAACTCCGGACCGAAGAAGCCGTGCCGGGTGAAGGGACCGCTCTGCAACGGGCGGCCCTGGCCGATTCGCCAAAAATCCGCGCGAGTCTGATCGGCAACTTTTCGTTAGGCACGGCGGTGCGCGGCGTTCTCGCGAGCGAGTTGCCTAACGAAGCCCGCGTCGAAATGGTGCGAATGGGCGGCGATCGCGGGGCCAAACTGGAGATTGCAGAGATGCTCATCAAGTCGACCAGCGCAATCTGCGCCGCGATCGGGGCGCAGCCCATCCCGCTCGCCGATCTGCCGATTCTCACGACCCTCCAGCTCGTCATGGTTTCGGGCATCATGTATGTGAGCGGTCGCGAACGAAGCATGCGTGCGGCGACGGAATTCGTCGGCGCGCTTGGGGCGAATGTCGGTCTCGGAATGGTGTTGCGGGAAGGGACCCGGGCTGCTCTGAAGTTTTTCCCGGGATGGGGGAATGTTGTTTGTGGGATGGTAGCTGGCGGCGGCACTTACGCGATCGGGCGCGCGGCGAGCGTCTACTTCATTGAGGGCGCAACGCTGGGAGATGCACGCCGCACATTTCTCAAGAGCAAAAGGAAGCGCGTTCCGTTGCCAGCTGCGAAAGCGAAGGTCCTGCGAGATGAAGTGTAGACGCTTCGCTCCGCGAAGCGCGAGGGGAGCCGGCGGTGCACTAAGGAACGAAGACAGGCACTCTCTGGTGCCTCCCAGAAGAAGGCGTCCACAGGAGCGCTTTCGTGCCGTGGAATAACTTGTGAATAATCTGCCTGGCGAAGGAGCAATTTGTTCACAGGATTTTGTGAACAAAACGGTCGCCGTCTGCTTAAGAACTCGCTTCGCTTTGTCTGTTTTATGAAACTTTCGGAGATCAGTCGCACGCTCCGTGAGATTCGCGTAACGCCGGTCAAGACGCTCGGGCAAAACTTTTTGCACGATCAAAACCTGGCCCGCTGGATCGTGCAGCAGGCGGAAATTTCGAGCGGCGATTTTGTAGTGGAGATTGGGGCTGGTTTGGGTGCGATCACGGAACCAATACTCGCTTCCGGCGCGCACGTTTTGGCAATTGAAAAGGATGCGCGGCTCGCAAGTTTTCTAGGCGACCGCTTTTCGGAGAACTCTCTCGAAATCGTCCATGGCGACGCTCTCACTTTCGACGTCCGGCGGCTCTTTGCGAGCGGTCCAGTGAAGTTGTTGGGAAACCTCCCCTACTACTCGGCGACGGAGATGCTCTTTCGATTCCTGCAAAGTCCGACTCCCATTATCATGGCTTTGTTGATGTTACAGCGCGAGGTCGCGGCCCGTCTCTCCGCAGCTCCGCGCTCGAAAGATTACGGAATTCTCACGCTTCTCGTTCAGGCGCAATATCGCGTGGAATTTCTGCGCAGCATCCCGGCAAGCGTTTTCGTGCCGGCTCCCGAGGTTGAATCCGCGGTCGTTCGTTTGACCCCCCGCGCGCCGGGCGAACTGCCAGACCATGATCTTGGAATTCTGAGCGCTCTAGTGCGTCACGGTTTTTCCCAACGCCGAAAACAGGTCGGTAAGTTGCTCAAAAATTT
>DASXPA010000086.1:0-9265 GCA_036493915.1 Chthoniobacterales bacterium | reverse complement strand
GCTTGCGTCCGCGGCGAATTCGAGGCGTGTTGAGCAGAAGCGGATTTGAATCATGGCTACGCCTTCTCCAGCGGACCTTCGGAACTTCGCCATCGCGGGTCACGCATCGTCCGGCAAGACGATGCTGAGCGAGGCGATGCTCGCGTGCGCGGGCGTCATCGGGCGCATGGGCAACATCGCGCAAGGCACCACCGTTTCGGATTATCACGTCAGCGAAAAGCAGCACCAGATTTCTACGCAGACCTCGCTCCTGCATTGCAGGTGGATGGACAAGAAACTGAACATCCTCGATACGCCGGGTTATCTCGACTTCATCAGCGAGGCGCTCGCGGCCGTGCAGGTGGCGGATTTCGCGCTCGTGGTGGTGCACGCGCAAGAAGGCATCGGCGTCGGCACGGAGCGGGTATGGAAATGCGCGACGGGTTGCGGCATCCCGAAGGTGATCGTGGTCAACGCGGTGGACAAACAGAACGCGCACTTCGACGAAGTGCTGGCCGACGCGCGCGCGCATTACGGGCCGAAAGTTTTTCCGCTTAATGTGCCGATCAATCCCGGCGCGAAATTCAATCAGGTGCTCGACGTCTTGCGCAGCGAAGTGGTGACGTATGAAACCGACGGCCACGGGAAGTTTCGCGAAGAGCCGGCGACCGGTGAATGGAAAGACCGCGCCACACAACTGCATCATGAACTGATCGAACTCATCGCTGAGTCGGACGACACCTTGCTGAATAAGTTCTTCGAGCAAGGCTCGTTGTCGGAGGAGGAATTGCGCGCGGGGATTCACGCCGCGGTGCAGGCGCAGATGTTCATCCCGCTCTTCTGCACGGCAGCCACGTCAAACGTCGGCGTCGGGCGCCTGCTCGACTTCATCGCGAAATATGGTTCCTCGCCGCTCGATCGCGCGAAGGTCGATGCAGAAGACGCGCGCAGCGGCGCTCCGGTCGAAGTGAAAGTCGGTGGCAGCGACCCGGTGCTGCAAGTGTTCAAAACGATGAACGAAGAACACTTCGGCGAGCTTTCGTTCTTTCGGATTTATTCCGGGCAAATCGCGACCGGCGGCGATTTGTTCAACGTCGACCGCAACGCCACGGAACGGATCGGGCAGATTTTTCTGCTCAACGGCCAGACGCGCGAGACAGTGTCGCGCCTCGGCGCAGGCGACATTGGCGCGACCGTGAAACTCAAGAGCACGCATACCGGCGACACGCTCTGCACCGCGAATCATCCGGTAAAGCTTCCCGTGCCGGAATATCCGCGGCCGAACATTCATGCCGCGCTGCAACCGAAGGCGAGGGGCGAAGAGGACAAGGTGGCCGCGGGGCTCGCGACATTGCACAACGAAGATCCGGCATTTGTTTTCCGCGCCGATCCTGAGCTGCACCAGACGATTATTTCTGCGCAGGGCGAATTGCATCTCGAAGTCATCGCTGAGCGTCTTGGACGGCGCTTCCGCGTTCATTTCGATCTCATCGAGCCGCGCGTGCCGTATCGCGAAACAATTCATGGCCGCGCCGGTCATAGGTATCGGCACAAAAAGCAGACCGGCGGCGCAGGGCAGTTCGCCGAAGTCGAGCTCAAGCTCGCGCCCGCGCCGCGTAACGCTGGCATCCGGTTTAGCGAATCACTCTCGGGACAGTGCGTGGACCGCGTCTTCGTGCCGTCAGTCGAGCGCGGCATCGAGATCGCCTGCGCGGAAGGAATTCTCGCCGGCTGTCGCGTCGTCGACGTGGAGGCGAATTTTTACGACGGCCAGATGCATCCGGTGGACTCGAAGGATATCGCCTTCCAGGTCGCGGGCTATTGGGCGTTTAAGGAAGCGTTCCTGAAAGCGCGGCCGTGTTTGCTCGAACCGATCAATTCGGTCGAGGTGCGGACTCCCGAAGATTGCATGGGCAAAATCGTGGGCGACCTTTCCAGCCGTCGCGGAAGAATTATTGGCACGGATGCCGATGGACAATTTCAAATCGTCCGCGCCGAGGTTCCCGCCATGGAACTCTACCGTTACGCGAGCATCCTGCGCTCGCTTACCGGCGGACGGGGCGTGCATTCCGAGGAATTCAGTCGCTACGAGGAAATGCCGCGCGAGATCGAGCAGCGCGTGATCGAGGAAGCGAAAAAAACGCGAGCAGGCGGCAGCAGCGCGGCGCGTTGAGCTGCACTGTGAGGTGACAGCGCCGTTGGATGAGCAAGGATTTGCCAGGGCATCAGAAATCTCCGTGACGGGGAACGAATTTAGCGGCAAGCACGGCCTGGTCACTGGTTGGACCAAAGGTGCGGGCAAAGCCATCGCCGATCCGTTTCCGGCGCGGGAGGGGCAACTGTCCTTATCCCCGCGCGAATGCCGCCGACCGAGAAGATCGACAAGTTCCTCCAGGCAGATCTCTCGACCGTAGAGGGAACGTCGAAAATGATCGATGAACTCCTGAATCATTTTGAAGCTCTCATTTTCCTTTGTTGCCAGAGGAGTGTGCACTATGCCAAGTGATCGACCACCTCCATCTGGACAGTCGAAGCGAAGATTCACGGTCGGAGAGTGTGCTTCACCCTTACCGGGGTAATACCCTTCAATACTTGGCTGCTTAAAGCAGTCGATATGAAAACCAGATCCATTCCAAGCCGATCTTGCAGGGATACAGGTGGCCAGGGCGGGTTTTACGCGCTGGGTTAAAAGATCCGCGCACCCACGACGAATCGATCTCGGCCTGGTCCCGCCCGCTTGGATTTTGAAAATGTTCAAGGGCCGCTATAGCGCCCCAATTTATTTTTGATGTGGAAAACGCGTGGGTAGTTATTATGCGAATCGGAAATGCACGCGCGCGCTTATGCTTTCCCTCTGACAAGCCCGACGCCCAGTCGGACAGCGATTCCGCCGCGCGTTCCCGAAAACGTGCGGACGAAGCTGGCGATCAACCAGCCGGGGGATGAATTCGAGCAGGAGGCCAATCGCGCCTCCGAAAAAGTGCTGCAGGGACAGGCGCCGGGCGGCGATTCGCGCCGGGCAGCAGCCGGGCTGCAAATGGAAGGCCGCTTCGACCACCAAACCGCGCGGACAGAAGCCCCGCCGGCGCTACAGGAAGTCTTGAATTCCACCGGTCAACCGCTCGATGCGAACACGCGCGCCCTCATGGAATCGAGTTTCCAATTCGACTTCGGCCGCGTCCGTGTTCACCAGGACGAAGTTGCGAATCGGGCGGCCTCGCAGCTTTCCGCTAGGGCTTTTGCACTCGGCTCAAAGATTGCCTTTGGCCACGGTCATTATGCACCGCGAACGACGGAGGGCCGAAAGCTCATCGCGCACGAGCTGTCTCATGTCGTGCAACAGTCGCGCGGCGAGCCTCTCGTCCTGCGTCGCGCACCCATTCTCAAAGGGAAATCACAACATGAGTTTGGGGAAAGTGACGCGCCCACGATCGACAAGGCAATTGCCGCCAGTGGTCTCACAAAATGGGTCCCCGCGAAAAACCTTGCGAAGTTGACGGGCAATGTCGACACGGAAGACCCCGTCGTCTTCGAAAAGCAATTCAACAACTTTGGGCAGTCGAACGAGAGCGTCGACGATATCCCGGGTTTCGTAGATCGGTCACAAAAGAAGCCGATTAAGCTCCGGCTCCCGGGCAGGAACGCCGCCGGGCAACTCGTTAGTGCGGCGAAGATGGAGGCGGCGGTTCACGAGACGGTTCATCTCAATTCCAATGCTCAATTCCGGGGGGATTTCGGTCACAATTACAACGAAGCTGTTACCCAATACTTTACCGAGATGGTTCTAGGTGAATCCGGCAAAGCCTATCGTGACAAGATCAAATTAGCGGAAGGATTGGTCGCGACGCTGGGGGAAGACGCGGTCGGCAAGGCCTACTTCCAAGGGGACAAAACCTCTTATGCGAAAATCGTCCCGGCGCTCGGGAGAATTTCCAAGACCGGCTTTTCCGATTGGCACAAGGCGCGGGAAAAGGATCCGCCCGATTGGAACACCGCAAACACGCTCCTGCAAAGGGCCTTGAGCGCAACCAGTCAGCCGGCGGCTCAGCCCCCGACGCCTCCATCCCGACCGCAAAAGACGTCCGAGTAACTCCCGGCGCGGTGACGAATAAACCCGGCCTGGCTCCATTCTACCTTCCAGTGTCTTAACTGTTCGGTGGCTGCTTCTCTTAAAATATCAGCTCTTGGCCATCAACGTTTCGCGGCATCGTCGTCTTTGACCCCTGCCGCAACTGCACCATGGCATCAGGCGAGTCCAGGAGGATCGTAATTCGGTGACCGCAATCCTGCGCAGGCCCGAGACCATGCGATTGAATCGACGCAAGCCTATTGGTTTTCCTAACTCCGGCTTAGGTAGAGCCGGCCCCTCGCGCCACCGCCTTGTTCGCTTGGGCAACGTCGTCCTGTAACTTTTGCTGGCCTTGCTTTGCTTTCTGGTCGAGCTGCTTGAAGACTGCTTCCTGTGCTGCCGTCGGACGGCCGTAGGATAACTCGATGTCTGCCGCAAGGTAGGCGAGATGGTCACGTAATCTCGTCCCGTAGAGCAGGTCGCCTTCGCTGCCTTTTGTCTTCAGTTGCGCGACGGTGTCGATGTCGTGGTTCAGCGTGGCCAGAACTTTCGCGGCTTGCGGCTCGATCGTGCCAGGAGAGGGCGCGGCCTGATTTAACTTATCGCGGACGGCAAGCGCCTGGTTGATCTCCTTATCGAGCGCGTCGAGGTCCGAGTGAATCTTTTGGTCGAGCGCGAGCCGCGCCTGCAGGTCGGCCTGGGTCGCATGGATTCGTGGGTCAAGACTGACTTTCAGGCTCTGCTGCGATTTCTGTCCGCCATAGTCGAGCACTACGGAATAGGTCCCCGGCGGGACTTCAGGGCCTTCGACCGAATCCTCCAGACCGCCGGCCGCGATGGGCGCGTGGTAACCTTTCACCTCCGTCGCATAGGGATAACGCAAGTCCCACTGCAGTTGGTTCATTCCGGGCTCGGCGGCGGCTAGCTTCGCCTCTTTTTCCTTAATCTTTTCCGCGCTGCTCTTTTCGGGGTGCTCGGGTTCGGCGGCGACATTCTCCAGGTGCACGCCGTATTGTGCGGCGGTGGCCCGTTCCTTGTCCTTTTTCTCCTTTGCGGTGGCAAGGTGGAAAGGAATGCTGCGAATCACTTTCCCCTGCGCATCGGCGAACTGCAGAGCGGCCGGTGTCTTGCCGTCATAGTTATCCGGCAGGTGAAAGAAAACGGTCGCGCCAAACGGCGGATTGTATCCCGCATCCGGAGGACGCCTGCGGTCAGGTGCGGGGACACCGTAATCGTGAGTGAGCCAGGCTTGCTCCGGAGCGAAGAGGTAACCCGATGCCGATTGGACGGCCGGGTTCTTGGTCAGCTGCTCAAGGAAGGTAAGATTATCGAGGACCCAGAAAGAGCGGCCGTGAGTGGCCGCGACGACCTGACCCTGTCGGGTGTTGATGCCGATGTCGCGCACTTGCGCCACCGGGAGGTTTAAGGTGAGTGGCTGCCAGTGCGCACCGGCGTCGAGGCTGCAATAGACGGTGCTGCGGGTACCGACAAAGAGCAGGCTAGGGTCGTTAGGGTCTTCCCGCAGATCGAAGACAAACTCGTCCTGCGGCAGCCCGGTCGTGATCGCGATCCAATGTCTGCCAAGGTCGGTCGTTTTAAAGACGTAAGGCTTAAAGTCATCCAACATGTAGCGCCGGGCGGTAAGATAAGCGGTTTGTTTGTCGGTATGAGATGGCGTGATGCAACTTATCCATGACTCGGGTAGCCCCGGTGGACTGACTTTCTGCCAGGTCTTTCCGCCGTCGGTCGTGACGTGTGCAAGGCCGTCGTCGGACCCAGCCCAGATGAGATTGGCATCGAGAGGTGAAACCGCGAGTGCGGAAACGAGGGGGAAGATTTCCGCGCCGGATTGGTCGAGATCGATCGGGCCGCCACTCGGCACCTGCCTACTCTTGTCGTTCCGCGTGAGATCGGGCGAGATTTGCTTCCAGGTCGCGCCGTAGTCTTCACTCTTAAAGATCACCTCAGCCGCAGTGAAGAGTTCTTTCGGGTTAGCCGGCGAGAAGAGGATTGGGTGAGTCCAACCCCAACGATATTTTAGCTCTCCAGAGGATGCGCCTTCCTGATAGTTGGGCCAGGGGCTGACACTGTGGTATTCGTCCGTCCGCTCATCGTGCTTCACGAAGATGCTGTAATAGCCGCTGCCGAAGGTGATCTTCGGATCTCCCGGCTGAGGCACAGTGTAAGTGCTTTCGCCGTAGGCGACCTCTTTCCAGGCCGAGAGTGGGATCGTTTTTCTGGCACTGGCGCTGGGTCCTTCGAAAGAACCTTCATCCTGCTGCGCGCCGTAGATATGATAGGGAAACTGGTCATCGAGATTGACGTGGTAGAACTGTGCCGTCGGCTGGTTGTGCTCCGTGCTCCAGGTTTTGCCAGCATCGGTCGAGACGGTGGCGCCGCCGTCGTTGCCCTCGAACAGAATCCTGGTGTCGTTAGGATTAATCCAGACGACGTGGTTATCGCCATGCGGCGTTTTCAGTTTCGTAAACGTCTTAGCCCCGTCGTGCGAAACCCAGAGCGCGTCCACCTCGGGTGCGTAAACGGTATTGGCATCCTTCGGGTCCACATAGATCGTCATGTAGTAGAAGGCGCGCTGCCGGAGCTTCATTTCGTCGTTTACACGCTTCCAGGTGGCGCCGGCATCGTCGGAGCGGAAGAGGCCCCCTTCTTTCGCCTGAATGATGGCGTAAACCGTGTCGGGTGTACTCGCGGCGATGGACAAACCCATGCGTCCCAGCACACCCTCCGGCAAACCGGGATTGCGAGAGATGTCGGTCCAGTGCGCGCCGCCGTCGGTCGTCTTATAAAGGCCGCTGCCCGGTCCGCCGCTGATGAGACCCCACGGCATGCGGGCCGCCTGCCACATTGAGGCATACATGACAGCGGGATGATTCGGATCCATTACCAGGCAGATCGCGCCGGTGTTGTTATCCACGAACAAAATCTTCTGCCATGTCTTACCGCCATCGATGGACTTAAAGATCCCGCGATGGGGGTCCGGGGCGAAGACATGACCCATGGAAGCGACATAAACGATGTTCGGGTCCTTCGGGTCGACGAGAATGGCGCTGATGGAATGCGCGTCGCCCAAGCCGATCGACTGCCAGGTCTTGCCCGCGTCGGTTGACTTGAAAACACCGTCGCCGGGAATCATGTCGCCGCGGATATCGGCTTCGCCCGTGCCGACGTAGATGGTGTTTGGATCGGACGGCGCCACGGCAATGGCGCCGATGCTGGAGCTCGGGCCGGGCAGCTTGCCATCCGTGATGTTTCCCCACTGCACGCCCGCGTCCGTACTTTTCCAAACTCCGCCGCCAACCGTTCCGGCGTAAAACAGATTGTTGTTACCCGGCACGCCGGTCACGGTGACCACACGGCCTCCGATATAAGGGCCAACGCAGCGCCACTTCAGCTGGCTCATGAGGCTTTGCGGCGAGAGTGGCTTCGATTCCTGCGATCTGACCGACGAAGGGATCACTGCGAATATGAAGAAGAGAGAAATGACATTTACGAAAGCTAAGATGCAACTCATGACAGAGGTTCCTCTGGCCAATCCCCGCAGGTGTCAAATGCGCGGCGAGGAAGAGTGGAAAGAAGGGAGAAGATAGGAAGCCCAGTCGTTTCAATGGGCGGATCTACGATCAGATGCCTCAAGCGACATCAGCATCTGCGCGATTCGCGAATCGCGCCACTTCGAGCCCGTAATTCGTCGACCGGTTGCGTGCAGATAACAAGAAGAACTGGATTCCGGCGGCCGCCTGCATTCCTTTGGCAAGCGGCCGCACGGTCCAAAATTACGGCAATGCGATGCCGATATCCGCTTAGGGAGAAGTGGGCAGCGCGGTGCCAGATTTCGATTTCACTAAGGAAACATCGTTGGCGTCAATAACACCATCGCCGTTGACATCGACACGGAAATTAGGCGGGCAAGCCGCGATTCCTGATTGCGACTTGGTCTGAGAAACGTCCGCCCCATTGACGACGCCGTCGCCGGTGGTGTCACCGATCAAAAGGCCGAAGGTTACCGATGGACTAATTGTGGTCGTTCCATCTGTGACATTGTTCAATTGGAGCGTGATGTACTGGCCGTTGCAGGCACCGGCAGAGAGACTCACCAGCACTTGATGGTTATCTGAGCCAATCGCTGCGGTCGCCGTTCCACAGCTTGACGTGACCGTCGGATCAACACCGGTGACAGGATTGGTGAAGTTGAAAACGATCGTGTAATTTCCGCCAGCGTTGCGTGATTCAACTGCACGTCCCGGTCCTGATACTCCCGCATAGAGCGGCAAGTTAAGATCAAACAGTCCAGCCGCGCCTTGAGTTAGTCTCGATTTTGCACTCACGGCGAGCAGCGGCTGACTCGGGTCGATACGGAAACTGCCGATGCGCGTGCGCCAGTTGAAACTGCTATTTGTTGCGTAGTATTCCTGGGTGTACCACATGGTGGTGTCGTCGATTGGATCAACAGTCATGCAACTGTAATCGCCCCAACGGTTGCCAGTGGCGCTTTGGCTGCCGGTGCCATCAAATAGATGGGTCTCACCAGACAGCATGCTCGGCGGATCCGTCGCTGCTACGTGAACCGCGTAACGGATCTGCGGATGAATGGTAGGGTCGGAGGCGCTAAAGCCGACGGCCAGATTTGACGAATGATCCATCGCGACACTGGCCATCCACCGCCAGGTGGCGTCGGGCTGATAGGTGGCCTCCTGATTGACTGTGACGGGTCCATTTGTGACCTCTTTCAGCTCGAACCAGCGAACGCCAGCAACGCCTCCCGAATTCACAGTGAAATTCGCTACGGAAGACTCGTTAGGTGCCGAGGGCGTGCCATAATTCCGATAGGCGAAGCGGAACATCAAACGGTCGGAGAGGCCGTCCAAATTGGTTTGCGGCGCCAGTTGCGGGACGCAGGCGCGAGTACCGGGACAGAGGAATGTGAAGGGCGCGGCGGCCGGGGACGGAACAACCTGAGTAAAGGTCATGCCCGTGCCGAATGGCGATCCAACGCCAAAATGCCACAACCGATAGGTGTTGAGATTATTGCCTGTGCTGTCCGGGAACTCTACGTAAGTATTCGGAGCGCCGGGAGGCGGCAAGACCGTGCCGTCGAAGTCAGCGGGCATCACCGGATCCTCGTTATTCGCCGGAAGACCCACCAGTCCTGGACTGATGACAGTAGCCGGCAGGCCGCACAGCATTTTATTACGGTCA